>JAPOUP010000071.1 GCA_026708635.1 Rhodobacter sp.
TCCGGTTAAAATCGAGGATGGAAAGGTTCTTGTCCGCCTTCCCCAAACTCGGTGACCGCGTTCGGTCATTGCGTAACGCTTCGCTGACATGCTGGATTTCAGCTGATCCGCCGGGCGCCCGGCGGGAAGCCGGATCGCAACGGTCCCCGGGCGCCATTCTCCCCGCCAGTACAGCGAGGTCCGCGGCCCGCTGGTTGGCGAGGGGTAGCGGTGAACAAGAGCTGGCTGGAGCTACCCGGCGTCCCGAAGCCGGCGTCCCGAAGCGAGAACTTTCCCGGCCGCCCGCTTCGCCGCCCGCTTGATCCGTGGCCACGCACTTTGCCGTCGAGCCGCAATTTAGGCAGTGCCGGCATGGAGGCCGCCGAATGCCTGGACTGAATCCTAACGACGGTCGGGGTGGCCGTTATGAAAGTATACGACGCTTTTCGGACAGGACTTCACGGCGGTTCTGTTCGATCCAGTTACGGAACGACTTAAGGACAAAGTCGATATGCGTGACGGCTGCCGTTGACGCGCGTGCCGGATCAGCCTCCAGAATCGCCTCGCCGATGTCTTTATGCTGCGCCAGAAGCTGCGCTCCGGTTCCGTCGATCGTGCGGAGGAAGTCACGGTTATGGAACAGCCGCTGACGGGCCACATCGTAGATCGATGCCATCATGTGGATCAGCGTGGCGTTTTGGCTGGCGTCGACAATGGCCGAGTGGAGCTGAAAATCCGCCTCGCTGGATTTTTCCATGTTATTCTCTTTCCATGCGATCTCGAGATCGCCCAGAATTTCCCGCAGGCGGGCCCTGTCGGCTCGGGTCGCGCGCTCCGCCGCCAAACGCGCGGCGAACTCCTCCTGTGCGCGACGGTATTCAAGATAGTCGAAAAACGCCGGTTCATGTCTCCCGTAAAGCGCCTGAAGCGCCGGTAGCATCGCCCTGCCGGTCAATGGCGCGATGAATGTCCCTTCACCATGCCTTGTCTGGACCAATCCGCGCCCTTCAAGCGACTGAAGCGCCTCGCGCAGCTTCGGGCGCGACACGCCAAGCGCTTCGGCGAGATTGCGCTCCGCGGGTAACCTGCGGCCTTCCTTGAGAATGCCGGCGGCGATCATCTTTTCGATCTGACCGATTACGGAGTCCGCGACAGACTCGTGACCAATTGGTTCAAACAGTTCGATTGATGTCATTCAGGCAGCGGATCCCGGTCGGTGAACTGGTTAGGTGGTAGTTAATCTAAACCACCGACCTTAAATTTCAACCCCGCGGCACTGATATGATCGATTTAATGTAGGTATCCGAAATAATGAATAAATTAGGCTTCTGTCCTCAAGGTACCATACAGGACCGGTAGCCTCTCCTCCCCCGGGTTCAGTGATTTGATAGGTGCGATCGGCTTCCAGTGGTAAATTCCCGCTGCCATCCGCATGTACTGGTGAATATAATTTCCTCCAGGGCGGTGAGTCTCGATTTATCGGTCTACCCGCCACCAACGATGGCGATTGTCCATTGGGCTCCGATCAAGTGAATGTCATGGTCCGACCGGGCAGGCGAAACGTCCATGGACCTTATGGCTCGGGATGGCGGCACCGATGTCCGGAATGCCATATTCCGGAGTTCATGTAGGTCATGCGGGCCGTGGCCCGCCCAACCGTCTCCGTCATCGCGGGGGTGAATGAATGAAGTGCGTCAATCGGGTGGGCCGGCGGTGAGAACGCCGTTCCGTTCATGCCAGTTAAATCCGTTCCTTGGTGAGCGGGTCCTTCGGCGCGCGCGGGACGGCCAAACGGAGTCAGGGCTCCAGCACCGGAGACGGAAGCGGGCGGCCGTCGAAATGGGCCTTGAGGTTCTCGATCATCAGTTTCCCCATCGCGCGGCGCGTCTGAAAAGTCCCACTTGCGTGATGTGGCTGCAATAGTACGTTGTCAAGCTTCAGAAATCTGGGATTGATGCTTGGCTCACCCTCAAACACATCCAGCGCCGCACCGCCAACCGTACCTGACTCAAGTGCGTCAAGTAACGCCCGCTCGTCGACGTTGGCGGCCCGTGATATGTTGATGACCATACCTTCCGGGCCAAGCGCGGAAAGAACCCCCGCGTTTACGATGTGGTGCGTGTCCGCGGTGGCCGCCAGTGTCACGAACAGAAAATCTGACCTCGCGGCGAGTTCCTCCGTATCGGGCACGAACTCCCAATCCGTCGTGTCCGCGCGGGGAGACAGGTCTGAATAGGCGATCCGCATGTCAAATCCGGCGAGGCGGCGGGCCACCGCCATGCCAATCCTGCCAAGCCCGAGGACGCCCGCGCGCTGACCGTGAACTCTGTGGGACAGCGCGAACGCGCCGTGCCGGATCCAGTCGCCGCTTTTGACCCAGCGTTCCGCCGCAACCATACGCCGCGACAGCGCCAGCATCATCGCCACTCCAAGGTCCGCCACGTCTCCGGTCAGGACATCAGGTGTATTGGTTACCCGAACGCCGTTTTCCCGGCAGGCATCGAGATCCACACCATCGTAGCCAACGCCGAAGACGGCGATGATTTCCAGATTGGGGCATGCCGCGATCATAGGGCGTGTGACCCGATGAATGCCCCTTGGCGCCATTCCCCTTATCTTCGGCCCGATACGGTCGGGAATCTCGCCCGCGTCAATGGTTCCGTGCAGGCTGTGCACGGTGAACGCTTCCTCAAGCGCCTGTTGGTCCCAGGCCGGAAAGGGAGACAGCTGCAGGATGTCCGGTTTCGCCATACGCTATGTTCCGCTACCCGAGTGATGACCGTAAGCGCAGTCTGCGGGAAGTGGCGTGCCTTGTCGAGGTGGATGGAGGCGATGACCGCCGGATGGGGGACTCTATTTTGACCGGACCGGAGATGTGCCGTTGACGGATTCGCCGCGGAGAATCCGTCCTGCCTTGGTACGGGGGTTTTCGACACCGAAGCGTACATCGCCGTCAATGGGGGAGCGCAAGATCGTCCAATGCATGCGGACCGCCGCGAGGCAAAGGCGTAAGGTCCAGGTATCGCGGTCAGCTCCTTCGATGGCGGGGTTGGTACGGTCGGGATTCCGGTCAGCGGCGCCGGAATGCGATTCCGCGGGAAACTGGAATGCCGCTAGGTGGGGCCGTCCCGCCGACTCCATCCAACGTTTCCCGCGCCATGCGCCGGACTCCCGGATGATCGAGACCGTGCGGTTCGGAGCGGGCGCGCTCCGGCGATGATGGCGGAGACATTTACAGGAGAGGCGTAAACCGTTATCCGCTGGCGGGAAACGAAAGGGACGGCTGTCAGGGATATGGCCAATTTCCTCCATGAAAACGACTTGCCTGATGGATTGGAACTTGGGCCGGTTGTCGCTGTGGACTGCGAGACCATGGGACTGCGCATTCATCGCGACAGGCTGTGCGCGGTTCAGGTTTCCGGCGGCGACGGCGATGCCCATGTCGTACGGATCGACGCCGGACGGCGGGAAGCGCCGAATCTTTGTGTGATCCTCAACGATCCGGATGTACTAAAACTCTTCCATTTCGGGCGCTTCGACATCGCGGTCCTCCACCACGCCTTCCAAGCGCTCGCGGCCCCCGTCTACTGCACCAAGATAGCTTCGAGACTTGTCCGCACGAATTCCGATCGGCATGGCCTAAAGGATTTGCTGGGTGATCTCCTGCAGGTCGAGATCACCAAAAAGGAGCAGTCGAGCGACTGGGGTGCCGATAGGTTTACGGCGATGCAGATCGACTACGCCGCATCGGATGTCCTTTATCTGCATAGGCTACGCGAGAAACTGGACGAACGCCTATGTCGGGAAGGCCGTGAGCATCTTGCCCGATACTGCTTTGAATTCCTGCCGGCGCGCGCGCTTCTCGATTTGGCGGGTTGGCAGGATACAGACATATTTTCCCACTAGGCATGGTGGTGGAAGCGGATGGATAGAAAGGCTTTTCTGAGTGCCGGGCAGCGAGTGATCCGGCGTGGGGCGCAGGCGCTCGATCTTTTGTCCGGTTCGATTGACGAAAGCTTCGCCAACGCAGGTGATCTGCTACTGGCGGCGCGTGGGCGGGTCATCGTTTCCGGGATGGGAAAGTCGGGGCATATCGCCAGGAAGATCGCCGCAACGCTTGCCAGCACGGGCACGCCGGCTCATTTTGTCCATCCCGCCGAAGCGAGCCATGGCGACCTTGGAATGATGGCGCGGGGGGATGTGGCGCTCGTGCTCTCGAACTCGGGTGAGACGCCGGAACTGGCGGATCTGATCGCATATACCCGTCGTTTTGGCATTCCGCTGATCGGTGTGGCCAGCAAACCCGCCAGCGCGCTTCTTCAGCAATGTGATGTGGGCTTGGTGCTGCCTCCCGCCCCCGAGGCCTGCGAAAGGGGCGTCGTACCGACGACCTCCACCACGATGGCTCTCGCGCTCGGCGATGCGCTGGCGATCGCATTGATGGAGCATCGAAGGTTTACGCCGGAACTTTTCCGCGAGTTCCACCCCGGGGGCAGGCTTGGCGCGCGCCTCTCCCGGGTTCGGGACCTGATGCACACGGACCCACCGCTTGTCGCCGGAGACATGCCGATGGGTGAGGCGCTTCTGGTTATGACCCGTAAGGGCTTTGGCGTTGTCGGGGTACGGGCGGATGGGGGCGACGGACTGGCCGGCATCGTCACCGACGGTGATTTGCGCAGGCACATGGCCGGATTGCTCGAGAAAGCGGTTCGGGATGTCATGACCGTTGGCCCCCGCACGGTCGGACCCGACGCGCTCGCCGAAAAGGCGGTGGCCATCATGAACGAACGCCGGATCACCTGTCTTTTCGTAATCGACCCGGCGGAGAGCCGGAATCCAGTGGGTATCCTGCATATCCATGACTGTCTGAGGGCTGGAATCGTCTAGAATATGGTAATCCACGACAGCTATTCCCGTGTGATCGGGTGGCTGAAGATCCTGCTGCCACTGGCGGCGCTTGCGATTCTTTCGACCACTTTTCTGATCGCGCGCCTGGTCGACCCCGCGCAGGAATTCCGTGAGCTGGACGCGGATATCGCGGAACTGGCGGGACAGCAGGTGATCCGCAGTCCCAGGTATTACGGCGTCACCGGCGGCGGTGTGGCGGTCAGGCTGACCGCGGAGAGCGCCCTGCCGGATATCAATGATCCCGAGTCCGCCGATTGGGATAGGCTGCGTAGCCACGCGGTACACGCCGAGATCGATATTCCCGGTGGCGGCGGAATTGACGTATACGCCGAAGACCTGAAGCTGGACGTTCGAAAAAATCTGGCGACGCTGGTCGGCGGCGTGCGTATCGAATCCTCGGATGACGTCGTGCTGTTAGCCGAGGAAATGCGGCTGGCGCTTGACGCCGCGCACATTTCCTCGGACAAGCTTATCCGGATCTCGGCTCCAATCGGTCAAATCGTTGCGGACAGTTTCCGGATGACGCGGAAAGACGAGGACGGGCCTGACTACGTTCTGGCTTTCAGCGGCAACGTAACAATGGTATTCGAGCCCGGAAAGTGAGGTTTTTCTTGAGTCCCGATTTTTCCATCAGGATCTTCGCGTTTTCGCTCTGGATCGCGTTTTCCGGCGTGTCGGCGTTGGCGCAGGGAACCGAGCCCACGTTTGGAATCAATGATTTTGGCGGAGATGAACCCATCAGCATCACCTCCGAGAATCTAGTTCTGGACCAGGAGGATGGCGCCGCCGTATTTTCGGGGGATGTCATCATCCGTCAAGGTTCAGTGGTCCTGATGTCCGGCATGGTGCGGGTTGAATACGACGTCGACCCAACGACCCAGAAGAGCAGGATAACGTCGATCCATATGCTGGAAAACGTGACGTTCACGAATGGGGATGAGACGGCGGAGGCCGATAGGGCGGTCTACTCCGTAGCTGACAGTCTGCTCGTTATGAGCGGCAACGTGCTGATCATCCAGGGCGTCACCGCCATCAGCGCGGACACGCTGGAGTACAATTTCACCAGCGGAGAGCGGCGGGCTGGAGGGAATGTCAGGACCACTCTGCGTCTGAACGAAAACTGATGGCCGCCGTTCCGAAATTCGATGTCATGGTGGGCCGATCCGGTCTGCATGTCACCAATCTACGCAAAACCTACCGAAAGAAGACAATCATCAGGGATATCAGCCTTGATCTGGGGCGTGGCGAAGTCGTCGCCCTTCTGGGTCCGAACGGTTCGGGAAAGACGACCACATTCTATGTCATCGCGGGTCTTGTCGGTGCCGAAGGCGGTCAGGTAATGATCGATGGCGTCAACGTGACCGGCTTTCCGATGTATCGCCGGGCCAGGCTTGGGATTGGCTATCTGCCGCAGGACGTGTCCATTTTCCGCGGTCTGAATGTCGAACAGAATATCCTCGCCGTCCTCGAGATATCGATGCCGGGTAGCATCCGACGGCATGACCGGCTGGAAGAGCTGCTGTCGGAGTTTTCCATCAGCCACCTGCGGCGCGCGCCGGCCCTGTCGCTGTCAGGCGGCGAGAGGCGCCGGGTCGAAATCGCCAGATGCCTTGCGTCCGAACCGAGATACATGTTGCTTGACGAGCCTTTCGCCGGCGTGGATCCGATTTCCGTGGGAGAGATCCGCGGGCTTGTGTCGGACCTGAAGTCAAAGGGTATCGGTGTGTTGATCACCGACCACAACGTGCGCGAGACTCTCGAAATCGTCGACCGAGCGTATATCATGCACGACGGCCGGATGCTGAAGAGTGGCACGGCCGAACAGGTTATGAACGACGAAAACGTTCGCCGGGTCTTCCTTGGACCTGGATTCAGGATCACATAAGGGTGAAGGCGTTCCGGGGCCGACCCTGGGTATGACGGGTTGGTTTTGCGTTGACGTTGCTTTTGATCATGCGGCAGAATGGTGACGATACCAAGCCCTATCACCGTTCCCGTTCCCGCGCGGTGTCGTAATGACCCCACCGTCCGTTTGTATCGTGGGCACGGGCGTGGAGCGGCAATTCATGGCCGATTTAGCGTGTTCGCAAGTTCCAGATAACTGAATACGGGGAGGTCCGATGCAGTTTCAGATCAGTGGCAGGCAGATCGATATCGGTGAGACCCTCAGGAACCGTGTCGGTGACGGACTTCGAGCGGTTGTCGGCAAGTACGCCAGACGGGCCACAGACGCTCATGTAACGTTTTCGCGGGAAGGGCATGAATTCGTCTGCGAGGCGATCGTGCATCTATCGACGGGGCTGACCGCGCAGGCGCGCGGCCGCGCGCACGAGATACATGCCGCCTTTGTCCAGGCGAGTGAACGGATGGACAAACAGCTGCGCCGTTACAAACGCCGACTCAAGGATCATCATCGGGATCGCGCCACTCCGGTGGAACTGTCCGACGCTTCATCGTATGTTCTGGAGTCCCCGAATACGGGGCGGGATGTGGGTACCGAAGAGGAAAAGGAACCGGAATCACTGCAGCCAGTCATAGTTGCGGAGATGGAGACGAAGATTCAATCGCTGTCCGTTGGCGAAGCCGTGATGCAGATGGAACTTGCAGGCGCGCCCGTTCTGGTCTTTCGCAACGACGCCCATTCCGGCCTTAACGTCGTTTACCGCCGGGACGACGGAAATATAGGCTGGGTTGACCCGCGCAGCGCCGAATGAAGACGCCGATGTGCGACCTTCTGACCGAACAGGGGAGTTATGCAGCTTTCTTCGATCATTGATCCCGGAGCGACTCGGTTCTTCAGCGGGGTTTCGAACAAAAAAAGGCTTTTCCAGGTCTTGGGAGATCTAGCGGCGGAGGTATATGGGGTTTCGAACCGGGAAGCCACATGTGCGCTGACCGACCGCGAGGCTCTCGGCTCCACTGGAGTCGGCAAGGGAATCGCCCTTCCCCATGCTCGGCTGGCCGAACTGACCGGCGTGATCGGCGTGTTCATCCGTCTTGAAAGGCCGATTGATTTCAATGCCGTAGACCGGCTGCCGGTGGATCTGGTCTTTGCGCTGTTCGCGCCGGTTGAAGCCGGAGTGGATCATCTAAAGGCGCTGGCCCTGGTTTCCCGTACCCTACGCGATGGGTCCGTCTGTTCGAAGCTGAGGTCCAATGACGACCCCGCGACACTTCATGCCGTTCTGACCGAGATTACGGCCGAAGCGGCGTGAGCCGGGAGCCGGCCGCATTTGCCCTCCGACACGGAGCGGACCTCTATATTCCCGCACGCTTCGCTGGGCCAGATGCCGGGCTCAATGGACATGACGTTTTCCAGGCCGGTCCTCAGGCTGCGGTTTGGGCCTGCCCAGCGCCACAAGCCCCTCAGCGGCGAGTTGCCGCACCACCTGTTCCCGCTTGAGGTTGTTGGCCTCGGATATGGCGTCATACTTCTTGGTCTGATGCTTCGACAGGGATGTCACCGCGCCGTCCCAAACCCATGGACGGGCGCGGGAATGGCCACGGCGGCTATGCCGGTCCCGTTCGGGAAATGGCTTCGGAAACCAATTGCCCGAATGACGTCACCGCAAGGTCCTGGCCGTGAGTTTCAGCTCTCCGGCACCCGGGCCCCCTCGCTCCGCAGGATATCCGCCAGCCGGTTGAAAATGTCCTCGTTCACCCGGTCCACGGTAAGGGTCAGGCGCTCGCCCTCCGACACCGAACGCATTTCTATGGCGTCCTCCGGCTCGTTGAACCAGAACCCGATTTCCATGAACGAGATCCGTTCCGTTCCCGGACGCTGGCTCGCCGCGCTGGGCGTCCGCCTGGCCAGCAGCCCCTCGGCGGCGAGCTGGCGTATGACTCCGGCCCGGGACAGCTCCGAATCCTCGGCCAGCGCGTCGTACCGCCTGGTCTCGTGTTTCGACAGCGACAGCACCGCCCCGTGCCAGTCCATGCCGTCTATCTCGGCCACGGCCCCGAGGGCGCCCAGCCGGTCCAGCGCGTCCAGCAGGGTGGAGGAGTTGGACCCGGTCCGCCCCTCCTCTATCCGGTACAGGCTTTCCCGGCGTATGCCTAGGCTACGGGCGAACTCGGCACGGCTGATCTTTTGCCGTTTCCGTTCTTTCGCGACCCAGTTCCACAGCCACCGGGCGGTCAGGTTGTCTTCTTTCTTTCCGGGCATCCCCGTTTCCCGCGCTCCAGCCCGGCGGGTGCCGGGCCGTTGCAACTTCACACGGTAAAAGAGTGATGCCCCGCCTATTCGCCGGGCTCGGGTCATGACTCCCTCGCCGATACGGGCTTATTGAGCGGGCGACCCG
>JAPOUP010000076.1 GCA_026708635.1 Rhodobacter sp.
CCTCGAGCCGCTCGATTTCGGCGGGCAGCGCCGCAAGCCGTCTCTCATCGGCGTAACCCAGCCCCCTAAACGCTTTCCTTGACTGCGGACGCGACGCGCCGGGCTTCCTCACCGCGGCGGGCATTGCCGGAACCTCTTCATCGCGCAGGGCACGGTAATCGCTCCAACCACCGGCATAGACCCGGGCGCTCCCGTCGCCTTCCATGGCCACGGTTGTCGTGGCCAGACGATCGATGAAGTCCCGATCATGACTGATCAGGATCACGGTGCCAGAGTAATCACCGAGCACGTCCTGAAGTAAATCCAGGGTTTCAAGATCAAGATCATTGGTCGGTTCATCAAGCGCCAGAAGGTTTGACGGTCTGGCGAAGAGCTTCGCCAGAAGAAGCCGCGCCTTTTCACCACCGGACAGCGACCGCACGGGCGCGCGCGCCTGCGCTTCGGAAAAAAGGAAATCCCTGAGATAACCGAGAACATGCCTCGGTTTTCCACGCACCATCAGTTGGTCGGACCGCCCCCGCAGCCCGATCTCGCGATCACCGGCGAGCGTGTCCCACAGACTCAGATCCGCATCAAGCCGTTCCCGGTTCTGGTCGAATATCGCTGCCTGTATTCCCGTGCCATGCGTAAGGTCGCCGGAATCGGGGCTCTCCAGACCTATCAGCATATTCATCAACGTCGTCTTTCCCACACCATTCGGTCCAACCAGCGCCACCCTGTCGCCGCGCATGACCCTAAGACTGAACGGTTCGAGGATTTTCCTGTCACCGTAGGACTTTGAGATGCCCCGCGCCTCGATGACCCGCTTTCCGGACATACCGCCCGTTTCCACCGCCAGCGCCGCGATACCCTGCCTGCGAACCATCGCCCGGCGATCGCTCCGCATTGCCTGAAGGGCGCGCATTCGCCCTTGGTTGCGCCTCCGGCGCGCGCTGATTCCCTCCACCGCCCACCGTGCTTCGGATTTGATCTTTCTGTCCAGTTTATGGCGGGCGAGATCCTCACTTTCCCAGATCCTGTCCCGCCAGGCCTCGAATCCCTCTATCCCGGTATCGCGCCGTAGCGCCTTACCTCGGTCGATCCAAAGCGTGGTTGTTGTCAGGCAGCGAAGAAAGGCGCGATCATGGCTTATCAGCACAATGGCCGAACGGGTGTCGGTGAGCCAACGCTCCATCCAGGTGATCGCTTTGATATCGAGATGGTTCGTGGGTTCATCCAACAGCATCAACTCCGGTGACCTGGCGGCGAGTCTGGCCAGCGCCGCCCGTCTCCGCTCACCGCCTGACGCCGAGGCGACCGGCGTGTCGTTATCGAAGCCCAGTCCCTTGATCGCCCTGTCGATCCGGTACCCCTCGCCCGGGCCCAAGCCATCCGCCGCGAACTCGCCAAGTGTCGCGAAATGGCTCAGATCGGGATCCTGCTCCATATATCCAACCGATACACCCGAGGATATCGAACAAACCCCGAGGTCAGCCTCTTGGAGCCCCGCCATCACCCTCATCAATGTCGATTTTCCGGAACCGTTACGCCCCACGAGCGCAATCCGGTCACCGGGATGGACGACGAGATCGAGATCCTGAACGATCGGTTGTCCGCCGTACGTCACCGTGACGTCGGAAAGCTGGAGGATCGGAGCGCGTGCCATTGGCGTTGCCTATGGATGTGGGGACGGAACGTCAAATGTCCCTGGCGCCGAAGCGGTTCACCAAATCACCGCGAAATCGGCAGACGAATGACTGGCCGCCGCAAGATCGGCCGGGTGGCTTGATCGATCTCTCCAAGCACATCGGTAACGTTGGATACATCACATCCAACAAAACTCGATCTGGCCAGGTTCTGACTGTCTTGGAGGTTACCGTGAAGCACCCGCAGACCGACGGGAACCACCGATGGGACAACATCCGGCTCGATATGGAGTTCGTCCCATCACGAACATCGAATCATGGGAGCCGCCACGGAGACATTTCGTCGATCAATGAGGTGTCCATAGGGCGAACCATACGACAATCATACCCTGCCGGCCGGAGACCTATACCCGAGAAGGCTTGGACCACGCTGATCTTCGTCCCGCGTTCATGCGAACGTGTCGCGTGCCAAGTGATGCAGGCATTGGAAGGTGGCGCCGCGACTCCCGTCGAAAGCCGTGCGCAGACTGCCGGCGGTGACCGGCCGGTCGGGGGGACGCAGCCGGGCATTGCTCCAGTTGGGTCCCGTCGCGTCAGGTACCGGGGACATCGATCCAGTCCGGAAAATATGGCGCCACCAAGCGAACATCAAACTCGACATGCGTCATCTGGACATTTAAGCCATGGTCCAGATTGGCGGGCATCGAGTCGACCGGGAGCCGGATCAACGCAACCGCGGCGAAATCCGTTGACCACAATACCGAGAGAAGGGCCATGAAAATGGGGAAAGTCATTAAATCCGATGCGGAATGGCGTGAACAGCTGGATGATCTCGCCTACAGGGTGACACGAAAGGAGGCGACCGAACGGCCCGGCACGCACGAGGACTTCCCGGAAGGGTCGGGGACATTCACATGTGTCTGCTGCGGCGCGGAACTGTTCGACAAGGCGCATAAATTCGAGTCGGGTACCGGGTGGCCTTCATTCTACCAACCCAAGGAACCCGGGCGGATTGGCGAGAAAGCCGACCATTCATTGTTCAGAAGACGCACGGAAGTACATTGCAGCCGCTGCGACGCCCATCTCGGGCATGTGTTCGCCGACGGGCCGCCGCCCACAGGGCTTAGGTACTGCATCAACGGGGTCGCGTTGAGGTTCAAACCCGGGGAAAGCTGACCGCCGACTCGCGCCGATCCATCAGTTGACGAATTGATCGGCGGCGAAGTTGCCGATGTTTCCGAACAGCTGCCTCAGGAAACTCACACCCTTGATGTTACTGTCGGTCACGCGACGGGATAACGCGACGACCTGACCGTCCTCAAGACCGAACCGTTCAATGTTCTCAACCACGCCTTCTCCGTCGAAAGTGATCGCGACGACTTCACGGTCGACCTCAAGGCGCTGCCGGAAACCGTATGCACGGAAACGACTCTCGACATAATACCACCCGCTGTCCGATAGAATTCCCGAGATCGACGGTCGGCCCAAAGCATCGGCGACCGAGAGCCTCGTATCCAGTCCGACGCTTATCCGATCCAGCGCCTCTTCAGCCGGAACGTAACCATGCTTTCGGTCGATGTTGCTGCAGCCAAGCGCCAGAAGCAGCGCGGAACCGATGATCCCTCCCCTGAGCATAGCTGGTATACCGCCCATTTCATCCCTCTTGCCATGCCCGGGCCTAGCTCGTATCCGGGCTTACAGAACGGACCCACTGTGTTCAAGACCGGAAAACCGCGATGCCGGCAGCCACTCCATTCAGAAATTTACTGCGGTTGGCCGAACTTCCACACGGACAGTCACATAGTTTCCTCCTGAAACCCAGCGGCGACGAAACCGCCGCGATAGCCGGTCTGCTCGGGGTTACCGGACTGCGTAAGCTCAGACTGAAAGGCTGGATCGGGCAGGTGGGGGTCCATGACTGGCGATTGGAAGCGGAGTTGGGCGCCACGGTAACACAGGACTGTGTCGTCACCCTTGAGCCCGTTGTCACCCGAATCGACGAACCGGTTCTACGGAGGTACGTCGCGAATCCCACCGGGTCACCGCAGGCCGGTCAGGCGGAGATGCATGAGGATGACAGCGTCGAGCCGTTGAGGGCCGAACTGGACATCGGAGCTATACTGATCGAAGAGCTGGCGCTCGCTTTGCCGATTTATCCCAGGGTCCCGGGAACCGGACCATTCGAGTTCCGCTATGCGCCCGGCAGCGCCGGCCAGCGGGATGAAACCACAACGAACGCGACGAAACCGTTCGCCGAACTCGCGAACCTGGTGAAGCCGGTGGATGAAAGCCGCTAACCGATCCCGTGACGGCTCGGTTAGCGGGTGGTTAGGCAAGGGGCAGTGCGGGTTGCCACCGGAGGCCGCGTCATTCGGTTACCGACAGATTCAGCATGACCGCGAAATGCCACCAGCGACTGACTTGGTAAAACGTGCACCGAACCATAAGTGTTCCGCGGCCCCACGGAGCGCGGATCAACCCATCTCTATAGAATCCTCTTGCGCACGGAATTGATCTCGCTATTTTGCAGACTTACGCTGGGCGGACCGGTTTTTGACCCGCTCACGTGAACGCGTTTGGTAAATGGCGTGCGAACCAAGCATCTGGACGGCCGCCCTGTGCAGACAAGGAAACGACATGGCTGTCCCCCAGAACAAGGTCACCAGATCACGCCGTAACATGCGTCGCAGCCACGATGCCCTGATTGCCGCGAATCCGACTGAATGTACCAACTGCGGCGAACTCAGACGCCCCCACCACATATGCCCAGCCTGTGGACATTACAGGGACCGGGAGGTCGTGCCGATCGACACCGGGATCGACATCGAAGACGACGACCTGACGTAGACCGCTTGCGGCTTCATCGGGCGAATGCTGGCATCCAAAGTAATTCCCGCCAAAGATGCAGGCGCAGATCGCGCCAGTCGCACGGTGATTTCAGTGGATGCAATGGGAGGCGATCGCGGGCCAGCGGCGGTGGTTTCCGGCTGCGCGCGTTTTGCCCGCAACACCGACGGGGTCGGATTCATTCTGCATGGGCCAAAGGACGTGCTGGAAGGGCTGGTCTCCAGACGAAAGCCGCTCGCGGGACTGTGTAAGGTACGCCATTCCGACCGAACCGTCACCATGGACGCAAAGCCGTCGCATGTGATGCGCAACGGCAAGGACACGTCGATGTGGTCCGCGATCGATTCCGTCCGGAATGGTGAGGCGGAAGCCTGCGTAAGCTGCGGAAACACCGGCGCCCTGATGGCCATCAGTATGATGCGCCTACGCAAACTCGACGGAATCAACCGTCCAGCCATCGCATGCCTTTGGCCACGCCGTGAAAAGGAGGGATTCAACATAATGCTCGATGTCGGCGCGGACATACGCGCCGACGGCGACGACCTGCTTCAGTTCGCGTTGATGGGCACGTCCTACGCCCGCAACGGGCTCGAACTGGCCCGGCCCCGAGTTGGACTGCTGAATGTCGGAACAGAGGAGCATAAAGGCCGGGCGGAACTGAAAATCGCCAACGATCTGATAGCCGCCGCGGCGCCAGCGGGCGAATTCGACTACATTGGCTTCATCGAAGGGGGCGATATTCCCGCGGCACATGTCGACGTCATCGTCACTGACGGCTTCACCGGCAACGTAGCACTCAAAACGGCCGAAGGTACCGCCGACCAGATCCGCGAATTCCTCAGGTCGGCATTCGCGGCGACACCGCTGTCCCGAATCGCGGCGCTCATCGCGTATACCTCACTGAACCGCCTGAGCAAACGCATCGATCCAAGACGGGTGAACGGTGGCGTTTTTCTAGGCCTGGACGGCATAGTAGTGAAAAGCCACGGTGGGGCCGACGCCAAAGGAACGGAAGCGGCGGTGAAACTTGCGTTCAACCTTGCCCGGTCAAGATTTAGCCAGCGCGTGGCCGCGCGGGTTGCATCCGCGACGGCCGTGCGTCAGGACCGATCCAATGGTCAATCCGGAAACGGTGCCGGCAAATGACGAGGCGCGCGGTCGTTCGGGGGGTCGGGCACTACCTGCCCGAGCGTTTGGTTCCAAACCATGAATTTGAGGACAGCCTGGATACGACAGACGAGTGGATCCGTTCCCGAACCGGAATCGAGCGACGGCACTTCGTCACCGATGGCCAGGGCACATCGGACCTTGCTGTCCGGGCCGCGAGGGCCGCACTGCAAAGTGCGGAGCTTTCGGCGCAGGACGTTGATGCGATAGTCCTGGCCACTTCCACGGCCGACCTGACGTTTCCGTCCGCCGCCACGATGGTCCAGGCGCAGCTTGGTATGACGCGGGGCTTCGCATTCGATGTTCAGGCCGTCTGCGCGGGATTCATATACGCGTTGGCGAACGCCAACGCGCTGATAGTCTCCGGTCAGGCGAACCGCGTAATGGTCATCGGGGCGGAATCCTTCAGCCGCATAATGGACTGGACTGACCGCTCCACATGCGTGCTGTTCGGGGACGGTGCCGGCGCGATACTGATCGAGGGCCGGGAAGGCGAGGGAAACTCGGATGACCGCGGCATACTCTCAATGGACCTGAACTCCGACGGGAGGTTCCGCGACATTCTCTATGTGGACGGTGGCGTCGCGACAGGTTCCATCGGCCACCTGAGGATGCAGGGTAAGGAGGTTTTCCGGCATGCGGTTGAGAAGCTGGTGTCGACCGCGAGAACGGCTGTCTCCAGAATTGGCCTCAATGAAGGGGACATCGACTGGATCGTTCCCCACCAAGCCAACCTACGTATCATCAAAGCGACATCCCAGCGGTTGGGCCACTCCCTGGATGACGTGATCGTAACGGTCCAGGACCACGGGAATACCTCCGCAGCGTCGATTCCCCTAGCCCTTTCGGTCGGCGTGAACGATGGCAGGATCCGGAAGGGCGACCTGGTCGTTACGGAAGCGATTGGAGGCGGGCTTGCATGGGGGGCGGTGGTGTTGCGCTGGTGAAGATACCGCATACCGCTTGCCAATGGGCAAACCGGCAATGCAGACTGCGAAGTGTCGAGAATCGTTTTTCACGTATCGACCCAAGGAGGCCCCATGAGTGATAAAAGTCTAACCCGCATGGACCTGAGCGAGGCGGTGGTCAGGGAACTGGGAGTGTCACGCAGCGAAGCGAGCCAGCTCGTTGAAAGTGTGTTCCATCACGTGTCCGACGCTCTCGTCAGAGGGGAGTCGGTGAAAATCTCCACTTTCGGCACTTTCTCGCTGCGTGACAAGAACGCCAGGGTGGGCCGCAATCCGAAGACAGGTGTGGAGGTGGAGATCTCTCCGCGACGGGTTCTAAGCGTCCGCTTCTCACATCAGGTCAAGAGACGAATTGCCTCGGCCGCCAATCGCTAGAGTGCCGGTGGAATGGAAAAATCGCGCGACGCTTTGCGAACGATCAGTGAGGTTGCCGATCGGCTTGGTGTCCCGACACATGTCCTGCGGTTCTGGGAAAGTCGATTTTCCCAGGTACGGCCAATAAAGCGGGCGGGCGGGCGGAGGTATTACAGACCCTCCGATATAGCGCTTCTCGACGGTATCAGGCAACTTCTTCATGACGACGGCCTGACCATTCGCGGTGTCCAGAAAATTCTCCGAGAGCAAGGGATAAGTTCGGTTACGGCCATGGCGCCGCCCTTCGATCACCCGACCGGTGACATGCCCGGAGAGGACTGCGGGGCCACCCGAATCGGGGCTGAACCGGAGGAAATGACGTCTGTTTCGGGCACCATGGCGGAGGCCGGAGCGTGTGGAGAGCCGGCCAGAGCCAATGCTTACCATGACTCCGGGACGGCACATGATCCCGAACGACAGATGGACCGCGATGACGATCCTGCGACCCGATCACAAACGGCCGGGCAGGACAGGCGCATGGATGTCCGGCCCCAGGATAGGCCCGAACCGGCCGAGAGCCGTTCGGCAGCACCCGTCACATCCGAAAACGGTGAAGTCCGTCCGCAGGCCGTGGCCGGGTCCGGTGACCGGCAAGCAGGGAAAGTGGAAGTGAATGATCTCAGCGCCTTTCTGAGAATCTACGATAGACTTCTGGCGCTTCGTGAGCGCATGAGCCCCGTCTCCAAACGATCCGACGAAGGCCGGACTCACCGGGCCGACAACTGACCGTCCCGATCCGGGTCAATTCCGGCAAAGCCTGTTTTCCACCCCGAAAGCGTTCATGCCGGAGAGAGTATCCCCCACGATCCGGCACCAACGGGCTTAGGGACAGACCAGACCCGCCGTCCGGCCACCCTTGCCATGCCTCAAAACTGTCTGGTAGAGAGGCCTCCATGTCGGGCTATGGCGCAGTCTGGTAGCGCATCCGTCTGGGGGACGGAAGGTCGCAGGTTCAAATCCCGCTAGCCCGACCAAAGATTTTCCGCGCCCTGACGAAGGGCACCGTTATTCCGGAGGCGCTATGCCGGGCACCGGGGTTCTTCCAATACAGGAACTGGAGGCGATGGTCGCGCGCGGCGAAGTCGCCGCCGACATTGCCATTGATCCAGGGCAGTTCCAGCCAGCCTCACTCGATCTGCGTCTCGGCTCGATCGCGTATCGCGTTCGGGCCTCATTTCTTGTCGGTTCGGGCAAGAACGTTACCGAACGGCTGGCGGAATTCGAGATGCACCGCGTTGACCTGTCGGATGGAGCGGTGCTCGAAAAGGGATGTGTCTATGTGGCGCCGCTAATGGAACGTCTCTCACTTCCGCGAGGCATTCATGCGGTGGCGAACGCGAAGTCCTCCACGGGGCGTCTGGACCTGCTGACACGGACCATAACCGATGGCGGAGTGGAATTCGATCGAATCCCCGAAGGATATACCGGACGACTCTTCGCGGAGATTTGTCCGCGAAGTTTTTCGGTGTTGGTCAGGCCCGGCATGCGACTGAACCAGATCCGGTTCCGCAAGGGAAGCGCCCAGCTCTCGGACCGTGAGCTTCATGAGCTGCATGGAACCGTAGGGCTCGTGGACGGAAAGCCCGTGATCGGTAACGGATTGGGTTTCTCCGTCGACCTGCGCCCCGACTCCTCCGATCTGGTCGGCTATCGCGCCAAACCTCACGCCGCCCTGATAGATCTGGACGGGACCAAACAATACGAAGCTTCCGAATACTGGGAGGAAGTCCGCACGTCCGCGGGCAGGATTATTCTCGATCCCGGAGCGTTCTACATCCTCGTAAGTCAGGAGGCGGTGCATATACCCCCGGAGTACGCGGCCGAGATGGCGCCATACCTGGCGGTGTTCGGTGAGTTCCGGGTGCATTACGCCGGCTTCTTTGATCCGGGCTTCGGTCACACGGGAACGGGCGGAGGCGGTTCACGGGGCGTACTGGAAGTACGGTGTCACGAAACGCCATTCGTTCTCGAGCACGGACAGGTTGTGGGGCGACTGGTCTATGAACGGATGACCGAACGCCCGCAGCGTCTGTATGGAACGGCAATCTCGTCAAACTACCAGGGTCAGGGACTGAAGCTAAGCAAACATTTTCGGCC
>JAPOUP010000050.1 GCA_026708635.1 Rhodobacter sp.
GGATCCGCGAAAATGCGGTGCAATGCCGCCCGGATTCGTTCCCGTTCGTCGTCTCGGGACAGCATGTCCCGCATCCAGTGCAGGGCCTGGACGACCCGCACGGCCGGGCGATTGGCCCAATGGAGGCGGCTGGGTGCCGCGTATCGGAAACGAATTTCCTGACGGCCCAGTCTGATCGGTTTCAGCCTTGCATCGACCAGAACCTCGATGCGCGCCGGCACCGCGGTGGTGAGGCCGAGCTCGTTGGCTGCGGTCATGCCGTCGATGACGGCACGCGCCTGGTCCCGGCGGGTGACGGCGCGGATGACGGCGCGGTAGTCGGGCACGGTCGTCTGCCCGGTGAGCCCGTTGGTGCGCGGGCGGTCGTAAAGGCCTCGGTCGATGCGGCGCAGACCGCCGGTGGCAACCAGACGCTGGAGGGTCTTGTCGAAGGCGGCGCGATTGCCGAGGTCCGCAAAATCGCCGGGGACCCAGACCTCATCCGGGTCGGCCGCCACCCGGTCGAGGATGCGGGAGCGCAAACCGGTATCTTGCTTCCGCACTGCCATGTCCGAAATATGACACATGTTTCGGATAGTTCAGGCGCCGTCCGAAATGTGCCGCGATCTTCACGCAAGAGATGCGGTGACGCAGACACGGCTGTCGCGACCCTTCATCCGGACGGTGGCACTGCCTCCGCGGCGGCAAGGTCGCCGTCGATGCTGTCGCCGATGCGGGCGGCGGAGACCCTCACGGCGTGCCGGTCCAGGTGCGCTTAGCGCGCGATCGTGGTCACCTTACGGTGTCCGGGCCGCGTCCCGACGACATCGACTGGGACCGGGCCGTCATTCGGGGCGTCGGCCCGGAGCGTTCCCCGGGCCGGTGCTGAAGCGGCCCCCGAAAGGAGACGGATCGATGTGACACGTCATGCGGAAAGGGCTTGACAGGAGCGGGGCTCATAAGGGCGGCCGTGAGCGACAAATGTCTGTTTGGGTACCTTTGAGAACCGATGCATATCGATGCGGTCCCCCGGACGTGGTCTGAACCAAGTCAGTCAAGCTCCCGCGGAGGCCGGAACGGGAGGTCTTTCGGGTTCCTGTTTCGCCCGACGTGCATTCATGTTGATACATGGCACCATTTGATGCGGGTTGTTTCAGGAACCATACGCTCTGAGGAATTCAAGTGGATCGATATCCAGACGCACCGATATGGCCCGTTTCGGCCGAGGCATTGTTTTCCAGGGCTATCGCGTTTGGGCCTGAGACATCGCTTTGAACCTCGAAAATGCCCCGAACAGCCCGAAAGGACGACGGGAAGCGCTTCTTCCCTCCATTTCCGTTCTCCATTTCACGCCTCAGGAAATGGAAACGCAATGAAAAGGGGACCCGCGCCAGCCGCTGCGTTCGGAGCCGGCCGGTTATTTCATCCGGGCGGGACCGCGGTGTCTCCCATCGATAGCGGACGGTGGGATGAATTCGTCCGAGCTTCGAATACGGACGATTCGTGTCCGCCTATGCCTGCGGCATCATTCCGACCTCAGCCAGGCTTGATGCCGGACGTCACGTAATTCACGGACAAATCCCGGTCGGAAAGTGTCCAGGACCAGGAAACCGGACTGAAGACGAAACCTTTACGGTCGGCCACTTCCAGCCCCGCCTGACGAAGTTGCCCGATAAGCTCGTCCGGTGTCAGGAATTTGGACCAGTCGTGTGTCCCTTTCGGTAACCAGCGCATCACGTATTCGGCTCCGATAATCGCGAGGAGGAAGCTCTTGGCGTTTCTGTTGATCGTCGAACAGACCATCAGCCCACCCGGCCGCAGAAGATCCGCGCATGCCGTTAGGTAAGCCTGTGGGTCGGTCACGTGTTCGACCACCTCCATGTTCAGAACCGTATCGAACTCCTCACCGGCAGTGGACAGTTCCTCCGCCGTGGTGTGTCGGTAGTCAATCCTGAGATCCTGTCGTTCGGCATGGATCCGCGCCACCCGGACGTTACGTTCGGATGCGTCGGCACCAACCACATTCGCCCCAAGCCGCGCCATCGGCTCGGACAGCAACCCGCCTCCGCAGCCGATATCCAGAACGCGAAGCCCCTCGAAAGGCCGTGCCCGCGTCAGGTCACGTTCGAATTCCACCGCCATCTGAGAGGTGATGTAGTCCAGCCTGCATGGATTGAGCATATGGAGTGGCCTGAATTTCCCGTGTGGATCCCACCACTCGGAAGCCATGCTCTCGAATTTCGCTATCTCGTCGGCATCAACGGTGTCGGCCATCTGGAAACCTCCCGGGCGTGAACTCGTCTCGTCTCTTGGTAGCAGACACCTAAACGTAATATACAGCACATATGGACAGGTTTGCGGACAGACAAACGAGCTCGCGGAGTTCCCTCTATCCTCCGGTCGAACCATTTGATCGGAGAATGCTGGACGTGGGAGACGGGCATCGGATTTACGTTGAGCAATGCGGCAGGCCGGACGGAGTGCCCGTGATCGTGCTGCATGGGGGGCCGGGCGGTGGCTGCAGCCCGACGATGCGACGTTACTTCGATCCCTCATTCTATCGTACCGTCCTTTTCGACCAGCGGGGATGTGGACGCTCCCGACCGCATGCCTGCGTTGAGGCGAACACCACATGGCACCTTGTGCGCGACATCGAGGCGATACGCGACGCTCTCGATATCGGGAGCTGGATAATTTTCGGAGGCAGTTGGGGCGCGACGCTGGCGCTGCTCTACGCCCAAGCCCATCCTGAGCGGGCGACGAAACTGGTCCTGCGCGGCGTTTTCCTGATGACCGGGGCGGAACTCGACTGGTTCTACGGAGGTGGAGCCGGGCACTTCTGGCCGGAACTTTGGGAGCGTTTCGTGAACCCCATTCCGGAGAGGGAACGCGGGGATCTCATCGCGGCGTACGGACGGCGGCTGTTCTCCGGTGACCTGGCGCTGGAAACCCGCTACGCCCGCACATGGGCTATGTGGGAAAATACGCTCGCCTCGATCGGTAACGGGGGAAGGGGTGGCGAAAGCCCGGCGGAATTCTCCCGCGCCTTCGCGCGGCTTGAAAACCACTATTTCAGCAACGCCGGTTTCCTTGAGGAGACGGACCAGATTATCAGGAGAATCGACAGGATCGCGCATATTCCGGGGATCATCGTTCAGGGCCGTTACGACATGATCTGCCCCCCAACGTCAGCGCACCGGCTGCACCGCGCCTGGCCACGGTCCGACCTCAAGATCATCGACGGGGCGGGCCACGCGCTCTCGGAGCCGGGCATAAGCGCCGAATTGGTGCGGGTCATGGATGGCTGTCGCCGGAATCCGACGGCCGGGTCGCGATGACTCCACCCCGGTCGAGCAGGCGCCAACGTCTACGGCACAATCCGCCTCGGGTCCTTTGGATCGAACCTCCGCCGTGGGGCGCCGCCGGGAATTCCGTCAATGGGCTGAACGGTTAAATCGCTTTCGTATCATAACCGGTAAACCCCTGACCGACAGGCCATCCGCCGTTTAGGTGACGGCCGTCGGACGCACAGCCCTCTTCCGGGACACAATGACCGGCAGTCCGCGCGATCTCCGTTCAGTTGGTGTTGGGGGAATGCCCCCATCCGTGATCCGATGTTCCCGGAGCTCCGGAATTGACCGCGTCGGGCAGGCGTTGACGATAGACGGCAATCCAGACACCGGTTCCGGCGCTCTATCGAATCCGCGAATGCCCTGGTGTCCAAAAAGTGGTCCGTCGTTACATATGGGCCTTGCGTAACTCCCGCCGTTCTCCTATATCCACCCATCAAAGCGGCGCTTCGGCTTCCACCCCCGAGGCTCCACCGGGAAAGCCGACGGGCCCGCTGGCCCGTTTTTTTGTGTCTGGAAGGCGACCTGTGCCTGATCTCGTTGCAAATGCGTCCATTGAGCGGCGGCTTGCCGACATTATCGTCCCGGTCATTGAGGCGATGGGCTACGAACTCGTCCGGGTGCGGTTCATGGGCGATGGCAAAAAGACAGTGCAGGTCATGGCCGAGCGGCCGGAACGAGGAATCCGGATCGATGAATGCGCCGAGATATCCAATGCCGTCTCCGCCGCGCTCGATGTCGAGGATCCTATCGAGGGCGCTTTTACGCTTGAGGTCTCAAGTCCCGGGATCGATAGACCGCTGACCAGGCTGAAGGACTTCGGTGACTTCGAAGGCTTTGAGGCGAAGCTCGAGACCCGGGAGCCGATAGACGGGCGCAAACGCTTTAGGGGCGTGCTCGCGGGAACCGACGGGAATGAGGTTCTGATCAACATCGACGAAGGTACGGTCGGACTGAAACTCGACTGGCTGGTCAACGCAAGACTGGTGCTTACCGACAGGCTCGTCCGCGGCTTGTCGGACGGGCGTGGAGCGAAACCGGCGCAGTTGCCGGGAAGGATAACAGAGATTGAGAGAACCGACTGAGGTTCTGGGAGTACCGACATGGCAATCACTTCCGCAAACCAGCTGGAGCTTCTGCAGACCGCCGAAGCGGTCGCGCGGGAAAAGATGATAGAGCCCGAACTGGTGATCGAAGCGATGGAGGAAAGCCTCGCGAGGGCCGCGAAAAGCCGTTACGGCAGCGAAATGGACATCCGTGTGGCCATTGACCGAAAGACAGGCAAGGCAACCTTCACCCGTGTCCGAACCGTCGTCGAAGATGACATGGTCGAAAATTTCCAGGCCGAGCTGACCGTTGAGCAGGCGAGGCCATATCTCGACAGCCCCGAGGTGGGAGACACGATCGTCGATGAGGTGCCGCCGGTGGAAATGGGCAGGATCGCGACACAGTCCGCCAAACAGGTCATCCTTCAAAGGATCCGCGACGCGGAGCGGGATCGACAGTACGAGGAATTCAAGGACAGGGCGGGCACGATCATAAACGGTATCGTCAAACGTGAGGAATACGGCAATGTCATCGTCGATGTGGGTCGGGGAGAGGCGATCCTGCGCCGAAACGAAAAAATCGGCCGTGAGGGCTATCGTCCCAATGACCGCATCCGCTGTTACATCCGCGAGGTCCGCCGCGAGCCGCGCGGGCCCCAGATTTTCCTGTCCCGAACGGCACCGGAGTTCATGGCCGAACTCTTCAAGATGGAAGTGCCTGAGATCTACGATGGAATCATCGAGATAAAGGCGGTTGCCCGGGATCCGGGAAGCCGCGCGAAGATCGCGGTTATCTCATATGAGAGTTCCATAGACCCGGTTGGCGCCTGTGTCGGAATGCGGGGCAGCCGTGTCCAGGCCGTGGTCAACGAACTTCAGGGTGAGAAAATCGACATCATTCCGTGGAATGAGGACGCCCCGACGTTTCTGGTCAACGCGCTGCAGCCCGCCGAGGTCAGTAAAGTCGTTCTGGGCGAGGAGGCCGAGCGCATAGAGGTGGTGGTGCCCGATGAACAGCTGTCGCTCGCCATCGGTCGACGCGGACAGAATGTGAGGCTCGCGAGCCTGCTCACCAGTCTCGACATTGACATCATGACCGAACAGGAGGAATCGGCGCGCCGTCAGGCCGAATTCGAGGAACGCACCAAACTCTTCATGGAGACTTTGGATCTCGACGAGTTTTTCGCGCAGCTTCTGGTTTCCGAACGTTTTTCCAGCCTTGACGAGGTCGCCTATGTCGAACTTGACGAACTGACGGCGATCGAGGGTATCGACACGGACACGGCGACCGAGCTTCAGGCCCGCGCGCGGGACTACATCGATGAGCAGAACCGTCGCGCCCTTGAGCGGGCCCGCGAACTTGGCGTCGAGGACAGTCTGGTCAATTTCGATGGCCTGACGCCGTCGATGGTCGAAGCCCTGGCGGAGGATGGCGTCAAGACGCTCGAGGATTTCGCCACATGCGCCGACTGGGAGCTGGCCGGCGGGTGGACAACGGTGAACGGAGAGCGTGTCAAGGATGACGGAATACTTGAGAGATTCGATGTATCGCTGAAAGAGGCGCAGGAAATGGTGATGACGGCACGGATTCAGCTGGGATGGGTGGTTCCCGAGGATCCGGACACCGGGGAGGACGCGAGCGACACGGCGGCGGAGGCCGGGACCTGACGTCAGGTCCCGCGGAATGTGCGTGGCGCGCGGCGGAAAACCAGATGACCGGGCGGGTCCCGAGCGACGCTGCATCGCAACGGGCGCGGTGCGCCCCATATCCGGCCTTATCCGCTTCGTTGTGGATCCGGACGGCAGAATTCTGGCCGATATCGCGGGTAAACTGCCCGGACGCGGCGCCTGGGTATCGGCGGACAGGATAGCGCTTGAGGCAGCGGTCGACAAACGGCTGTTCTCGCGGGCCGCGGGACGTCATGTATGGATCCCTGACGGATTTACCGACGAAGTCGAGGCTTTGATGGTGGCTCGGGCCGTCGGATTCGTTTCCCTCGCGCGCAAGGCGGGTCAGGCGGTGGCCGGCTACGACCGGGTCCGCTCCTGGCTTGTCAGGGGAGATGCGAAGGTGCTGGTGCAGGCTTCGGACGGATCCGCGAGAGGCAGGTCAAAACTGAGGCCGCCCGCCGGAAAGGATAGCTATGTCGGGGTTCTGACCGCAAATGAATTGGGTTTGGCATTCGGGCGCGAAAATGTGATACACTGTGCGCTTGCCGGTGGCGCGCTTGCCAAACGTGTTGTAGGTGAGGCTCGACGGCTTTCGGGTATGCGCCAGTGGATCGGGGAAACCCCCGGAAAGGGTGAAAAGACCGTATGAGAGAATCTGACGGCAAAAGAACTCTCGGCCTTCGGGGATCCCGGACGGGTCAGGTGAAGCAGAGCTTCAGCCACGGACGCACGAAGAACGTCGTCGTCGAGACCAAGCGCAAGCGCGTGGTTAAACCCGGTGCGGCAACCGTCAAGGAAAAGCCGGCCGTGCCGACCGCCGCGCCTGAAGGGGAGTCTTCCGGAAGGCCCGCGGGAATCTCGGAGGAGGAATTCGACCGTCGAATGAAAGCGGTTGCGCAGGCCAGGAAAAACGAAGCCACGGAAGCCAGGCGTCGCGAGGTCGCGGAGAAGGAGCGTGAGGAGGAGCGGCGCCGCAGACTTGCCGACGCGGAAGCCAGGGCGCGAGAGCTGCAGGAACGGGAAGAGCTCGCCCGGGCGAAGGCCGAGGCGGAAAAACGTCGGATCGAGGAGGAGGAAGCCGCCCGGACCGCGGAGGAGAAAGCCCGGACCGCACCAACCGGTTCCGATGGCGGACGCGGTGCCGCCAAGCCCGGGCCACCGCCGAAGAGACAGGAACGCGACGCCCGTGAACGGGCCAAATCCGGCAGGGCCCGCGGCGAACTGCGCCGATCGGGCAAGCTGACGCTGAACCAGGCGCTAACCGGTGGTGAGGGAGGGCGTCAGCGCTCACTTGCGGCGATGAAGCGGAAGCAGGAACGGGCCCGGAAAAAGTCGATGTCCGGCGGGGAGGTTCGCGAAAAAATTATCCGGGACGTACAGGTGCCGGAGACCATCGTTGTGTCGGAACTTGCCAACAGAATGGCGGAGCGTGTCGCCGACGTGGTCAAATCGCTGATGCAGAACGGCATGCTGGTTACGCAGAACCAGTCCATCGACGCCGATACGGCTGAGCTGATTGTCAGGGAGTTTGGCCACCGCGTCTCGCGCGTCAGCGCCGCTGATGTCGAGGACGTGATTCAGACCGAGGTTGACCGTGACGAGGATCTGCACCCGCGCTCACCGGTCATAACCGTCATGGGCCATGTCGACCATGGAAAGACCTCGCTTCTGGACGCGATCCGCAAGACCAAGGTTGTCGCGGGCGAGGCCGGTGGAATAACGCAGCATATCGGCGCTTACCAGGTCGATGTTAAGGGGCAGCCGCTGACGTTCCTGGATACACCGGGCCACGCGGCGTTCACATCCATGCGGGCGCGGGGCGCCCAGGTCACGGACATCGTCGTGCTTGTGGTCGCCGCGGATGACGCGGTTATGCCACAGACGGTCGAAGCGATTCACCATGCCAAGGCGGCGGAAGTCCCGGTGATCGTCGCGATCAACAAGATTGACCGGCCCGATGCCGAGCCCGAGAAAGTGCGTACCGATCTGCTGAGGCACGATGTGGTTGTCGAAAAGATGGGTGGTGAGGTTCAGGACGTTGAGGTCTCCGCGCTGAGCGGCGCCGGGCTTGGCGCGCTGCTCGAATCCATCGCCCTTCAGGCCGAGATTCTCGAGCTCAGGGCGAATCCCGATCGTCCGGCTTCGGGAGCGGTGATCGAGGCGCAGCTTGATGTGGGCCGCGGGTCAGTCGCCACGGTACTCGTTCAGAACGGCACGTTGAGACAGGGCGATATATTCGTCGTCGGCGAGCAGTGGGGCCGGGTACGCGCGCTCGTGGATGACCGGGGCACCCGCGTGAAGCATGCCGGTCCCTCGGCTCCCGTCGAGGTTCTCGGTCTCAACGGAACGCCCGAGGCGGGTGACGTCCTCAACGTCGTCGAGACCGAAGCCCAGGCCCGGGAGATCGCCGCTTACCGCGCCAATGTCGCCAAGGACATGCGGACGGCGTCCGGGACGTCCGTTACGTTGGAGCAGATGATCGCGAAAGCCAGGGAAGGCGATGCCGTCGCCGAGCTTCCGATCATCGTAAAGGCCGATGTGCAGGGTTCCGCCGAGGCGATCATTCAGGCAATGGAAAAGGTCGGAAATAACGAGGTTCGCGTCAGGATCCTGCATTCAGGAGTCGGTGCCATCACCGAGACCGATATCGGTCTTGCAGTCGCCTCGAAGGCGCTGGTGTTTGGGTTTAACGTCCGCGCCAACGCAACCGCCCGGACCACGGCGAACCAGAAAGGCGTGGAAATCCGATATTATTCGGTAATCTATGATTTGGTGGATGACGTGAAAGCGGCCGCTTCCGGGCTGCTTTCGGCGGAAGTGCGCGAGAGGTTCATAGGTTATGCCGAGATCAAGCAGCTGTTCAGGATTTCGGGGGTCGGAAACGTCGCGGGATGCATCGTCACCGAAGGCATCGCGCGCCGGTCGGCCGGCGTTCGCCTCCTGCGTGACGGGGTGGTGACCCATGAAGGCACGCTGAAGACCCTGAAACGCATCAAGGATGAGGTTTCGGAGGTCCAGTCGGGCCAGGAATGCGGAATGGCGTTCGAGAATTACGAGGATATCAGGGC
>JAPOUP010000236.1:0-28136 GCA_026708635.1 Rhodobacter sp.
TTTTTTTATGTAAGCGGAGGTTTTGTTCCCGGGCGATCCTTCGGCGCAGGCCGGGGCGGACCGCGGCGGGAAGCACTACCTCCTTTATCTTGGCCGCGGGCGGGCGGTGAAGGGATCGGGCACGAAAAAGATCCCGAAGAGGCGGCGCTCCCTGCCGTTCTCAACCGATGTGCCCCTGTACTGAAGTTCTCCGCACAGGCCCGCGAACTCCTCGTGAATGTCGTCACGCTTCGCGCCCCTGAATTTCCATTCGGGGCGTCTGAAGCCCCAGTTGACGCAATGGAGGCAAAGGTCGGCGGCCTGCGCGCCAAGCGAAAGCTCCGAATCCACAAAGAGCGGATAGGGAACGATCCACTTGGAGCGCTTACGTCCGGGCGCGGTCCTGGTGTAGTAGTCCTGAATCCGTTTCAGATATTTTTTGTCGGTTTCCTTTTCCACCTGATCCAGAATCAACAGCCCGGATTCCTGTTTGGCTTCCAAAAACCAGTAAAAGCGTTGCTGGAGAAAGATCAGGTCCTTTCGCAGGAAATGCTCGAACCGGTAGTTTTCAGGGGGGTCACCCTCGGGATCGCGGACGCGAACAAAACCGCGTCATGCGACCTCAGTGACGCGAAGACCTCGTGGGCCATCTTCTTCGATGCCTGGCCAAACGCGGTGAAGTCACGTCTGCTGGGGCTTTCTCGCTGCCGCGACCTGGTCAGGAAGCGGCGGGCGCCCTTCCTGCGCGACGCATCATCCAAAGTCGCCTCCTGGCGGGCCCAGTCAAATCTCTTTCTCTCAAGAAGCCTGCTTCCCTTGATTTCGCTGCCAACCTCGCCCAGCCTGATGCCAAAGCAGCGTTCCTCGGCATCCTGCAGGGATTTCACGAAACTCCAGACCCTGCTCGAATGCAGGGCCACCCCGCCGCGCACCTCCAGGGGCGCGTTTCTGTGATCCTGTCCGCTTTCGTCCTGAAAGAAGAGCCAGCTCATGCATGGCCCATAGTCCCGGCATGGCGGGAAAACAAGCGTCACCGCTCGGGCGGAGTCACGTCATCCCGTCCGGGGATTTTGACTGGCGCTCCGGAGCCCCCGGACTTCGGAAGCGGGCTCGGTTTCCGCGTCTCCCGCGAGCGCCGGCGTCGAGACGGCGAGTATCGCCGCACCGTGACCGGGACGGCGGCCCCGTGGATGTCCGGGCAGGCCAAAGCCGTCCCCCACCCGTTCCGGTCCACTCCCGAACGGGAGACATCCCCGCAGTGGCGGCGGCGGTTTCCGTTCGGGCTAGCACGGCTCGTTGTCCGGATTCCCGCCGTCATCGTCGACGTATTCAAACAACAGGGACCTCCCGCATGGTAGGGCGCGATTTTGTACCTGCCGGGCTGCAGGGACCGAAGGTTGATGATCATCTTGTCGCGGCCGTGGGCGATGTCGTCATCGGGGACGGGGACGACGAAGGGATTTGACTCATATTCACCGGCCTCAATGAAGACGCGGCCATCGCCGCCCGCACGGCCGGATCCGGTCTGGCCGGTGGCCGCCGCCCCGAAGGAGCTGGAGGCGGAGCCGGTCAGGCGGTTTGAGCCGCCCCCCTGCCTTCGCGGGCGGTCCAACCCGCAGGCCCGCGCCACCGAGCGGCTGCGTTACCGGTGCCGGGAGGAGGCGGCGCGGGCCCGTAGGGGCGCCGGGGACTGGCCCGCGGCGCCCATGGCCCGGGCGCGGGAAGACAGCCACGGGGACATGGGACGGATCCCGATCGAGGCTTGCGATCCACGCGCCGGCAAATGACGTGGAACGGGATTCCCGGGATCCAGGCTGTCCACGAACCCGGCGGGGGCGGCCGGTCGATCTCCCCGGTCGCGGGGACGTCCGGCGCCCATCCCGCGGCGATCCATCGGTGCGTCAGGGTACATATGTCAGGAAATAGCTACGATCCCGGAATGCTCACGTAGCACGCGGGCCTTTCCCCCGCTACGGCGAACGTGTCGTTTGTGGGCCGGATCGGGTATCAGGGCGACCGGCTTTGGCCGGTTCGCCGTCGGCGGTGGCCGCCCGGACACCGAAACGGCGTCTTTCCGGCCCGGGAGCGGTTCGTTTTCCGGGTTTCCGCGCCGACGCGGCGGTTCACCGTCAAGAAAAACTGGGGCGGGATGGCACTGGATTGCGCGTTGGCATATGGTGTCCCTTGCGCTGGAAATACGCATTGCATCCAGCGGATGCCCCGATCATATGTGTCTCACGGCAATGGGCACGGGTCGGAAGCGCTGGATGACCAATTACCTTGAGTTCGAGAAACCGCTTGCCGAGATCGAAGGCAAAGCGGAGGAGTTGCGCGCTCTGGCACGCGCGAACAGGGAAATGGACGTCGAGCAGGAGGCGGAGGCGCTTGATGGAAAAGCGGCCAGCATGCTGGCGGAGCTATACAAAGATCTGAGTCCGTGGCGAAAATGCCAGGTGGCCCGTCACCCTGACCGGCCGCGCTGCAGCGACTACCTGGAAGCTCTGTTCACCGAATGCACGCCGCTGGCGGGCGATCGCAACTTCGCCGACGATCAGGCCGTTCTGGGATGCCTCGCGCGATTGGATGGCCGGCCGGTCGTGGTGATCGGACACGAAAAGGGCCATGACACGAAAAGCCGGATCAAGCGCAATTTCGGGATGGCCGGACCCGAAGGTTACCGTAAGGCGGTCCGGTTGATGACGCTTGCCGACAGGTTTGGGCTGCCGGTCATCACTCTGGTCGACACTCCCGGCGCCTATCCCGGAAAAGGAGCCGAAGAACGCGGACAGGCTGAGGCGATCGCGCGGGCGACCCAGAAATGTCTGCAGATCGGCGTGCCATTCGTCTGCGTGGTGATCGGCGAAGGAGGCTCTGGAGGAGCGGTCGCCTTCGCCACCGCCAATCGTGTGGCGATGCTGGAACACTCAATCTATTCCGTAATCAGTCCGGAAGGCTGCGCATCGATTCTATGGAAAGACTCCGAGAAGATGCGGGAAGCGGCTCAGGCACTTCGCCTGACCGCAGCCGATCTAAAGAAGCTGGGAGTCATCGACCGCATAGTCTTCGAGCCCCCCGGCGGAGCCCAGCGCGACCGGAAAGCGGCAATTGCGGCGGTCGGAGCCGCACTCATGGAGATGCTGGAGTCGCTCTCCAGTATGTCCCGTGAGGCGCTGGTCAAGGACCGTCGCGACAAATTCCTGTCAATGGGAGCGCATGGCCTGACCGCCTGAACCCATGGAATCCAGGGCTCTGGGCTCGAACACGTCATCGCCTATCGAACCCGGCCTCGGCCATTAATTGATCTGACCGCGCCTCGATCGCGCCCTCCAGATCGGCCATAATCGTGGCCTGATCCTTACCTGCCGGGATCCGCGGCAAAAACTCCAGAACCGCCAGTCCAGGCCTTCTTATTATTGACCGGCGTGGCCAAAACAGACCGGCATTGGTCGCCGCGGGAACGCATGGCTGGCCAAGCTGCCGATACAGCACCGCAGCGCCTACCTTGTATGCGCGACGCACGCCGGGCGCGACCCGTGTACCCTGCGGATAGATGACCAGCTGTCCGGGCAGCGCCAGACCTTTGGACACATCATCCTTCATCTGCGCAATTGCCGCTCCACGCTTCCCGCGGTCTACGGCTATGCAGCCAATGCGCCTCGCGAACCAGCCGAGAATCGGTGTCCACCGGAGTTCCTTCTTCATGATGAACTTAGGACGTGGCAAGACGCTCACCAGCAGAATGATGTCGAAGAATGACTGGTGCTTGGAGGCGATAATCACTTCGTCCAGGGGCACGTCACCCCGAACCTCGGACCTCAATCCGACCATCCAGCGGGCCGTCCAGCGAACCCAGCGGGAATACAAATGCACGGCCTGGAACGCGAACCTCCGGTCAATGATCGCCAGCGGAGCGAACACTCCCGCCAACAACGCCATTGTCAAATACATCTGTACGCTGAAGGCCAAAGAGACGATCAGACGGCCGCATTCAATCATCATGTCCTTCCACCCAGAGCGGGAAATCCAGCAAGTTCCGGGTTAGCCCCGGGAACGGCCCGCGCACCGGGCCCGAACGGATTAACTGGAATGAGATTCGACAACCACGCCACGCATATTGTCCACTTCATTGTCGATTTCCCGGACAGATAGGGGCCTGCCAACCGTCGCGCGAGCATCCGAACTCCAAAGGATCGGCTTGCCTCATAACGGTGGCGGCGCGTCAATCGGTTCTCTCGTTACCGCCATTCCATTCCCTTCCGCCACGGCTTCCAACGTTACGCGCGACGACCCTTGACCACGGCGCGGAATTCTACCTATGCGGGGATTGTCGCGACAGTGTTCACGCCTATCGAAAAAGCAGAATACAGTTTCCCGCCTCACTGTCTCAAGCGTCTCGTGGAAATTCACCGCCGATCTAGGCACGACCGACCCGAAGTCATGCCCAAAAGGCTCACCGATGCGGCATGATTGAAACGCTTAACCATAATGATACAAGCCGTCGGAAAGGACCGGCGGGGTAACGCAGCTCGGGAAAGGTTGGAAAGGTCTCGGAATGCGGCTTACATGCCCGACATGCGAAACGGAATTCGAGGTGGACGGCACCCTGGCGCGTAATGCAGCGAACGGGGTGCATTGCCCTGCCTGCGGCGCGGTCGGGCGCGGGGCTCCCGTCACTCCGGAACGCACCGAATCGGGAATTCCGCCGGGAGTGGATGGCCCACGGCCAATACGATCCGCTCCAAGCCCGGAAGTATTGCGGGTTCTAAGGGAAGAAGCCGAACGGGAAACCAAAGCGCGGCGAGAAGAAGCCATGGCCGCTCAGGTGGTGCATGGTTCCGGCAGCGCACGACGCGAAGGCGGCGCTACGCCAATGACTCGGGCAATTGACGGTAACGCAAGTGGCGCGGAACGGCGCGGAAGTTCGGTCAGGAAGCGGGAGGCTTACGGAACCAGGCGCGGTACTAAAACGCTGCTGTCAGGCGCTATCGTCCTGACGGCTTTAGCCGCGATGCTTGTTTATTCATTCGCGCCGCAAATCGTAAAACTGATTCCGGAAACCGAGCCCCACTTAATCGTTTACGTCGAGTACGCCAATGAACTGCGGACGCTGATCAAGGAACTGATCAAGGCCATGGTGGATACCGCGCTTCGCGTTCCGGAATCCAACTCCTGAGAGTCGCGCTAAGGTAAGGCAATCACCCGAGAAGCCGGGAACCTCTCTGACTTCCCCGCCAAAGCGGTCAGAACCGCTCAAGCAAACGCCGAAGATACTCCAGCTCGTCCTCCGGGCGGTTCCGTTCGCCCGACCTGCGGCGTATTTCATCCATCAATTCATCGGCACGGCGGTAGGCATTCTCATCCTGGAAAAGCAGGTCATCGGTTGCCGGTAGCCCGGTGGCACCAGGCTCACGGCCGAGAGGATCAAGCGGACGTCTGGCCGTTTGCGCTCCCAATCCACCTTCCGGCCCGCCGGGCTGTTCACCCTGCTGCCGCGCAAGCGCCTCGGCAAGGTTTCGCATGCCGTCACGCAACGCCTCGATGGCCTCTGCCTGGGAATCGAGAGCGCCCGAAAGGTCGCTTTCCGCCAACGCCTCTCCGGCATCCTCCATCGCTTCCCCCGCACGGCCCAGCGCCTCACGCGCCGCATCGCCCTCGGCGGTGCCGGCACCGGGCAGATTTTCCGTCTGGCGCATAAGTTCCCGCATCAGTGCGCGCTGACGCTCGGCTAGCTCCTCCGAAGCAATGCCGGACCCATCGCCCCGCCCCGGCATCTCCCGACCATGTCCGTTTTCCGAATGCCCCTGACCAGACTGGCTATCACCGCCCTCGCTACGCTGCCGACCGAAGTTTTCCTGAATTTCGCCGAACGTATCGTCGCTCAGCTCCTGTTGTTGACGTAAGGTCTCACCCAATCCATCCATTGCCTGCCGAGCAGGTTGCTGGCCTTGGGCTATCTGAAGGTTTTCGATGATTTCAGCGAGGCGGGCCAGAAGATCGCCGGCTTCGTCCATTCGACCCTGCTCCATCAGTTCCTGGAGCCGATCCATCAGCGCCTGAAGCTGGTTGCCGTTGATTTCCCGCTCGTTCCGCGCCTGCTGACGCCCCTCTTGCCCCCGATCCCGCTCCTGTTCGGCAAGCTGCCGGATCAATGACTGCATCGCCTCACGCAGTTCCTGTACAAGAGCCGCGATCTCCTCATCCGTAGCCCCTTTGCGCATTGCTTCACGTAACCGCTCCTGCGCCTCGCGCAGCCGCTCACGGACATCGGACAAATCCCCGTCCTCAAGCATCACCGCGATATCCCACAGCGCTTCGGCGATCCTGTCACGAGGCTCTCCGGTTAGCCCTCCCGACAGGCCCTGCTCCAATTGCCGTAGAGCGTACCGCAACTTGAGATAAGCCGCGTCGGAATCGAACAGGTTCTCCGGCCTGTGACTGATCGCACGCAGCACCTTCGCCACACGGCTGCCGTTAGCGCGGTTCCAAAGCAAGTCCCGACGCTGCTCAATGATCGCCGCCGCTAATGGATCGAAAAACTGGCGTCCGGGCAGAATGGCGCTGGTGGGGACGGCGGCACCTTCCTGCCGAAGCGCGTCCAAAACGAACAACTCGATCTCGACAGGTAGCAAAGCCCATGGGTGCTGGCTGAGATTCTCGATCAGCGTCTCGGTGAACTCAGTCCGGTCACCGGATATGGTGATCGGAATATCAAGTTCGACCGGTGGTCTCGGCTCAGGATTTACCGATAGCCCGTAGCGCCGGTCGACCGCGGCGAGATCCAGCGCGATTCTGGCCCGTCCACTGATTACACCGTAGTCGTCTTTGGCCAGAAATGTCTGCCGCATCTCACCCATGAGGCCACGCTTCGGCTCACCCAGGGCCTCGATTTTGGGTGGTCTGTCGCTAACAATCCCGAAAGTCCACCCGGCTCCTCCAGGTCCTTCAATCACAACCGTTCCGTTCCGCATGACCTTGAAGCTCCGCGTCGGCTCATCGAAACGGTCAGGTTGATCCGTCCGTCCGGAAACGGTCTCGGATACGGAAAATGCGTCGACGTCTCCGTAAAGCCTTAGCGTAACCGTACTGGCTTCAGGGACAACAATGCCTGACTCACCTATGTCGTTCAGGTAGAGTGAGGGTTTACCGGTGTACTCCGGCGGTTCGACCCAACCCTCCCATGAGGGGCCAATCGCCAGATATTCATCGCTGTCCACCGCGATCTCATTCACCGATGTAACCTTAACGATGGAGCCGAACAGCGCAGCTAGCGCAAAAAACAGAACCGCCACATAACGAAGGGCGAATGGGTCACGGTCCGAGACCCGAAGATCCGGCCCGACCGCCCGAACATTCCTCACGGCCGCCGCCATGCGCCTCACATGTTCGTCCCATATGGCCTGTGCGGCCCGATCATCCGCACCAAACGCAATCGTGTCTTCAAGTGCGGCGATCGGACGCGCCGGAAGGGTTCCATCCAGCCGTTCCCTAGCTTCACGCTTCGTTGGAAAGCGAAGGCTCCCGATACCCCAACAAAACGCGCCGACCAACGCCACGACCGCCAGGAGAGCGAGACCCCGGACAACTTCGGATGAAACCAATTCGTGCAGCCCCATCATCAAGGCCGCCAGCACAAGAAAAAAGGATGACCAAAGGGGCCAGAACGCGTGTGTAAGCCGCTCCGCGAGCATCCCAGTCCAGGTGAGCAGCAGCGCCAGATGCAGTCTTCCGAAGCGTTCACGCCGCAGTATGGGCGGGTCAGTCATTGGTCACACAATCCATTCACACTTGACACAGGGCATCACAGCCATTCAGGAACTATATCCCGGCCGAGGATTTCGTCAAATGTCGGTCGGGCCCGAATGACGGCAAACCTGTCTCCATGCACCATGACCTCCGGTACCAGGGGACGCGTGTTGTATTCGCTCGCCATCACCGCACAGTAGGCCCCGGCGCTACGGAAAGCCAATAGATCACCTGGCGCAAGCGGAGGCATTCGCCGCCGTTTCGCGAACGTATCTCCGGATTCACAGACCGGTCCAACGAGGTCAAACGGCCGTTCAACCTCACCGGGCGCGGGTTCGGCCACGGGAACGATTTCATGATAGCTTGAATACAGCGCCGGTCTCACAAGGTCGTTCATCGCGCTATCGAGAATCAGGAATTCCCGATCCTTGCCTGACTTGCGATACAGAAGGCGGGTTACAAGTATACCGGCGTTGCCGGCGATGAGCCTTCCCGGCTCAATCTCTATTTCGCAGCCCAGGCTTCCGAAAGTTGCCCTGATCAGGTCGCAGAACTCGGCGGGCGGCGGAAGCGCCGCGTCCGAACGGCGGTAGGGAATGCCCAGTCCCCCACCAAGATCCAGACGGCTTATCTCGTGTCCGTCCGAGCGGAGCCGTGCGGTGAGTTCGGCGATAACCCTGAACGCCAGTTCATAAGGCGCGAGATCGGTCAGCTGACTTCCGATGTGCATATCCAGCCCGACGACCTTAAGCCCTGGTAGGGAGGCGGCGGCACGGTATGCGTCGGGTGCCCGGCCGGCGGGAATGCCAAACTTGTCCTCCGCCCTGCCCGTCGAGATCTTGTCGTGCGTCCCCGCGTCCACGTCGGGATTGATCCGGAATGCGACGGGAACGGTCACGCCCATCGACGCCGCTACCTGTGACAGCAGCTCCATCTCGGGCTCGGATTCAAGATTGACCTGCCGCACCCCTCCCGACAGCGCCAGTTCCATCTCGGACCGGGTCTTGCCAACGCCGGAAAAGACGATCCGGTCGTTTCGCACGCCGGCCGCGCGCGCGCGCAGGTATTCACCTCCGGACACGACGTCCATTCCGGCTCCCAGTCGGGCCAGAACCTTCAGGACAGCCTGATTGGAATTCGCCTTGACGGCATAACATACGAGATGGTCAAGGCCATCGAGTCCCTCGTCCAAAAGTCTGAAGTGGCGGACGAGGGTTGCCACGGAATAGAGATAGAAAGGGGTGCCTACGGACGCCGCCACCGCCGGCACAGGCACATCTTCCGCATGCAACACACCGCCGCGATAATGAAAATGATCCATGCCAGCGCCCCGGTCTCCTGACCACACCGCTCATAAAGAAGCGGGCGGCAAATGCAACGGGAGTCGTTTACGTCCCTGTATTACGTGATGTATCTCAGGCGTCGCTGTCCGAACCAAGCGCCGGACAGGAAAGTTCGCGGAGCGGATATCCATAAGGCGGATTCCGAAGGCGGGATCGGCTCAGTATTCGGTTCCCGGCGAGGAATTCCGGCATACCCTCCGGATACCTGCTCAAGAGCGCAACGGTCGGCGGCATGATGATGGCCACCCTTATCGAGTAAAAAAGCATACGAGGGGGATCTCGGCGGCAAACCGCGTATTTTGCGAGTATTCCCGGCCTTGCCGCGCCGGTCACCACGGTGGTTGATGGCGTGCGTGGTTGGCGGGTGGCCTTACGGCTCCCGGTTTCCCGCGCGCGGTCCGGGCCATGCATCCCCTCGACAAGGCCGCCGTGCTTGGCAACCAGATATAACCGCGTTCCAAGGCGTAGGGACAGTCTCGGTTACCGCGCTTCGCGCGTCCCATTGTCGACGTCTATCGAGACACCTATTCGATCCGGGCCGGGACCGCCTTTGGCGATCCGCAGAATCAGATACCTCGGACCGGCGTAACGGCGAAGTTCCACCTATTGGACGACTCGGTAACCAGCCCGACGCGCGTGCGCCGGATCGTGGATGTGTGGGCGGCGACAAGAGGTCTGACGGCTGTAACGTTGCTGTCGTCGCTCCGCCGGAGCCAAAGACGCGACATGAGGCCCGAGATGGACGAAAATGTCATCAGGTCAGACTGGCAAGCGCCTTGCCCATCTCGGCGCAGGCCTCAGCAACCTCATCGTCCGATTTCGCGAAACACAAACGCAGGTGCCCGGGGCCGCCGAACTCGGTTCCCGGTACCAGCGCAACCCCAGCCGCGGCCAACAGGTATTCCGATAGGACGATGTCGGTGTCGATAACCGTACCGTCCGGTGCCGTCCTGCCCAGAAGGGCAGTGCAATCGACAAAAATATAGAACGCTCCATCCGGTGGCCGCGCATTGAGTCCGGGGATCGCCGCGATCGCCGCGATCGCACTGTCACGCCGTCGAAGATAGATGCGGCCCCACTCGTGAATCGTGTCCTGCGGGCCTGTCAGCGCCGCCAAAGCCGCCGCCTGACTGATTGAACTGGCATTTGTCGTTGATTGCCCCTGCAGCTTTGTCATTGCGGCGATGAACTTCCTCGGACCCGCGGCATAACCGATCCGCCAGCCAGTCATGGCGTGGGACTTCGAGACACCATTCACGGTCAGCACCCGACCTTCGAGATCGGGCGCGACCCGCGCCATTGTAGCGAAAGGCGCTCCAGTGAAGAGGATTTTCTCGTAGATATCGTCGCAGATGACCGCCACCTTGGGGTATTGCCTGAGCACCCCGGCCAACGCGGACAGCTCGCTCGCCGAGTAGACCGCCCCGCCCGGATTCCCGGGTGAATTCAGGATCAACCAGCGCGTGCGCGCCGTGATCGCCGCCGCAAGCGCACCCGGCGTGATCTTCAGGTCGGTTCCAAAACAATCCACAATGACAGGCTTACCGCCCGCTATGGTGACCATATCGCAATAGCTGACCCAATAGGGCGCGGGAATGATCGCCTCGTCACCATCATTTACGCCTACCAGCAGCGCATTGAACATGAGCTGTTTGGCACCGGTTCCTACAACGACCTCGTCTATATCGCAAACCAGTCCGTTCTCGTTTCGCAATTTGGCGGCGATGGCTTCACGCAGCGCGGGTGTCCCGGCCACGGACGTATAACGCGTATGTCCCGCAAGGGCGGCTTTGTGAGCCGCGTCAATAATGAAAGCCGGCGTGTCGAAGTCCGGCTCTCCTTCAGCCAGGTTATAGACTTTCCCGCCAGAAGCGGCTCGTTTCCGCACCATATCAGCCAGACGAATCGTGCCCGAAACCCGGACCCGTCGAATGCGTTCCGAAAGCTGCACTTCTGCCTCCATAAATGGCATTTGAAATAGAATATCGAAACTCGTAGCGCGGTACCACCAAATCTAAGGTGCCCAGATCCTTCCTTATGACCCTTAGGGCGCAACCTATCAGATCGACGGTATGCCTATGGAACTTGCGAGGGAATATCGAGACCGGGCGCGTGGGCACTGCGGCCCGGATCTCCGGACCATACCGGACAGAATGCGTTTCACCTAGCTCAGGGGACGTTTCGCGCCTATCGTTTTCGAATCGTTCCGAAAATTTCGCGCGTCTATCCGGCATATGCGGCACCCCACTGGAGCCGGTCGCCGGCATCTTCCACGACTCGATCGTCGAAGCCGAATGGGATCTGTTCAAGCGAAGGTGCGAAGAGCTCTGACCAGCGAAAAGCAACCATGCGACCCATGACCGGTTCGGCCGGATTGATCGGCTAATGTCAACCGGTGGGCGTCTTCACGCGCTCGAGGCGATCGAGCTGAGGCTCTCGTTTAACCGACCCGAAACCCGCGATATCTCGGTGTATCGCACGATATGCGGCGACCTCGACCCGAAATCGCGTGCTCAGGCCCTAAATTGTCCGTTGAGGCGGCTCAGGTCCCGCACCGCTCCAGATATCTGGACCCCCGAGTGATCTGGAGGTGAAGCGGGAACACTGAGACGACAGACGATGCGTCGACGGTTCATGGCCGACAGGCGGGGGAAAGACACATTGAAGGGCGCGGTCAACTTCCGCATGACAGTGGTGGAGGGCATAAAACCGGAAAGGGAAGGCAAGCGCGACGCCGCGGAAAATAGGGCGGTCGGCATTCTCACATCGACCGATTGTCAGAAATGCAGCGCCCTCCCATAGGCATCCAGGACGCTTTCATGCATCATTTCGCTTAACGTTGGATGCGGAAAGACGGTGTTCATCAAATCCTCCTCGGTCGTCTCGAGCGTGCGGCCGACCACATATCCCTGTATCAGTTCCGTGACTTCCGCGCCAATCATATGCGCTCCGAGCAACTCGCCCGTCTTTGCGTCGAACACGGTCTTGATCAAGCCTTCGGCCTCACCCAGTGCGATCGCCTTCCCGTTCCCGATGAACGGGAACCGACCAACCTTTACTTCATGACCTAGCTCTCTGGCTTTCGCCTCGCTGTAACCTACGGACGCAACCTGCGGATTGCAGTAGGTGCAGCCCGCGATGGACTCAGCCCTCACCGGATGTACCTGATTCCGACCCGCAACCATCTCTGCAACCATAACCCCTTCGTGCGATGCTTTGTGCGCGAGCCATGGGGGGGCCGCCACGTCGCCGATTGCATAAAGGCCCTCGACGCCGGTCCGGCAGTGGGAATCCGTCACCACATGGGATCGGTCTATTCCAACGCCAAGCGCTTCCAGTCCAAGTCCCTCCACGTTTCCGACGATACCGACAGCGAGTATTACTGTGTCAAATTCATGTTTTCCTACCTTACCGTCCGCCTCGATATGGGCCACCGCGCGACCTTTGCCCCGATCGATCCGCTTGACGGTGGCCCCCTCCATCACCGTCATTCCCTGTGCGATGAAAGCTTTCCTGGCAAGGGCGCTGATTTCCTCGTCCTCGGCCGGCAGGATACGCTCCATAACCTCAACCACCGTCGTTGAAGCTCCGAGAGTGTTGTAGAAACTCGCGAACTCAATACCGATCGCGCCCGAACCGATGACCAGCAGCTTCTTTGGCATCCTTGGCGGCTTGAGGGCGTGTCGATACGTCCAGACCAGATCGCCGTCAGCCTCTAGTCCGGGAAGTTCCCTCGCCCTGGCTCCCGTCGCCAGTACGATCGCCTTCGCCGAAAGCGACTCGGTACCCTCTTTCGTCGTGACGCTGACGGTGTCACTGGAGGAAAGAGCCGCTTCACCCATCACAACCGCAACCCGGTTTTTCTTCATCAAATGCCCGACACCGCCGTTAAGTTGCTTGGCGACCTTCCGGGAACGCTCGATGACCGCATCGAGATCACACCCGACCCCCTCGGCCCTGAGCCCGAATTCGCCCGCACGGCCCAGCAGGTGAAACACCTCGGCGGACCTGAGCATCGCCTTCGTTGGGATACAGCCCCAGTTAAGGCAAACACCCCCCATATGCTCACGCTCGACGATTGCCACGCTAAGGCCGAGCTGGGCTCCTCGGATGGCGGCGACATAGCCTCCCGGCCCGGCACCAATGACGATCATATCGTAAGATTTTGAAGCCATCTCTCTCCTCACCTTCAGACCAGTTCACGGCTAGCGCATCGACGCGATACGGCCCATCGGAACGAACCACAAATCGCCAAGGCAATCCCTTACCGCCGCGAAGCGCGCGAGGGTCACCGTTTCAGCGGGATCAATCCAAAAGGGCCGCCTTCACCCTACGCGAGTCTCCTTACGCGGACCTGACCAACTCCAGAACGCCCCCATATCCACCGCCATCCAGATGAGCCACCTCCAACGCGGAAGACGACCGCGCAAGCGCGGCGTTCCGGGTCGGAAACCGTCCAAACCACCTGATTATCTCGCGATGCGCCCGCGCATGGACGAGATTGGCGGCACCACCATCAGGCATGCGCTCTTTCAACAGGTGTACGCAACGATCCTGATCCGGCAGGCATTCGCTGTGCATTAGCGGGAGATAGAAAAACTGGCGCACCATACCATCGATACGCCTGTCAAACCCCTTGTAGATGGCCGATTTCGCCGCGGACAAAGCGATCCGGTCGCTCGCGAACGCCTTCGCCGTGTCCCGGAACATGTTCCGTGGAAACTGATCGGTCAGAATCAGGTAGGCAAGCGTTCCGCTCACGGAAGCGAGCCAATCCTTGAAACCTCCGTCCATCACCCGGCGCCAGTCCATTTCGAAGCGCTCCCGGATCGACGCATCCAACTCCTCGCCCCCGCCATACCAACCATTTTCGCCTACTTCCTCAAGCCAAAATCCAAGAATGCTGTCCGGTCCTTCCATCCGCTTGCTCCTCAACGAGGCTCCCCCAAGCGGATACCAGTGTCACATGTTTCGCTTATCCACACAAGCCATTGATTCAATGGGCTCCATAACCACCCTCAGACGTTATCCGCATCATCCGCCTGCTCGATCGCCCACTCCTGAGCGGCCTCCACCGCGACGGGCGATGCCGTCGGCAAAACGCTGACATAGACTCCCGTCTCATCCGCAGGGACCGCGGCACGTTGCGTCATCCGGTAAGCGGCATAGCAAACCAGCGCGGTGAGCAATATCGCAATGAACAGCCAAAACCCCCTTGGCCCCGCCAACTCCATCAGCCAACCCGTGACAATCGGACCACCGACCGCGCCGAGACCGTTCACGAATACCAGACCTCCACTCGCCGCCGCCATGTTATCGGTCGCGAGATAGTCGTTCAGATACGCGATGAGCAGAGAATAGAGCGGATTGACGGTTCCCCCCATGACCAATGCCACGAAGAGTAGGAATGTGAAATCACCATCCCATAGAAATGCGATGAATGAGGTGACCCCGCCCACGGCGGCCAAAAAGAGAATCAGTTTCCGCCTGTCCAGACGATCCGACAACCAGCCAATGGGATACTGGAAAAGCATCGAACCCACGAAGATCGCGCCAACGAAACTGGAAACCTGACCGACACCAAGTCCGATACGGGTCGCATAGACGGACCCCATACCCAACAGAGCCGCAAACAGACCGCCCAACAAAGCCATTCCAACGAGGGTCAGGGGTGAACTGCGAAACAGCTTACCGAGGCCCATTGGCTTCGCTGTCTCGAAAACCGGAGTGGGTGAGACCGAAAGAAGGATCGGCGCGAAGGATACCGACACGAGGACCGATGGAATGATAAAGACTATGAAACCTGCGGGATCGCCCATAGCGAGAATCGCCTGGCCTGAAACAATTCCGAACATCTGGACCGTCATGTAGGCCGACAGCGTTCGGCCCCGGTTTTCGTTACTGGCCGCGTTGTTAAGCCAACTCTCGGCGGTGACGTATACACCCGAGAACCCGAGACCGATCACGACGCGTAGGGCCGTCCAGAACCAAGGGTCGGAAATCGTCGGAAACAGGATCAAGGCGGCGGATATGAGCGATGCGAGAGCCGCGAATACACGTACGTGCCCCACTCGCCGAATCATCCACGGCGTCGCTCTGGAGCCGATCAGGAAACCCGCGAAATAGGCCGACGTCACGATCGAAAGCTCGAATGTGGTGAACCCCTCAAGCGCGCCACGAACCCCCATAAGCGTCGCCTGAAGGCCATTTCCCATCATCAGCAGGGCCATGCCCAGAAGCAGCGCCCATGATGTCGCGATAACCTGAAACATGGCAACCTCCCGAAGACCAGTTCACCATGTGAGGGTAGCGGCGCGGGACGGTACGCTTGTTGGCGACCCGAACCTGTCGTTTCTATGCCTCCGGCAGCAGGAGCGACGCGTCGCCGTAGGAAAAAAAGCGATACCCCGAGTCGATTGCGTGAGAATAGATTGCCAAAAGGCGCTCACGACCCATCAGCGCCGCAACGAGAATGATCAAAGTCGATTTCGGCAAATGAAAATTGGTCAACAATCCGTCCGTAAGCTGAAAGCCGAAACCGGGCTTGATAAACAGATCCGTCTCACCGCGCCAGGCGACGATCCGCCCGGAGCCCGTGGCGGCTGATTCGATCAACCGCAGCGCCGTCGTTCCAACCGGAATGATCCTGCCACCTGAATTCCGGGTCGCATTGATCTCTAGCGCCGCCTTCTCCCGCACCTCGCCCCATTCCGCATGCAGTCTGTGCTCTCTGAAATCCTCGTCCCTGACCGGTAGGAACGTGCCGGCGCCGACATGTAGGGTCACCCGGCTCGTGGCGATACCCCGGGCTTCCAGCGCCTTGAGCAGAATCCCGTCGAAATGCAGACTGGCGGTCGGCGCCGCTACCGACCCCGAGCGCTCGGCCCAAACCGACTGGTAACATTCACGATCCTCTTCATCCACGGCGCGTTTGGCGGTGATGTACGGAGGCAAGGGCATACTTCCGCAGGCGTCCAGCGCGGCGTCAAACTCAGGACCGGCAAGATTGAAAGCGAGCACCGCCACCCCCTCGGCGCTTGAAATGAACGTCGCGCGCATATCATCCGAAAAATGGATGGTATCCCCTGTCTTCAACCTTCTAAGCGGCTTAACAAGCGCATTCCACTTTCCATCGGTTCTAGTTCCCAGAAGGGTCACTTCGATCGTCACCCCGGCCGATTCCCGGGAACTGTCGCGCCGCCTGCGTCCCACCAGGCGGGCCGGAATCACGCGGGTGTCGTTCAGTACAAGTCGGTCACCGGGCCTCAGGAAATTCGGCAGGTCAACCATACAGGCGTCATGGACGGATGCGGGCCCCGCTACCAGCAGACGCGAGGAGGATCTAGGCCGCGCCGGACGTAACGCGATCAACTCATCGGGCAGGTCGAAATCAAAATCCGAAAGCTTCATCAGCGCCCTGTCGGCGGAGGCCTGCGAAAAATCTCGCGGAACATTCCCGGTGTGAGGATCGACATCGGATTCACGCTTACGCGGGGGTTTCGCGAATCCCCCTTCAGCCGGAATATGAACCCGAACAGGCCCTCGCCACCACGCGTGAACAACTGGCCGACCGCATTCAGGAAATAGACCGGGGAAATGACGCCCTGCATGTCCAGCATATTGTTTTTGGAGTCATGCACGCCCTCTAGTGAAATTCCAAGCGACGGACCGACCGCACTGGAGGGGTAAAGCGTAAGGGACCCAGGGCCAAGCCGGAACTCAGCTTCAATCCTCGACATTGTTATACTGCCGGTGGCCAGCCGGTCCAATAGCCCGACTATGCTGATCGAATTCAGCAGTTCGGCCATAACGGGCGCCTCAATGATACTGACGTTCGCCGCGTTCATCCGTCCATCGTAGACATTCTTTTCCCCCGCTTGGGTCAGCGCCAGCTCCATACTTCCGCCACGCGCGTTCCGGAACAGACCGAGTTCGGCAAGCACAGCTCCGGCCTGGTCACTTACAATCCGGACACTCATTCCGGATTGCCCGGACTCTAAGGCACCGCTGACAGCGGGACCGTCATTAACCCGAGCGGTGAAATCGCCCTCGAGACCGCGTCCGGTCACGAACTCACCACGCAAATCCGTCAACGCGACCTGTTCCGACACAACCAACCGGTCCAGGGCGACCTTCAGGGGGCCACCGACGTCATCGCCCGGATTCAGGCGCGCCGAGCGAATGTCGACCGTACCGCCATCGATGGCAACCGCGGGAGGTAACCCTACACCCATACCAGTCAGCGTCGCCCGAGCGTCAAGCCAATCACCGACCGCCACCCGATCGAACCGGGCCTCCCGCAGCCTTAGTCCAGACGCGAACTCAACCGATCCCGTAGCCTCCAGACCTGGTGCGCTGATCTCGAGACGTTCCACCGCCGCCAGTTCACCCAGGCGGCCTGCGACCCGGAGCGTTCCCGCCTGATCCGGCGACTTGGACCAGCCAAGCGCTTTGATATTAAGTCCGATTCCGTAAAGGTCGGAATCCAGGCGGAACATGGGCGACCCGTCTCCTTGCATGTCAACGATAATCCTCGCGGTACCCGCGTCACTCACCGACCCGGGCGGCAGTCCGATGCCGAACTCGTCGAGAAAAACCTGGCTCAGCTCAGCGGTTCCCGCGACCCTGCTCCTACCCTTATTCCCGGGGCCGAAACCCTGCGACCAGATGGCGTCAACGGGCACCTGACCTAAATTGCCCGACCCGCCGATCTCGATCCCATCGGCGTCCGCACGCACTTCCAGAACCTTCGCCTCCAACCGCCGGTTCCTGACCAGTGTGTCACTGACCGTATCCAGCAGTTGGCCGGTAATCTCGAAGGACGGAACGGCTGACAGCTCCATGCCAACGTTATCGAAGGTGGCCCGGGCAGTCAGAACGGCGCGTCCCTCCGCCAGATCGGCATCCAGATCCGCACCATCCAGAAGCTCGAGCGGTGGAAGGTCCAGAAGGGATAGAACCGACGTGATCGTACTGTCAGTAAAGACCGTGATCTCCGCGCGCCGGTCCTTGGCGAAAACGTCCTCGATTGCGAGAACCGATCCGTCGATGACGATATCTCCTCCCAGGGGAGGAACGATCAAGCCTTTCTCGATAGCCAGCGTATAGGATCCGTCCAGAAGGCTCATGTAACCGCCAATACCTTCTACAGACGGTATGGTCCCGGACGGTCTCGTGCCAACACCCCCGAAGTAGCCGCTTAACGCGACTTTCGGAGACTGACCCGCCGGCATCCGAATGAAGCCTCCCAGATCCGAAATCTCGCCCTCAACCACGTTGTTTGCGACCCATTCGCGGATCTCGGGGGCAACCGATGCGGGCCATAACGCCTGCAGACGATCCAACGGCAACGTGTCAATGCCAACGTCAAGCGCGACATCCCATCCAATGTCACTTGCGATGGCCCCCCCCCGGCCGTTCATGCGCCATCCGGCGTCTCCAAGTGTCATCTGACCGACATCGATCCGGAGCGGCGCAAAGCGAACCCGGAAGTCCACCGAACCAGCCTCGAAGTTCAGCGGCGTCGTATCGAGATGCCTTCCACCCAACGAAACCCCGGCCAAGGAGAGTTGCCCGACGATGGCAGCGGACTCCCGGTCGCGGGCCTCCCGTAATATTGCGGTCCCTTCCGCAGCGGCTGTCAAAGGGTCACTGCGCATCTCAATCCGGTTGAACGTCAGCGTCCGCATATCGGTCTCATATGATATTTCGATCTCGCACCCTTCGAAACCGATAGGGGGAGCGTCCCGGGCGGTTCGCAGCTGCCCCTGGCCAACGGACAGTTTCCCGGCGACGTCGGTAATCTCACCGTGATCGCCAAGGTTGGCCGTCAGGGTTCCCGATACCGGTGCGTCCACCGCATCCAGAACCGAAAGCTCCGGGAACCAATCCACGATATCCGCAGCCAGGGCATCCCGGACACTCGCGGTGACCGATCCACGGCGCGCGGTCGGGCTGGTACGCAGTGTAACCATGGTTGAAATCGATTGCCCGGCATCGCCGGGGAAGGCCGCCGTCATTTTCAGTTCGAGACCATCCGTAGCCCGTCGCATCGAGAACTCACCGTTCGCGGACCGCCAGATCCGGTTCGCCGGTTCGTCCCGGACCGTGATGGCCAGGTTATCCACGACTAAGCTGGAGAGCTCCGCCAGCGGCCCGATATCCAGCATTCGGCCTAGACCGCCGAGCGCGCCGGGGAAGGAACCCTCAGCGGCGCCTGTCGCGACCGATACCGAGAATCCACCTTCGCGATCTCTTGCGACGTTGACATCCACACTGGATATCCGGATATCGTCGGGCGCTACGATGCCCTGCAGTAACCGGCGGGCGGCGAGTCGCGTTCGTATCTCCTCCATCCGCAGGATCCGCGCGTCATCACCGTCAAATATCCCAATGCCGTCCAGCAGAACCTGCGGACTTTGGCCCCAACCGAACGCAAGGCTGGTCTTCCCCAGCTCGACCCGCCCAACTTCCAGCCCGGCGTTAACCCGTGCCTCAATTCTTTCGGCCAGCCAGACAGGTATCGGTAGACTTGAGCCGGTAAGTGAAAGCGTGAGAAGCGCCAAGCTCGCGAACACGACAACGACCAGCAGCAGTTGCCCCGCCGCCGCCAGACTACGCGCAAAGCGACTACGGCGGCGTCCCACACTTTTCCGGGTCTCCCTGTCCGACATGCCTTAGCAGCCTAGCCCTCGGTTTCGGCGGCGTTCGCCGCCACCAATTGTCGGCCAATCCACCACTCCTTGAAACCACATATAAATTATGAACGCAAAAGTGGACGCATGATGCCGAAAATCAGGTTCCCGTGTCGGTGCGAATCCCGCTCCAACCGCGCTCAACGGGTGGCATGGATACGGGATTCATCAACATGGCGACGCTGTGACCCAGCGAACCGGCCACTCATCTGCCGGAACGGCGAATGACGCGATAGGTTGCGGCAGTGACATCCGTGAGAACCGTGGAGTTCAAATCCAACCGGTTCCTTCACCAAATCTATCAGGCATGACAGCGAGTAGCCCGGTCGGCGCGGGAATCGGCGGATTTTCGCCGATTCCCGCGCCGATCCATCCCAAGTCTCTTGAATGCGTGAAATATCCTGTAACCGTATGCGGAAATACTGATTCGTCTATCTTCGAAAGGTGGCTCAGGAGCCGGCGCTAGCCGCCGGTTGCGGTCGGAGGAGAAACGCGATGCAATGCTGCGGTCGATGAATTGGATGAATTCCAGGCTGGAAAGGACCTTTCCAAAGCTAAGGATATTCCTACGCTTTGATTCGCACACGAGATTCATCAGCCTTTCACCGCTGACACAGGCGGCGGGATGGACAGGCTGCGCGCTGCTGGCGGGCTGGACGGTGATTGCCTCAGCCGTCGCGCTCACCAATACGATCACCTCCGGCAACCTACGCGACCAAATCGCGCGGGACCGCCAGATTTATGAGGAAGGAATAGGCGCGCTCCGCGGTGAGCGGGATCTCAGTCTCGCCGAGGCACGGGAGGCACAGGAACGGCTAAACGTCGCCTGGGAGAGGATTTCAGCCATCCATTCGGCGTTTCTGGAGTCCGAGGACCGTCGAAGGGAGCTTGAAAAAGGTATGGAGACGATGCAGGCCGCCCTACGTCACACAGCCAACTGGAGTGGATCGCCCCCCGTACCTGCCACTGAAGTCGATGCCTTCCGAGGAGCTGCCGTCGGAGATTCATGGGCACTGGACGCGGAGGCCGTGTCATTTCTGGCGTCGGCCCTGAAACATGTAGCGGATGATCGTGACGCCCTGAATGTAGAGGCCGCCGAGGCGAGGCGCGCCGCGGACACGGCCAGGCATGACATCCGTCTCCTTCAGCAGAAAAACGATCGGATCTTCAGCCGGCTTGAAGAAGCCATCACCATTTCAATGGAACCGCTCGATTCGGTTTTCGGAGCCGTCGGGCTTTCTTCTGAATCGGTTCTCGACACGGTGAGACAGGGATATTCCGGTCAAGGCGGTCCCCTGACCCCCACCGGTTTCGCCGACCATACACCGCTGGGGGATCCTGAAACGGTCCGCTCCTTGGGCATACTGGCGGGACTGGACGATCTTAACCTTTCGCGGCTCGCCCTTGTAAAAATCCCGTTGTCCATGCCAGTCAAGGGAAATTACCGCGTCACCAGCAGGTTTGGCCCCCGGTGGGGCCGCATGCACAAGGGGTTGGATCTGGCTGCGGAATATGGCACGCCGATCCTCGCCACAGCCGATGGTATCGTGACGTTCGCGGGCTGGCTGGGAGATTATGGCCGGATAGTGAAAATCCGGCATGAATTCGGTTTGGAAACATACTATGCCCATCTGGCAAAAATTAGGGTGAATAAAGGCCAAAGGGTATCGCATGGCGACAGAATAGGTGATATGGGAACTTCTGGTCGCTCGACCGGGACTCACCTTCACTACGAGGTCCGCGCAAACGGCAAGGCCATCAACCCAATGATCTACATCAAGGCATCGAATAATGTTTTCTAAGAGCAGGATCAACGAGCTCAACGCAAGAACCGACCAACCGCAGCAAAAGGGAGGTGCGTCAGCCACCCCCGCCAACGCTAACGCACCGTCGGCAACATCTGCCGCCAAACAACCGGCGGGGCCGAAGCCACCGGCCTCGGTCTTGTCAGCCGACTTGGTCGTCACCGGCAATCTTAAGACAACCGGAGACATCCAGATCGAGGGTACCGTCAAAGGCGACATATACGCCCATCTTCTGACAGTCGGCGAGAACGCCATCGTCACAGGCGAAGTGGTCGGTGACGATGTCATCATCACCGGTAAAATCAAGGGCCGCGTCCGGGCGCTTAAGGTCAGGCTGACCTCAACGGCACAGGTTCAGGGCGATATAGTCCACAAAGCGCTGGCAATTGAATCCGGAGCCCATTTCGAAGGCTCGGTCGTGCGGCAGGATGACCCACTTAGCGAGGGCAAGGACGACAGGCGCGCGCAGCAGACTCCCGTTATCGGTCAGCCCAAGCAGAAGCAGGCCACCGTCGCTGCGGCCGGCCAATCGCAGACGACGCCAAAGGCGTCAGCGGTCGGCCAGTAGGCTACCAGCGCTTTCCATACCGCACCGCTCCGTCCATCATTGTGTGGCCATGCCGCCCGGTTATATCCGGCTGTCGTCGATACCATGCAAACGCTGGCGGTTTTTGCACCAGTGTTCACGCGCTGTCCTTGAGTGTCCGCCGGTAGAGGTGCCATGTCGAATGCCCTAGCACCGGAAGCACGAACAGAAGTCCCAGAAAATATGGCAGCATTCCGGCAAACAGCAGGATCGCCACGGAAAAGGACCAAACCGCCATCACTGTGAGGTTATTCCGCACCGCCGACATGCTGAGCAGCATCGCGGTGACAAAATCCACTTCCCTTTCCAGCAGTAGTGGCAGACTCACGACGGTCAGGGCAAACAGGACGAAGGCAAGGACTCCTCCGACCGCGAGTTCCGTCAATATCATCGCAAGTCCGACCCGAGTCAGATAGATGTCAAGTGAGCTGGTGACGTTCGTCATTGCCCCGGGCCCCATGAAAAGCGCGAAGATCATATGCGCCAAAAAAGTCCAGAACAGGAAATATATAACAATGACGGCACCTGCCCATGGAAGCTGACGGTCTTTCTCCCGCAAGACCACACCCAGAATTCCGTACCAGTTCAGGCCCTCGCCCTTCTCGAGCCTTCGAGAGATCTCGTATAGTCCGACCGCGGCGAAAGGGGCCACGAGCGGAAAGCCAAGCGAGACCGTTAACGTCCAGGCCAGCGTGCCGGCGCCGAAGTGAATCAGAAGAATACCCGCGACGGTGTAGACCGAACTGAAAAAGAGACCGTACCCGGGAGCGCGCCTGAAGTCCCTCCACCCCGAACGAAGTGATACGGCCAGATCCCGCAAAGTGATCTCTTCGACACGCGGCAGTGCCGATGGCGGCATATTGTCGTCCACAGGCATCGCTGTTCCTCATTCACCGTCGGTGGAAACCTGAACGATCCCCATCCGCTCAGCATACGGGCGGACGCGCTCCCGGCCAGTCCGTCGCTTCGTGATAGGCCTGCGCAAGTCCCAGAAGCCTGGCATCTCCATTCCACGGTCCGAACGCCTGGATGCCCATCGGCAGCCCATGTACGCCAAATCCCGCGGGCAACGCAACGGCCGGAAGCCCGATCAGGCTGACCGGAACGGATACTTCCATCCATCGATGGTAAGTATCCATTAACCGCCCCGCGATCATTTTAGGCCATACGCAGTCCGCCGCGAAGGGCCAGACCTGAGCGCAAGGCAACACGAGAGCGTCGAAAGAGGCGAACAGCCCGGAGCAGCATCTGAACCATGCGGAGGCGGAGAGTGATGCATTGTGCAATTCCATCGCGTTGAATGCCCGTCCCCGGTCTATCTCCCAAAGAGCCTCTTCCTTCAGCCGTCCGCGACGTTCCGGATCACTCCAGATCGGTTCCAGCCGCGTAGCCACCGCCCAAGACCGCAGCGTGGTCCAGCTCTCCCAGATCTCTTCGCTTGGAAAAGGCGGTCGCAGCGGTTCAATCACCGCCCCGAGTTCCTCAAATGTCGCAAGCGCGGCCCCGCAGACTTCCAGGATGCCGTCCTCGCATTCGTAGGCCCCGCCCCAGTCGCCCAGCCATCCAAGCCTCCATCCCCTGATGTCCGTCGACATCCTCACCTTCGCGGCGTCGAATTCCCTACCCCATGGCTGACGCGGGTCGGATCCGGCAAGAATCTGTAGCAAACCGGCGAGATCCAGAGGGTCACGCGCCATCGGTCCAAGGGTTGACAGGGGATGCAGAAACATATCACCCCGTGGCTCGTCAGGGACAAGCCCGAAGCTCGGTCGCATCCCGTATACATTGTTCCAGGCCGCTGGATTGCGTAACGAACCCATCATGTCGGAGCCATCGGCCACGCTGACCATTCTCGCCGCGAGGGCCACAGCGGCCCCGCCCGAGGATCCACCACAGCTACGGTCAGTGTCATATGGGTTGCGCGTAGTGCCGTGCACAGGGTTGAAGGTATTGGATCCAAGCCCAAATTCCGGGGTGTTCGTCTTTCCGATCAGGATCGCACCATCCGCCCGCAACCGCGCGGCGGGCAGGTCATCATCCGACGGGACGGAATCTACGAAGACCGGCGATCCCATGGTGGAACGGATACCGCGTGTCAGAACGAGATCCTTCACGGCAAGGGGAATTCCATGAAGCCAACCGCGTCTTGGCTCTTTGTCCGCCGCCTTTGCCTGCTGCATCAGCGAGTCCTCGTCAAGAAGACTGACGACAGCGTTAAGCTTCCCGTTAACCTGCGTGATCCGGTCTAGCGTCGCCTGCATCAGTTCCACCGCCGACACATCCCCTGCGGCAAGCATCGCCGACAGTTCCCGGGCAGAATATTCCGTCAAAGCGGTCATGCGGTCTCCCGTTCAACAATGGAGCGGAGAAAGCGCGTCAACGGCCGCCGCGTCCGTCAGCCGCCCGCGGTCGCCTCGGCACGGCTCTTGCCGCTGACATCCAGTGCCAGCGCCGCCTCCATAAATGCGTCGAGATCACCATCGAGTACGCCCTGCGTGTTGGAGGTCTCGTATCCAGTGCGTAGATCCTTCACCATCCTTTGGGGCTGCAGAACGTATGAACGTATCTGGTTGCCCCATCCAGCTTCCCCTTTGGCCTCATGCGCCTCCGATATCGCGGCGTTCCGCCTGTCAATCTCCAGTTGGTAAAGCCGTGATTTCAGCGCCTTCATCGCGATGTCACGATTCTGGTGCTGGGATTTCTCGGAGGAGGTCACCACAATTCCGGTCGGTAGATGCGTGATACGCACCGCGGAGTCCGTTTTGTTTACGTGCTGTCCACCCGCTCCGGAGGCTCTGAACGTATCAAGTCTGATATCCGATGGTTTGACTTCGACCTCGATGCTGTCGTCGATAACCGGGTAGACCCATACCGAACTGAAGGAAGTGTGCCTGCGCGACGCGGAATCATATGGCGATATCCGTACCAGGCGGTGGACCCCCGACTCGGTCTTGAGCCAACCATAGGCGCAAGGCCCGGAAATACGGTACGCGGCCGATCTGATACCCGCCTCCTCACCCGGATTGATGGAACGCGGCTCGACCGAATATCCCTTCCGTTCGGCCCAGCGGAGATACATGCGGACAAGCATCTCGGCCCAGTCGCAGCTTTCCGTGCCACCTGCACCCGCGTTTATCTCGAGAAACGTGTCGTTGCCATCCGCTTCTCCGTCCAGAAGTGCTTCCGTTTCCTTTCTGGCGGCATAGGCCTCAAGTTTCTTCAGCGCGTTTTCGGCTTCGCTGACAATATCGCCGTCTCCCTCCATTTCGCCGAGTTCGATCAATTCGACATTCTCCGCGAGAGCCCGACCGATGCTCTCGCAGGTCTCTATGGCGTCTACCAGCATCTGTCGCTCCCGCATGAGTTTGCGCGCTATGTCGGGATCATTCCACAGCGCCGGATCCTCGACCCGGGCGTTGAATTCCTCCAACCTAAACTCAGCGGTGTCGAAGTCCATCCGCTGGCGCAGCAATGCCAGCGACTTACCTATGGCTTCGGCAGTGTTCTGCGTCTCGGTACGCATTGTCCCAGGACCTGTTTCCGATAGACTGGACAAATCCGTCCCTATTGAATCCACTGATTGTTGGCAAGTCTCGTCCTCTCGTTATCACCCCGTCCCGGACGAAGGCCGTACGCGAACTCGTGCGGTTCAGTGACGTCTTCAGGAACGCCCATGCGGCACTCCTTGCTGGGACGAGGTCCTGTTCGGCCTGAAACGGGTGCGGTCCAGATCGAACGATTCAGGAGGCATCCCAGGACTGTCCCTGACGAGACCCTACATTGCCAACAACACCGCCTTCAGGGACGACACTTACCGAATCTGAGAGATATGTTCGGACCGCGCGACATAATCGAAGGACGGCGACGACCCTCTAACGGGAGTTCACGCCAGCGCAGCGTTACCTGCGGACGCGGCGCGGCGCATGGCGCTGACGTCCGGGCTGGGCGGTAACGACGGGCGTGCACGTCCGCGTGCCGAAGGGTAGTGCGTTCGCGGAGCGGAAAGGTTAGGATCGCATCCGGAAAGACCATGGCGGGGCCTGCTGCTCCGAGTGCGGGAGAGGGACGATGGACGACAAGCCGGTCAGCACGGTCTGGAGGCCGGTGCGGGACCTAGCGCCGGAGCACCACGGACTCACGCACGACGCCGCCCGGCAGGCGGCGGCCCGATGGCGGGAGGTCAGGCGGAAGCTCGAGAATCCGGATATCGATCGGTCCTCCATGGACGTGTGGCTCCGGTCCCAGAGGCGGGCCTTCGCCATCGAGACTGGGCAGATCGAGGGGCTTTACCTCCTGCGCCGGGGCGTGACCGAAACCCTGATCGCCGAGGGATTCGAGAACGTGCGCGCCGCGCACGCCGTGGGCAACGTTGACGACAGGACCATCAGGGGCCTCCTTCAGGACCAGGAGGCGGCCCTCGAGATGACGTTCGCGCACGTTAGGGACGAGCGGCCGCTGACGACGTCGGCGATAAAGGAGTGGCACGCGCTCCTGACGCGGCACCAGGACACCGCGGCCGGCGTCGACCCGTCCGGCAACAGGGTCGAGATCCCCCTGCGCAGGGGCCAGTGGAAGATCCGTCCCAATAATCCCCGCCGGAGGGACGGGCACGTCCACGAATACTGCCCACCGGAGCAGGTCGCTTCGGAGATGGACCGCTTACTCGCGTTTCACGGGGGCCATGCCAGGCTCGGCCTCGCGCCGGAGACGGAGGCGGCATGGCTGCACCACGAGTTCGTGCGCGTCCATCCGTTCCAGGACGGGAACGGCCGGATTTCCCAGCTGCTGATGGCCTACGCCTACGCGAGGGCGGGCGAGTTCCCGCCCGTGATTCCGGCGGATCGGAAGGACGGCTACATCACCGCCCTCGAACTCGCGGACGAAGGGGACTTCCCCGCATTGGTCCGGTATCTGGGAGGATTGGCCGCCGGCCGGTCGGATGAAGCGTCAGACCGCGCCAATCTCGTGCTGCGCGGCCGCACGCACTACCGTCACGGCAACGGCGGCGTAACGTCGAAGGGCGTATACCATCCTCCCGAGTAGCTTGCGCCGGGTCACGACGCATCGCCCGTTCACCGGGACACGCTGCCGATGGACATCGAGGAGATCCTGCGGGTGTCGGAGCGGGAGGGCGACATCCCTGAGGGCGAGATTGACGGGCTGGCCCGCGGTATCGCGCGGGCGCGGGACGGTGCCGACGGCGGACGCCATCAGGAAGGAGCGTAAGGCCGTGGTCGAACGGCTGCGCGAGGGGACGGAAGGAATGGGCTCCTACGTGGAGCGGACGTTCTTGCGCCGGATCTACAGGAACTTCACGGGCGCGGAGATCAGGGAAATCTCGGAGGGGCATGGACCGCTCCTGGAAAGGCTGCCAGACGGCGCGGCGCGGACGAGGGTCCGGGAGACGCTCGCGCGCCTGCATCGCGACCCAAGCTATCCGGAGCCGTCGCCGTGGCGAGCGCGGTATGACGACGTCGCGCGGGCGGCCGGGCTGGACATGGACTGCGGGCGCGAGCGAGGACTGGGCGCCGAGATCGAGATGTGAGCGGAGGATGTTTGATTCACGGGGATCGTGCGTGACGAAATGGAGGGTCGGGAAAAAGAACGCCGGTGCGACACTGACCGCCCGGCTCATCAATCCCATCTTCAACATTTGGTGCGGAATATCGTTCTCAAACAATGGAACGGGAATCCCGGCGGCACTGCGGGTGAGGGCTGGATCCGCGCAGGCCGCGTCTTGCGGATTGCCGGTCGGCTCTCAGGCGACGGTCCTGCGGACATTGGGCGACGGCGGCGGGATCTGCATGGTCCGGCAGGTTTCGGCCCGGAAGCAGTCGGGACCGGCGGTTTTCCGCAGGTGTGGGGCTTTCCCGTCGGTTCGGGCGAATGTCATCGGCGCACACCGCGGCGGCCGCGGTGCGTTGCGCGGGGCGGTCCGGATGTCGTGGCGGCCGAAGCCCTTCATCCGCGCGCGCGAGATCCGGTA
>JAPOUP010000236.1:28169-31542 GCA_026708635.1 Rhodobacter sp.
CCCTTCATCCGCGCGCGCGAGATCCGGTAAGGACGCGGGGCGGAGGCGGTGATCCCGGACGGCGCCCCGGAAGCGCGACCGGGAGGCGTACAGGTGGCGGCATCTGGTGGAGAACTTTTTCGAGAAGACCAGGGAGTTCCGGACGATCGCGACGCGGTGCGACAGGACCGACGGGAGCTTCGCGGCCGGGATTCACCCCGTCGCCAGCGTGGTCGCCGCGACATGACTGTCAACAGGCCCTAATACAACCCGCCCGAACTCAATGTCCCGAAATCCGCGTTTCCATCGTCATTTCCGGCCTCACTGGCCTGACCACCGCCAGCATCGCTGGGTACGATAATGGGTAGATCCGATCCCATCGCGAAACCGCCGTCAAATGTAACCCCGAATAACGTTTCCCCACCTTCCCGGAAATATTCCGCGACCACGTGGGGCCCTTCCTCGTTCCCGGAAAGCCGTGCTCCGGAATAGCGGTCGATTTTGATGAAAGTCCCTCCGGACGGGACCTCGAACGGGCCACCACCATATCTCTCCGTGGCCCTGTGCATGAACTGATTGAAAACCGGTGCGCACAACCTACCACCGCTCGCGCTCCTACCCATGGATCGGGGCCGGTCGTAGCCGATATAACACCCCGCCACGATGTTGCTGGTAAAACCGACAAACCAGACATCCCGTGCATCGTTGGTGGTACCGGTTTTTCCCGCCGCCGGCACATCGAGATCAATACGCCCCGACGCGGTTCCACGCTCGACCACACCCTGCATCATTGACGTGAGCTGATAAGCCGTTATCGCATCCATCACGCGCTCCCGGTTTGACTTGATCCGCGGTCCGGTTCCGGGATCGAGGACAGCTCTCTGACAACCTTCGCAGACACGACGGTCATGGCGGTAAACCGTTTCGCCCCAACGGTTCTGCACCCGGTCAACCAGTGTCGGTTCCAACCGCTCACCGCCATTGGCGAACATCGCGTAGGCGGCAACTATCCTGAACAACGTACTTTCTTGGCTCCCGAGCGCGTTGGCGAGGTAGGGCTGCAACCGGTCGTAGACCCCGAACCGTTCCGCGTATGACGCAACGGTTTGCATCCCGACTTCACGGGCCAGGCGCACCGTCATCAAATTCCGCGACCGTTCAATTCCCGTTCTAAGAGGGGTCGGACCGTAGAACCTGTCCGTCGCGTTTGCAGGTCTCCAGATCTCGGTACCCGTATCGATACTGATCGGGGCATCTATTACGATGGTCGCCGGCGAGAATCCGCTGTCTAGGGCCGCGGCGTATACGAAGGGCTTGAAGGACGATCCGGGCTGCCGCGTCGCTTGCGTGGCGCGATTGAAAGCCGAGACCTGATAGGAGAATCCACCCTGCATAGCCAGAACCCGCCCGGTGTTTACGTCCATCGCCATGAACGCGCCCTGGATCTCAGGCACCTGCCGCAGCGACCAGCTTACCGAAGATCCTCCGCTATCGGTCAGCGGCCGGACATGGATGACGTCGCCTTCCTCCAGAAGGTCACCCGCTACGCGGGCTTTTGGCGTAAGTGCCCCATTGGCAAGTCGTTTACGCGCCCAAGTCACGTCCTCGGCCAAAATCCAGTGGCCGTTACCGTCATCGGCGACCCCTTCGATCCCGATGCGCGCGGCGGTGTCTTCCACATCCAGCACAACCGCTGGATACCAGCCGTCGATATCACGCGGCAAATCCATCCGATGCAGCGCTTCCCGCCACTCGGCCTCTTCCACAAGAGCCTCCGCCTCAAGCCTCAAACCGGTGCCACGCCAGACACCGGCATCTCGGTCATATCCCTCAAGCGCTAGCCGTAACGCTTTCGACGCCTCGTTCTGTAGGTCTGGATCCATTGTTGCCCGGATCGACAAACCTCCATTGTAGAACTCCTCCTCTCCGAAATGCCTGCTGAGTTGCCTGCGAATCTCGTCCGTGAAGTATCCGCGCGGCGGCAGGCTGGCCCGATAGCTTTCGTAATCACCGCTCTGCACGGTCAGAAGCGGCGCGGCGCTAGCCTCCCGCTCCGCGGCCGGAGTCAGGTATCCATTCTCCCGCATTTCCTTGAGAACGAAGTTTCGTCGCTCTATGGCCGCATCACGGTCATTGACAGGATGATAGCTGTAAGGTGCCTTCGGATGGATCGCCAGAAACGCGGCCTCCTGGACATTGAGCTCCGCCAGCGTCTTGTTGAAGTAGGTCTGCGCGGCGGCCGTCGCGCCGAAACTGCGTGCCCCAAGGTCGATCTGGTTGAGGTACAATGCCAGTATTTCGTCCTTGCTCAATGCCCGCTCCACCCGGGTCGCAAGAATGATTTCCTTGATTTTCCGTTCTATTGTCCGATCGGAGGATAGCAGGAATATCTTCATCACCTGCTGCGTGATTGTAGAGGCCCCCCGCAGTCGACCGCCGCGTATCGCCTCGATCCCGGCGGCGGCCATACCGCGCAGGTCATAACCCTTGTGGGAATAGAAGTTTCTGTCTTCGGCGCTTATGAACGCGTGCTTCACCAAATCGGGAATCTCGTCGGGAGGCGTGAACAGGCGGCGTTCGCGCGCGAACTCGTCCACGAGCCGTCCTTCGCCCGAATAAATTCGGCTGATGGTTGGCGGCGTGTAGCGTTCCAGTTGCGCCGTGCTCGGCAAATCCTGACCATAGGTCCATAGTACGGCCCCGAACAGAAAACCGATAAGGATGGCGCCATTGGTGATCACGGCGAAGACCGCGCCGAGGAAGGAAAGGATGAAACGGAGCATGGACGGCCCTCTTTGCGCCAAACGTTTATAGATCGCCCCGCCCTCCCCGTCAAAACCGCCTTCAACTGGAAAGCGCAACTTTTACATCGGATCCGGCGCCTCACACCAGATCCATGGGCTCTTGGACTCCAGTCTTTGCCGGGAACAAAGCAAAGTCCAACATCTATGCTGCGGGAAGTCCCCGAGGCCGACCACCAGCAGCCTCAGCATCAGTGTTTCGGCTCAGAGTTTGACCTAGAATGTGGATGGCCTCCCCAGATATGGTGTTTCCATGTCAGATGCGAAACCAGGCAGGGAGACTGCCATGGCCTGGTCCGAGACCACCCGCGAGAGGTGCAATCGCGGTTCGGAACGATATGAAAGCGACTTGACCGACGGGGAATGGCTTCTGGTCGAGCCGCTCCCGTCGAAGCCGGACCGCCGATCTCCGCGGGATCCGCAACGCGATCCATTGCATGCTGGCAACGGGGTGCCAGCGGCGGGCGATTCCCAAGTGCTTTCCGCCGTTTGCGACGGTCCGGAACCACTTCCATGCGCGGCGCGACGGGGGCGTCATCGAGCGCATGACGCATGCGCCGCGCGCACTGGCCCGCGCGCGGGCGGGGCGTTCC
>JAPOUP010000236.1:31573-43489 GCA_026708635.1 Rhodobacter sp.
GCACTGGCCCGCGCGCGGGCGGGGCGTTCCTTAGGCGGAACTTCATTTGGGGGTCAAACAAGAATTTCCAGTGATGTAAGGGCTGGGAGCCGGTTTTCGGCGTTTTGAACCGGTCACTTACATGGCAACGCTCCCGGTCGGGTCGATCTCCAGCAGTGCGAAGGCCCGGGCCTGCAGCTTGGTTGGTGTCGCCTGCGGTGGGAAGGCATGATCCGAGCGGCCGGGCAGCGTGACCTCGTTCAGCGTCAGGGTGCCGAGGTCGGCGAGCGGGGTCGTCAGGCTGTGGACGGGTCCCCCGTCGGGGGTTTTCCTCTCCGCCGCCCTGGCCTTCGCGCGCGCCGGGACCCCGGCCCTCTCCACGGGTGAGCGGCGCTGTGCCCGGGCGGCTGCCCGATCGTCGTCCTCGAAGGGGATCGGGGCGAGACGCCGGCGCATGTGCCATTCCACGTAACACGCCAGCATGCACAGGAACACGTGGGCACGGACATGGTCGGCGGAGTGGAGATGCACCGGTCGGACCCGCAGGCGCGCGGTCTTCATCGTGAGGAAGGCCCGCTCCACCCGCGCCAGGGATTTATACGCCTCCACCGCGGCGTCCGCCCGCAGGGAGGCGGCGTCCAGGCTGGTCCGGATGACATAGACGCCGTCGAGCCGGGCCTCCGCCGCGATCCTGCCGGCGTTGCGCGCCCAGTCCAGGCCGGCGTCGCGCGCATGGACATCGAAGTGCCTGCCGACCTTGCGCCGGTTCACCTCCCGCCCCAGTATCCTGAGGGTCCGGTCGCGGTTCGCCGGCCCGGGCCCGCGTCGGGCGGCCGCCGCGGCAATGGCCTCCAGCGCCGTCTCCGTGGCCGTCAGCGGATCCTCCCGCCTGCGCGCCCGCTCCTCCCGCAACCGGGGGTTCAGGCAGACCACCAGCCGCTCGCCGGGAAAGTCCGGGCCCGTTACCTCCGCCACCGCGTCGGGAACGAGCGCCTCGGGAACCAACGGTGCCGGGCCGCCCTCCGCGCCGTCCTTCGGCAGCTTGTGGATGTCGCTCGTCTTCAGGGCCGAGATCCAGTCCGGTCCCGCCGGCGCCAGGTCGTTGCGGAGGCGCGCCGTGGTCAGCATTCCCCGGTCGCCGACGGGCGCCACGCGGCCAATCCTGAAACGCCGCCGAAGCGTGTCCACCTGAGCGGCCACCGTCGCGGGATCCGCGGTGTTGCCGGCGAAGACCTCCACGGCCACCGGGCATCCATTGGACGCGCAGAGCAAACCATATGTGACCTGCATCCTGCCCTTCCTGCCATCCCGGTTGTGTCCAAAGGCCGCGAGCGGGCAACGGCGTCCCTCAGGATACGAGCCGCTCACGTCGTACAGAATGAGCGTATTCCCCTTTCAAATGCCGGTTGGCCAGGCTCCGTTCAATCCAGGGCTGCCGTGCCCGCAGCCAATCCAGCATGGCCAGCATCTCGTTGCCCGTCACCTCCCCAAGGCCAGGCACCGTCCCGAGGCTGGTGGATGCGGTCTCCGGGGACAGCGCCCGCGCCGTGGCCAGCCTGGACGCCGGATCAAGGATCCGCGCCACGACCGCGGCCACCGCGAGGTCGCGCATGCGATCGGCCCGGCGGCCAGGAATGCGCACCAGTCCGAGCGCCCGCAGCGTGCCCAGCACCGCCGCCACGTGCCCGTGGGGCCACGCGCGGCGGATCGCGACGGCCGCTCCGGGACCGGAGAGGATCACCCCGCCGGCCAGGGCGGCGCGCACGGCGTCGACGAGGACGGGTGGCATCTTGGAGAGGTTGGCGAGGGTGCGTCGGCGGATACGTGCCCCGTCACGCCACGCCTCGCGCAGCAGGATGGCGGGCGGGGAGGAGCGGTTGGGGATGACATCGACGCTGAGGGCCACGGGCGCACTCTTTACATGGCAACATAAATCCAGTTATCTCCATTGCTCTATCTCAGAAATCCGACGTAAGGTCAAGGGCTTGCGCCTATTCAACCCGCTTTACTCCTTGTGAAGTTCCGGTTAGTGTGCGGATAGAACGCGTAATCCTGATGCCACTCGACCGCGGCGCCGTAACCCGCTTTCTTCATGTTCAGCTTGGTCGTGTGCAACCGCACGTTAGGACCGATCAGGTCACGCATCGGTGCCAGAACGTGATCGGAATACATGAGATCCCGCACGATCTCTGACTGCGTGTGCGGAAGCTTGATCCTCCTTAGGCGCGGTTCGTCCGGCGTATGGCTGTCCTCAAGGTCGAGCCTGCCGTCGGACTCGCCCATCGTGCGCGCGACCTCCTCGAACCGGCGGATCTCGCCTCTAATGGCTTCGATTATGTCAGGCGGTATCCTGCCCTCAAGCACAAGATAGCCGTTCTCGGTGTAGAACGCTTTCTGGCTTGCTGTCAGGACCTCAGCCATATCAGGCGCAATGAGGGCTGGACCCGTCCCACCTGTGCTGCGGAATATGCGGTGATTCGGCCAGACGGCCGCGCGTTTCCTCCCACATGTCCCTCCAGGCCCGCCAGTCCTTCAGTTCGCGCGTGGGATCGCTGCGGGAACGCGCGATGAATTCCGGGAAGTGGCTTCGGCCCGTCGGTTGGCCCGTGACGCTGTAACGAAGGTCGAATGACCAGCGATAGCCGTCCGATTCGTTGGATAGGGAAGCGTGAGGCGTCATCGGGTGGAAGATCACGGCGCCCCCCGCCCTGACCGGAACCGGTACGGAACCATTGGGAACGCACCGGTCCGCGAGCGCCGTCTGGGCCCTGGGGCAATGAGGCATCATCTCGTGAAACCGGTTTTCCGCCACCTTCAGGCAGCCGTTTTCCACGGTCGCGTCGGTAATCGCCAGCCAGACCGTGACGAATTCCGTCCCGTCGGCCTCCGGGAGCGTGACGCCCTGATCCTGGTGCCAGTCGGTCGAAACGACATGGGCCCGGATTTCGTCCTTCGCCACGGCCCGTTCAGGCGGCTTGATGCGGACATGCTGGATCGGGTTCGACGTTATCTCGGGTCCGATCAGCGCCTCGACTGCATTCAGAATGTCGCCGTCCGTAACCATGTCGAAGACGGCGGGCCCGAAATGGAACGGCGTTTGCTCCGTGATTCCGTCGAACGGAAGGCTGATGTCGAAAGGCTGGTACCAGTCGAATCCGCCTCGATACGCCACGTCGAGTTTCTCCCAGAAGCCCATTCCAGCGCGCGGCGCATCCACGAGACCCTCCGCGTACCACTGATCGAAGAGACGGTCCATGAGCCTGGCGTATTCATCGCGGACGTTCCCGAGAACCCGTTCATTCACGAGATCCTCGACAACCAGGTAGCCCCGCCGCCCGAACGTCTCGACGTCCCTATCCGTGAGCATCGGCCCCTCCGCCGTTTACAGAAGAAGCGTAACGATGCCCGGCCACACGAGCAACACCGAAAGAGCCAGAAGCTGCACGCATATGAACGGCAGAAAGCCCCGGAAGATGTCCGTCAGCGAAATATGCGGCGGCGCGACCGACTTCAGGTAGAAGGCCGCCGGGCCAAATGGGGGTGACAGAAAACTGACCTGCATGTTCATGCAAAACAGCACGCCGAACCAGATGGATACGTATTGCGGATCGAGCTGCCCGATGAAGCCGATCTCCTCGATCGGCAGCTTCCTAACGATCGGCAGGAACACCGGAATGATCAGCAGGACGATGCCCACCCAGTCCATGAAGGCCCCCATGAATAGCAGGATCAGCATCATGCTAAGCAGCACGAGCATGGTCGGCATCTCGCTTCCGACGATGATGTTCGCGATGTAGCTTGGACCGCCCGCCAGGGTGTATGCGCCGGCAAGCGCCGCCGCCCCGATGGTGACCCAGATGATCGTTCCGGTCGACCGCAATGTCCGCATCAGACTGTCCCAGACCAATCCGACCGACGCCTCGCCCCGCAGCAACGCGATGACGAAAACCGCGAGAGCGCCCATCCCCGCCGCCTCGGTGATTCCGGTCACCCCGCCATAGATCGAGCCCAGAACGACCCCGATGACCGTGAAGGGCGGCACGAGGCCCTTGCCATGCTCCCAGCCCCTGGCGCTCCGCTCGCGTCCGAATGCGAACAGCGCCAGAAGGCTGCCTATAGCGACGGCGGCCGCGACATATGGAATATGGTGCGGCATGCCCCAGACGATCGGATCCTCGCCCGCCTCCAGGACGTTCTGGCCCGTAACCGTGAAGTAGAGCACCCGCACGAGGAGCAGTGCCGCGAAACCGGCCAGCAGGATTGACAGGAAAGCGCCGAACATGGCGAGCTTTTCGACGCCCGGAACGTCATCCCCGAGCCGCTCCGGCAACGGTGCCAGAGACGGATTGAGGTTCACGCGCGCGAGGATGTAGATGATGATGAAGCTCGCCAGCATCAAGCCGGGAACAAAGGCTCCGGAGAACAGCGACTTGATCGACGTCTCGGTGATCAGCCCGTAGATGATCAGCACGATCGACGGCGGAATCATGGTGCCGAGACTGCCGCTGGCGCAGATCGTCCCGATCGCCAGGTTCTGGTCATATCCCAGCCGTAGCATCTGCGGGAGCGCGATAAGGCCGAGAAGCACGACCTCACCGCCGATGATTCCCGACATGGCCGCCATGATCACCGCCATGAGCGAGGTCACGACCGCAACGCCGCCACGAACGTTCGAAAGCCAGTAGTCAAGGGATTCATACATCGCTTTGGCGATACCCGAGCGTTCCAGAAGAGCCGCCATGAAGATGAACAGCGGCACCGACAAAAGGACGTACTCCGTCATCAGGTCGAAGATTTTCTGGGTCAGGATATATAGCGGCCCGGTTCCCGGATTCTTTGTCAGAAGCCCTTCGCCGAAGCTCAGCGGATTCGTCAGCAGGGTCGGCTCGAACTTCATGATCAGGACCAGCGCCGCGAGACAACCCGACGCGAGACCGAGCGGCATCCCGATGGCGAGAAGAATGATGAGGCCCAGGATCAGGACCAACGAAATCGTTCCGACGTCCATCAGCGGTCTCCCACGGTGCGCTTGATCGCCTCGATTTCGTCGCCGTCTATGTCATCCGCCGCTGTATGGATCTCGGGTTCGAGATTCCAGTCCGATATCACGTTCAGTACGGCCTGGATGGCGACCAGCACGATGATGATCAGAACCGCGGGCTGGATCGTCGCCGGAATCGGCGGATCGAACGCCGTACCGAACATTTCCCAATTGTAGAACTTGATGACGAAGACCTGCCTGTAGCTGCCGAAAACCAGGAAGAACGCGAAGAGCACGAAGAGCGCCGTCCAGAGGACGTCGAAGGCGCGCTGCAGCGGACGGGACACGGCGTCATAGAGCAGGAAGATGCGGATATGGCTGCGCTGCTGCATGCCGTAAAAGCCCGAGCACAGGAACACGAACCCCCCGATCCATAGCGTCAGCTCGTTGGCCCACAGGGTCGGTGCCTCGAGCGCGTAGCGGAGAAACACCTCGTAGAGCATAACGCATGTCATCGAGATAATCAGCATCATGGTCACGCGCCCTATGAAAAGCGCGACCCGGTCAACGGACCTCCAGTGCCGGAATTCCATTTGCGCCACCCGCACGCTGGACATGCCGATGATCAGGAAGACGGGAATCAGGCCAAGCGCCAGCCAGTCGACGATGTCCGCGACGCCGCCGAACAGGCCCGGAAGACCCGGCGTGACGTCTTTCGACTCGTGAATCGCCGTGACCTGCGCAAGCGTTGAAGGGTTTTCGTGCGGTGCCAGCGTGAGAATATACGCCGGGATGTGCCAGATGGCCCAGCTCGCGCAGACGACAAAGAAGAACGGTATCACCCACTCGATGAGACTTCCCGTCTCGTCTTTCACGACGCCCTCCCCTCAAGCCATCTCGTATCGGCGGATAAAATCCCGATCGGGCGAGACACCCAAACCCGGCGCGGTCGGGATTGCAACCCTCCCACCGTTCCTCTTGACATGGCCCTGTATGTCGAGTGGCTCAACGAGCAGACCGTCACGGAAGACGTTTTCGGTCGTGTCAAACTCCAGCATCGGTTCCCATGGGTTCAGGCCTCCGGGCAGCGTCGGCATCGCGGCCAGAAGATGCAGGTTGGTGGCGACGGCGACCGCCGACCCCCAGACATGATTGACGACCGGAGTGTGATGCGCGTGGCACAGCGCCAGGACCCGAAGATACTCGCTGATGCCGCCAAGCGCGCAGACCTCGGGCTGGGCGATGTCGAGACCCCTGTTTTCGAGGATGGCGCGCCAGCCCCAGCGATTGAACTCGGTCTCCCCGCCGGCGATGTTGATCCTGAGACCCGCGCGTAGCTCGCGGTAGCCATCGAGATCCTCCGGCGCCACGGGTTCCTCGAACCAATATGCGCCGAGTTCCTCCAGCGCGCGGCCCACGTAGAAGGCATCGCCGGTCGTGTAGCAGTGGTTTGCGTCCGCCATGAAGCGGAAATCTGCGCCAACCCCCCTTCGCACGGCCTCCGCGAGGCGGACGTCATCCTCCCGTCCAAGCCCTAGCTTCATCTTGGCCGCGACGAATCCCGCTTCCCTGACGGCGGCGGCCTCGTCCCGGAATCGCGCCGCCAGTTCGGAGACTCGCTCGGGTCGCAGCATCATACCGTAGCCGTAGACCGGCACGTCATTTCTGTGGGCGCCGCCGATCAACTTATGAAGCGGCAGTCCCGCCACCTTGCCGGAGATGTCCCATAGAGCGATGTCCACTCCCGAAAGGGCCTGGAGCGGCATTCCCTTACGCCCATGATCTCGGAGGAGGTTGTAAACCCTGTGCCAGATCACGTCGCGGTCAAGCGGGTCGGCGCCCAGTACCATCGGCTGGATAACGCCTTCGACGATACCCTTGTTGGCCACCGCCACCGCACCGGGCCCGAAACACTCGCCCCAGCCGGTGACACCCTCGTCCGTCTCGACTTCGACGAGATGCGCCGTGCGCCGACGGTAATACTGTTGCGAGTAACCGAGCGTCTCGGGCATGTCGCAGGACAGTACATGGCTCGCGATGCGGGTGATTTTCATTGGATCCCGGAAGCGTCGCGGCAGGGCCCGCGGGAGGCCCTGCCGCCAGTCATTGCCGAGGCGCCGACCGGTTACTGCATCGCGCCGATGCCGACCAGGAAATCGATATGGCTTTGCAGGAGCGCCTTGGCCTCGGGAGTCGTTGCGAACTCCTCCCAGCCCGCCTTTACGGCGACGCGGAACTTCGCGAGCTCCTCCGGCGACCATTCGTAGAGGTTTACGCCCTGATCGCGCAGCAAGACCGCGTTCTGCGCGTTCTTGACCTCGTTGATCGACGCGTTGTGCATCGCCAGCGCGTCCATGGCGACGATCATGATGCGCTTGTGATGCTCCGGCATCGCGTCCCAGACATCCTTGCGGCATGCCAGGTGGTCCGCCGGCATCGAGTGGAAGCCGGGAAAATTGGTGTGCTTCGCGATGTCGTACAGGCCCAGGCCAATGTTATTGGTCAGGTTCGCCGCGTCCGCGCCGTCGATGATGCCCGTCTCGAGAGCGGTGAAGATCTCGTTGAAATCCATAACGATTGGCGAGGCCCCGAGATTGGAGAACACCTTGGTCGCGAGACCGGGAGGCGAACGGAACTTCCAGTCCTTGAAGTCGTCGACGCCGCGGATCGGGCGGGTTGACGAGAGCGACTCGGGACCCGGAATCCACCAGCCCACGAACTCCATGTTGTGCTCGTTGTACAGCTCGTTAACGGCCTCCCGTCCGCCCGCATGAAGAAGCCAGGCCATCTGCTGATAGGGATTGGTGTAACCGCCCATGAGATCGCCGGTGAACTGGAACGCGGGATTCTTGCCGGTCTGGTACGCACCGCCGGTCATATCACAATCGAGAATCCCGGTCGCGGCGGCGTCGAAGGTTTCGGCCGATTTCACGACGGACGAGGCGTAGAACATCTCGACCTCGATCTCGCCGTTTGACATGGCAGTGATGTCATCGACGTACTTTTCGGCCATCTGACCCGAAAGGGTCTCCTGGCTGAAGTGCGTCTGGATCCTAAGCGTGGTCTGGGCTGGTGCCGCGACGGCGCCGATCGCGAGCGCGATAACCGACCCGGAAAGGATCTTGGCCTTGGTAAGGTTCATTTTCAGGATTCCTCCCTTGAGTTTCTCACCCGGACATTCGCCAGCCCTGTCTCGCCGGTAAAACGCCCGAGTATGGAGTGTGATGCCCATAACGGCGGGATACTCGTAAAAACACACGCGAGTCCGCAACCTATCGTCCCGTTCCGCCGCCGTCCATAACAAGAATTTCCCGTCGATGCGGTCGAAAGCCCGAAACGCGAGGAAGGCCAATCGGCCCGGCGAATTCCTCCGGCTTTCCCCGACGTCCCTGAGCGCACAGGGTTTTGCCCGTCACGTTGGTGCCCTAGCCCATCCACTCGCCCGCCAGCGTCCCGGTCAGCCGGCCGGGCCGGCCCTTGACGGCAGGATGTCCCGGCAATGCGGTCCCGGCCTGAAACGCAATCGGCGGTGCCGCCGGCTTCACTGACCGGGATCGACCGAGCGGGAGGACTTACCTCCATAATCTCGTCCGGCCACTCGTCGGAATGCCGCTGTGACCGCCTTCCTCATATCGCCCCGTTCGTCCCCGAGGGCCGGCCCGCGGCGGCATGCGCGGCGTCAAGCATCGCCCAGTCGAAGGAAACGCCGATGCCCGGTTCGTCCGGAGCGACGGCGTGGTAATCTTCCATGACGAGCGGGCGGTGCGTGTATTGATCTATCGGAAAGCTGTGCACTTCGAGCCAGCCCGCGTTTGGACTGGCCGACACAAGGCTAACGTGAAGTTCCTGCATTCCATGGCTGCAGATCGGAATTCCATGCCGTTCGCTCATTTCCGCGACCCGCAGCCAGCCGGTAATGCCGCCGCAATTGGACGCGTCCGGCTGGATGTAGCTCAATGCGGCGTCATTGAAGGCGCGCTCGAACTCGTGAACCGTGTGAAGGTTTTCGCCCATCGCCAGCGGCACGCCCGTTTCCTCCGCGATCCGGGCATATCCAGCATAGTCATCGGGAATGACCGGCTCCTCGAACCAAAGGATGTCATGCTCGGCAAACGAACGCGCGGCCACGATCGCCTCAGGAACGGAGAGCGCGAAATTGGCGTCCACCATCAACGCTCGGTCTGGCCCCAGCACATCCCTGACGGCGCGGACACGAGCGAGATCAGTCGACAGTTCGGGCTGACCCACCTTGATCTTCACGGCATTGAATCCCGCGTCGATGAAACCCTCGGTCTGTCGAACGAGCCGTTCGAGCGGGAAATTCAGGTCGATACCTCCGCGATAGGCCCTGCAGCGGTCTCCCGCACCCCCGGCAACGCGCCAGAGCGGCATTCCGGCCGTCTTGCAGCGAATGTCCCAAAGCGCGATATCAACCGTGGAAATGGCGAACGACGCGACGCCTCCCCGGGCCACATAGTGAACATGCCACTGCATGTCGTCGTGGAGAGTCTCGACCTCGTCGGCCTCCCTGCCGATCAGGAAGGGTACCAGGTCGTGCTCGATCATCGCCGCGATGGCGATCCCGCCCCGACCGCCCGTGTAGGTATATCCCGTCCCTTCCCGTCCGTCTTCGGTGCGGACAGTGGCCGTAACGAGTTCGAACTCGGTGTGGGTGCCATGCCTTGCGTCCGCCAGCGCTTCGGCAAGGGGGAGGGCAAAGCGCCGAACGGATATCTCCGAGATCATCGACATGAGAGTCCCCAAGCGGCACCGTGACCGTCGCACGGCCCGTTGCGGTTCGGTATGGTAAACGACCGGAGATGTCCAGCATCCCCATTCCACGCCCGGACAGGGCAGTCCCACTTTCGCCACACCAAGCCGCCACCGGCGAATGACCGAAGAGCAAACTCGGCGCACCCACGCGCGGTTACCGCCCGCACATGTCGAACCGGGAAAGCAAGCGAACGCTCCACCTTCCCGGGATCGGCCGCGTCGACCGTGCTTGCGGGCACCGTGGCGGTCAGCCATAACTTCGGAGAAAACTTGGGCAGAGGGTATCTTCTGGATCCGCCCAACGCCGGCAACGGCAAGCGAAATCCCTCAATCATGGCGAACTCCGGGCATTCCCGGAACCGGGGAGAGAGACATATGAACGCTGGAGTCATCGGTCTTGGGGACATGGGATCCGGCATGGCCCGCAACCTGATCGGGAACGGGTTCGAGGTTGCCGGCTTTGACCTGGACGCGGACCGCATGACGGCCTTCGCGGAGATGGGGGGCAGGCCCGCCGCCGACGCTGCCGCGGTCGGCGTGGGCGCGGACGCCGTATTCGTCATGGTGATGAACGGAGACCAGGCAAGGTCCGTCATACTGGGAGACGGCCTTGCATCGTCCATGACCCCGGGAAGCGCGGTGATTCTATCGGCCACCATCAAGCCCCGGGAGGCGCGCGAGATAGGCGAGGCGCTGGCTTGTGTCGGACTGCACTTGATCGACACGCCTGTCTCGGGCGGGTTCCCCGGCTCCCGCGACGGCACGCTGACAATGATGGCGGCGGCACCTGACGGGATCCTCGACCGCTTCGCTCCCGTGATGGAGGCGGTATCGGCGAACATACACCGGGTCGGCAGCGGGCCGGGAGACGGCCAGATCGTGAAAGCCTGCCTGCAGTCGCTGATAGGAGCTCAGTTCTCCGCAACATTCGAGGCGGCGGTCCTCGCCGCGAAGGCGGGCGTTCCCGGTCAGGTCATACTGGACGTGTTCTCAACCTCCTCGGCAGGCTGCGGCATCGTCAACAACGCCCTCGAAAAGATCATCGACCGGCGGTTCGAAGGCACGGGCAGCCACATCAACACCATGCATAAGGATCTCGCGATCTCGATGGACCTCGCGGACGCAATCGGAGTCCCGATGCATACGGCGGCCGCGGCGCTGCAGATTTTCCGGGCCGGACGGAGCAAGTATCCGGACGGCGACAATTGGGCATGCGCGCGGGTTATCGAGGATATCGTCGGTGCGGAACTGCACAGGCATATGGCGAAAACCCGAAAGTGACATATCTCCGTTGCCCGACCGTTCACGGAGGCGGACGGCCTTCAGGACCGCGCGGGATCACGTAGGAAAGGTACAATGAAACTGGGTGTCATCTGCGACGGCATCAGCCGTGATCTGGTACACGCCGTCAACGTCATGGACGAGTTTGGGATCGAATTCGCGGAACTTCAGTTCGTGGGCGACAGGGAGGTGGGTGATCACTCGCCGGAGGAAACCGCGGTGATCGACACCTTTCTACGGGATCGCGGAAAACGCGTCTGCTGCCTCAGCCGCCATGTCTTCGCGGGCCTGACCGTCGCGAACACGCCGGGCGACGGGGCCCACCGGCGGCACATGGACGCGCTGAAACGCGTGATCGATATGGCCCATACCGTCGGCTCGCCCCTCGTCCGTATCATGACGAACAGGAAGGAACAGATACTCTGGGGCGAAAACGGCGCGGAGAAGTGGAACGTCGCCCACGGTGCCTGGGACAGGACCCTAACGCTCGTCGCACCCGCGGTTGAACTGGCGCGATCCGAGAAAATCACGCTTGTGGTTGAAACGGGTAACGGCACGATGGTGAATTCAAGCTATACGGCCCGGAAGCTGATCGACGACCTTGACGCCAAGGACGTCCTGAAGGTTCTCTGGGATCCGGGAAACAACTGCTGGTGTCACGAAAACGCATGGCCGGACGGCTATGAAACGCTCAGGGACGGTTACCTCGGCCATGTTCATATCAAGGACGTCAGAGCGGACACGCCACGCGCGACACTGACAGCCATGCCAGTGGGCCATGGGCAACTCGCCGGTCAGTTCCGGCCGATCGCGGACGCGATGAGACATGACCGTTACGACGGCGTGATCAGCCTCGAATCCGTCTACCATCCCGGCAACGGGAACTTCGAGGATGGATTCCG
>JAPOUP010000255.1 GCA_026708635.1 Rhodobacter sp.
CCTCCCTGACGCTACCGGCGCCAGCCGGTAGTTATTCACTCCCTTGAAACTCCGGATGCCGCAGTCCTACGTAATTTTGGCTTTACTTTTCGGGTGAGCGGCGCTAAATCCGGGATCAAACAGAGCGGATGACTGGGTTAGTGATGACGATGTGGTCAGGTTGCGGGGAAACCGCACAGGTGCCTTCACGTCCGGCATTGATCCGCGTTCCGCTTGGTATGTAGGGATTTCATGACTTCAGAAACGGGCAAAATCGGAGATCCGCCGGTATTCGTCACCGGTTCGACCGGTCACGTCGGTGCCAATCTCGTGCGCAGGCTCCTCGATGATGGCGTGCGGGTCCGTGTGTTGCTGCGGCCCGAGAGCAAAAGTGAAGCCGTTGACGGCCTCAACGTTGAGCGGGCTTACGGCGATCTTCGCGATCCTGATGCAATGAGACGGGCGGTGGAAGGCTGTCGGGGCGTATATCACGTCGCGGCTAAGGTGTCGACCATCGAAGGCAACCGCGCCCATCGCCGCGAACTGTTCGATTGCAATGTGGTCGGCACCCGCAACCTTCTGGAAGCGGCACGGGAAGCGGACGCCGGACGGGTTGTCGTGACCGGCTCCTTCAGCGCTGTCGGCTACAGCCCTGACGACCCCTCGGCCGCGAGCGACGAGTCCATGCCGTTCTTCCCGATGGAGCGCACGATGCCCTACGAGCGCAGCAAGTCGCTCGTTGAGCAGGAGTGCTGGCGTGCGGCGGCGGGTGGACAGGAAGTCGTCGTCGCGACTTGCTGCGCCGTTGTCGGGGGCGCGGATTTCGTGCCCTCCCGGCTGGGCAGAACCTTGTGCGATTACGCGAACGGAAAACTGCGTGCTTATGTTGACGGAGGTTTCGAGTTCGTCGCGGTGCGTGATATCGTGGCTGGTCACATCCTGTGCATGCACAAGGGCAGACCGGGTGAGAAGTATATCTTCAGCTCAGAATACAAGACCATCTCGGAGATGATAGCCCTTTACGAAGAGGTGTCCGGCGTCCCGCGCCCGCGCCGCCGCTTTCCGGCGGGCCTGATGCTTGTCTTCTCTGAGGTGGCGAGCGCGTACCTTAGTCGCTACCGTCCGGACTTCCCGCAGCGTTTCACGCCGGGCGCGATACACCTGTTGCGAAAACGGCGCCACGCGAACCTCGAAAAGGCGAAGCGGGAGCTCGGTTATCAGCCGGCCACGATTCGCGATGCCGTTGATGAGGCCTACGCATTTCACTATCACAGAAATGCGATCAAGAACCCGCTTGCGAAACGTCCGCGCACGGACGGCGACATGGCGGTGCGGGCTGCGCCATAACGTTCGGACAATGTCACAGGAGCTTGGAATGCAGACAGCAACAGATACGCCGCCGCCTGGCTTCAATGCGGCCCAGACCTTGCGCCAGCAAGCACGTGCTGCGGGCCTGGACCCGAATTACTGGTACGCCGTCGAGGAGGCGGACAGGATCAAGCCTGGCTCGGTGGTCGAAATCGTTTTCTGGAAGCATTCCATCGCCCTGTTCCGGAACGAGGCTGGCGAATTCGAGGCGATGGAGAACCGCTGCGCGCATCGTCAGCTCAAGCTTTCCCTAGGTCACGTCGAGGGATGTCGGCTGGTCTGTGAGTACCACGGCTGGGAATACGGTGGAAAGGATCGCCCCGCCGGGGTGCCATACGACGGCGAGCGCAGCTTTCCTAGACTGGCGCTCCGAACCTATCCGGTCAAGGTGCGCTATGGCTTGGTCTGGCTTTTTCCGGGTGACCCCGAGATGGCGGAGCAGCGAACGATCCCGGAGATTCCCGAACTCGAGGGCCCCGACCGCTGGACCTGCATACCGCTGCGCTTCGAATGGTCAGCGCATCACTCTATGGTCATCGACAACGTGAGCGATTTTACGCACGCGCACCTGCATCGCCGTTTTCGGCCTTTCGAAGACGCCACGCTCACGCATTGCGAGACGGTCGGTGACGATGTTCACCTCGCATATGACACCCGGGTCGGCCGCGGGCGCGTATCTGGCCTGTTCGTGGATCACAAGAAGCTGAACACCAATCACATGAGGCTCTGCTACGAATACCCTTACCAATGGTCGAACACCGACGACGCGATAAAGCACTACCTTTTCGTTCTGCCGATGAACGAGCGAACGTCGCGGGTGTTCTTCCTCTTCTACTTCAAGTCCCTCAAGATACCCTTCCTTCCTGTCCGCATCCCGCGTTTCGCAATGAACGCGGTCATGCGGGTATCCAACCGCCTCCTCATCAGCCCCTTGCTTTCAGAGGACCGCTTCGCACTGGAGGCCGAGCAGGAGGGCTACGAGACGCATTGGGACGCCTTCCCCGTTGAGACAAATCCGGTTGTCAAGGCGTTTCAGGAGGTGACCGTCCGAAAGTGGCGCGAGCATCTCGATCATGCTGCGGAAGGCGTGAATGCTGCTGCCTGAAGGCCCTGGGCCCGCCATTGAGCTCTCCGCGATGACACTGCTGGAGGCAGCCGCCGCGGCACTGGCATTCGTCGTGTTTCTTTTCGTCGGTTCGATGATCATCCGAGGTCGCCGCGTATCCGGGCCGGACGCCGAGGGAAACGAGCGCGTCTACACGCTAAACGGCCTTGCGCTTTTCCTGATCACCTGCGCCGTCGCCGCGATAGCGCAGGTTCTAGGCTTGTTTTCGCTCTCGGCCCTGCACACCCACTTCATCGCCCTGTTCGTTGCCGCGAACGTCTTCGCCTTCGTCCTCTCCGGTGTGCTGTATGCGCTCGCCGTATATGCGGGCCGGGAGTCGCCGGGAGTCTGGCGCGGCTACTTCTACGGCGTCGATGCCGCCCCGAGTTGGTTCGGGTTGGACCTGAAGTTCTTCAGCTACCGTCCCTCGCTGATCGGCTTGGCACTGTTGAACGCTTCCTTCGCCGTTGTGCAATACGAAATCTATGGCGAACTTTCCCTCGCAATGGTTTTGTATCAGGCGTTCACCTTCCTCTACGTGCTGAACTACTTCCAGTTCGAGCACGGAATGATCCATACTTGGGACATCATCAGCGAGCGTTTTGGCTGGATGCTTGTCTGGGGCGACTACGTGCTGGTCCCTTTCTTCTACTGCCTTCCCGCGTGGTGGTTGGTTCATGCCCCGGAGCCGCTTCCACCGCCGGCGGCCGCGGCAATTGTATTTCTGTTCCTTTTCGGTTTCTGGATGTTCAGGACCGCAAACCAGCAAAAGCACAGTTTCAAGCGTGACCCAAATGTCAAGATTTGGGGGCGGCCGGCCCAAACCCTAGATGGGCGACTCTTGGTGTCCGGCCTGTGGGGCATCGGACGACACCTCAACTACACGGGCGAGATCTGCGTCTACATCGCGTTTGCCCTGACGACCGGACTCGCGTCGTGGTTGCCCTACCTCTTGCCAGCATGGCTGGCCTGCCTTCTGTTGCACAGATCCCGGCGCGACGAGTGTCGCTGCCGAGCGAAGTACGGCGAGCTTTGGGAGCGCTATTCGTGCAAGGCACGGTTCTCGATGGTGCCCTTCATTCATTAGCCGTGGGAGTGGACGGCATGTTGCAAGTCGTTGAAAAATCGAAAGAGGAAACTCCCGTCCCGCGGCTTGCGGGCAGCTGGCCCCTGATGGGCCACTTGGGCGAGTTCCGGCGGGATCCGGTCGCGATGCTGAGCCGCGGTTGGCGTGAGCATGGTGACCTTTTCCGGTTCCGACTCGGCCCGATCGATTTCGCGCTCTTTACCGGTCCCGAGGCGCACGACTTCTACTTCCGCGCCCCGGAATCGCAGTTGGACGCGAAGACTGCCTACAAGTTCACGGTGCCCATATTTGGACGCGATGTCGCCTACGATGCCGCTCCGGCGACATTTGCCGAGCAGCTGAAATTCCTGTTCCCTTGCCTCAAGGAGGCAGGGATGCGAAGATTCGCGGACATCATGTTCGATGAGGCAAGCCGGTTCGCCGGAGAAATGGGCGACGAGGGAGAGATCGACCTGCCGGTCAAGATGAACGAGCTCACGATCAAGATCGCAAGCAGGTGCCTGATTGGGCAAGAGGTCCGTGATCAGGTGGACAGGGGGTTCGCCGAGAGTTACCACGAACTTCAGAACGGGATAAATCTCGTGGGATTTTTTTTCCCCCGGCTGCCGATTCCGGCCCATCGAAGCCGTGACCAAGCTCGGCGCAAGATCGCGGCGCTCTTCACCGAGATCATCGCGGCGCGCCGTGGGTCCGGGGCTGCTCCCGAAGACTTTATGACCGCGCTCATGAACTCCAGCTACAAGGATGGCCGCGCGCTCAGTGACGACGAGATCATCGGGATCCTTATCACCGTCCTTTTTGCAGGTCAGCACACCAGCGCGGTGCTCGGGGCCTGGATGGGAGTCGAACTCGCGCGGGCACATGACTTCGTTTCATTGCTGAGACGAGAGGCCGAAGAGGTTTACCGTGGCACCGGTGCCGTGAGCTTTGATGGCCTCCAGAAGCAGACCGCGATGGAAAACACCGTTCGCGAGTGCGAGCGGCTGCACCCGCCGCTCATAGTCCTAGTCCGCAAGGCGCTGGAACCGCTCAGCTACAAGGGCGGTGTCGTGCCCGCTGGTACCATGGCCATGGTTTCGCCCGCAGTCTCCCATCGCTTGCCCGGCGTCTTTGCGGACCCGGAGCGTTTCAATCCTGCCCGGTTCGCTCCGCCTGCATCCGAGATGAAGCAGCACCATTATGCCCTGATCGGCTTCGGCGGCGGAAAACATGCTTGCATGGGTAAGAACTTCGCCATCATGCAGCTTAAGGCGATTTGGACCGTGCTGCTCGACCGCTTTGACTTCGCGGCTCCCGCGAGTTTTCCGCCGCCAAACTATGGCAGCTGGGTTACTGGGCCGAAGCTGCCTTGCCGCCTCCGATACCGCCGACGTACTGAGCCAAGCTTCTTCGGATGAACTACGGAATCGTTCCGGAATACGATGTGGCCATCGTGGGTGCGGGGCCTGTGGGTAGCGTCTGCGCGATTGCCCACGCGCGCATGGGTGCTCGCGTCGCTCTTCTGGAAGCGAACCCGAAGACTACTATGCGCATGGCAGGTGAATGGCTGCATCCGCCAGCGGCCGGGATCCTGAGTGACATCGGTGTCAATGTCGAGAAGCTGTCCCTTGGCGTTGGCTTCGCGGTGTTCCCCAACGATGGCTCCGAGCCCATAATGCTTCCTTATCCGGACGGGTCGCTGGGTCTGGTATGTGATCACGCGCTGCTCGTCTCGAGCCTACGCGAGGTCATTGGGGACGAGGCTGGCATCGATTTCCTCATGCCCGCGCGTGTCGATTCAATCGAGGGCGAGCGGCTCTTCTTTTCTAAGGGTGGTGAAGAGCGCTCAATAAGGGCCCCCCGGATCGTCGGCGCCGATGGCCGCGCCTCGGTCGTTCGCAAGTCCCTAGAGCTTTCCACCAGCCCGACGCTCTGTTCGTGGATGCTTGGAGTCACTCTGCACGACGCGAGCCTTCCATTCGAGGGCTATGGCCATGTGGTCATGGGCGGGCCCGGGCCGATGATGGTGTACGGGCTGTCGAACGGCCGCGTCCGGGTCCACGTGGATGTTCCGCGGGATCGCTGGAATCCCAAAGACCGGATGGGTTTCGTGTCTGAAGCCTACGCCGGGGTGCTGCCTGGAGATCTCGGAACGTCCTTCGTCGAGGCGATTGACGCCGGACGAGTCCATGCCGCGGCGAACCAGTTGAGGCCGCGTGTCACGTACGGAACCCCGAACCGGATCCTGATCGGCGACGCGGCCGGACACTATCATCCCATGACGGCAGTGGGCATGACCCTTGGCTTCGGCGATGCGATAGGATTGACTGGAAGCGAAGATTTCCAACGTTTTACCGAGGAACGGTTTCGGGCGGTTCGCGTTCCCGAACTTCTCGCGATGGGCCTTTACGAAGTGCTCGCCGACAATAGCACCGAAGCGGTGCTGATAAGAAACGCGGTCTACCGGGGCTGGCGGACGAACACGGAATATCGGGACCGGACCATGAGGATACTTGGTTGCCGAGAGCGATCCGTGGCGGGGATGGTGTTCACCTTTTGCGGAACCGTCGCGCGGGCCCTGGGCCGTGAGGTCGTCTTCGCTACCCAGAAATTCTCATGGCCCCGGAGTTGGCCGGTGTTTCAGGCGATGGCGGTTCGCCTCTGGTGGTTCCAGCTTGCCATCCGTCAGTTGAGGGAAGCGATCAGGGAGGGCAGGGAGGAGAGTCCGGCGACGCGGGAATACCTTGCGCGGGCATTGGTCCATTCCATGTCGCAGGGAAACGGGCCGGGGCGGCCCTCATTTGCGCAAATGACCGAATCGCCCGATGCCGGAGTTGCGCTGGACAAGGCCGCCCGGCGCCTCATGCAGTTCCAGCGAGAGGACGGTGGCTGGGAGGGCGAGATGGTTTGGTGCCCCATGCTGACGGCACAGTACGCGCTGCTTCACCATGTTATCGGAAGGCCGCTTGATGCGGACAGGCGACGCCGCGTACTGCGCTCGTTCGAGAAAACGCGCCTCCCCTCAGGCTCATGGGGTCTTCACGAGCATTCATCGTCCCATCTTTTCGTTACCGTTCTTGTCTATGTCACCGCGCGGATTCTTGGCGTTGAGAGGGATGATCCCCTTGTTGCGCCGGCCCAGCGGTTCATACAGGAGGAAGATGTCCTCAGCGTTCCGAGCTGGGGCAAGTTCTGGCTGGCGATCCTGAATCTTTATGACTGGCGCGGGGTGAACGCCATCCTGCCCGAACTCTGGAGCCTGCCGCGCTGGGTGCCGCTGCACCCTTCGAACTGGTATTGCCACACCCGGCTCATCTACATGGCGATGGCTTCAATCTATGCCCGCCGCTTTCAGGCACCCCTGACGCCTATCGTGGAATCGCTACGGCAAGAACTCTTTCCGAGAGGCTTCGAGAACGCGAATTTCTCCGAGGCCGCAGGCCGTTTGCGGGACGGTGACGTCTTCGCGCGGCCAACCATCTGGCTCAAGGCGGGCTACCGGCTTGCGCGGCTGTATGATCGGTTCCACGGTAAGCGCCTGCGCACCCGATGCACGGATGAATTCATCCGGCGAATCAAGTGGGAGCTCCAGACCACCAGCCACACGAGCATCTCTCCCGTAAGCGGACTTCTCAACATCCTTTCGCTTTGGCTGCATGATCCGGAGGATGCCGATTGCCAGACGGCTCTTACGAAGCTGGACGGGTGGGTCTGGGAGGACGAGGACGAGGGCTTACGTGTCACCGGCGCGAGAAGCGCGTCATGGGACACGGGCTTCGCGTTGCAGGCGCTGGCCACCCTGCCTGACCCAGAAGGGTGTCGCGGAGCGGTCCAGCGTGGCGCGGATTTTCTGGTCGGAGAGCAGGTTGGCACCAGTTTCGAGGGGTTTCGCGAGGCCTTCCGGTCGGACCCTAAGGGCGGCTGGTGCTTCGCCGGCGGCTGGCATGGCTGGCCGGTGAGCGACTGCACCGCAGAGGCGATGCTCGGAATTGTTGCCATTCACGACTGCGATGCCGACCCGACCGTCCTAGCCGATGCGTCAGCCTTCATGATGCGTTCCCAGAACCGAGACGGCGGATTCGGTAGCTACGAGGCCAAACGCTCGGCCCTTGGCCTGGAATGGCTCAATCCCGCGGAGATGTTCGGCGAGTCGATGACCGAAAGTTCCTTTGTCGAGTGCAGCGCCTCTTGCCTGGCGGCGCTCGCCGCTTACCGGTGGTACTTTCCGGAGGCCGCGAGCCATGCGGGCGTGTCCGATTCCATTTCCCGCGCGGCTTCATGGCTCCGCCGGAACCAGGAAGTCGATGGCTCTTGGCGTGGCGTGTGGGGTGTCCAGTATATTTATGGCACGCTTTTTGGCATCAGGGGCCTCATCGCCGCTGGGGCGGATCCGGAAGATGATCCAGCGTTGCGTTCGGCCTGCCAGTGGCTGCTCGACCGCCAGCTTGAGGACGGGGGATGGGGCGAGCACCATAGCGGTTGCCTGACCGGCCGCTATGTCGCGCACCATGAGAGTCAGGTCATCCAGTCCGCATGGGCGCTAATCGCGCTCCTTGAAGCGCACGAAAAGGACTGGTCCGCGATTTCAAGAGGCGTCGGTTTCCTACTCGATACCCAAGACGCGGAAGGGACTTGGCCTAAACAAGACATGGCCGGAGTTTTTTTCCGAACCGCGCTTCTGGACTACGTACTTTACCGCCAGTATTTTCCCTTGCACGCGCTCGGCCTTTACGAGCGCCGCCGCATGGGTCAAGGGTTTCCTGCTCCGGACGTGGGGCAAAAGCCGCCAGCCTTGGCTGAAGAGGCTCACCAAAACTGATCCCGCCTCGTCGTGCCGACAGCCCAAAGCGCCGCAGAGCTTCTCTGTTCGCCGGTTTCGCACCGTCTGCCCGATCCGACGCAAGCGTGCGCCTGCTGTCCGGTTTCGTTCCGCTACGAGGAGGGGCGGACAATCAACGGATGACCTACCCTGATATATGCGTCGATGGTCCGTGTTCGAGCCATGATCGCTCGGATTTTGCGCCGCTGCGCTGTTTGCCACGCCGATATCGCGCTCGACATGAATTGTGCTCCAGGACTATCCCACGCTGCCCGCTTCCCGGTGGCGGGTGACGCGGGCGACCTGGCGGACGCCGGGATAGTTGAGCATGCGCGGGAGCGGGGTCATGACGTCGACGCTCCGCCATTCGATCCGCCCGCGCGCCCTGTCGGGGTCCTCCGCGAAGCGGCCGGTGGCGTCCCGCTCCCAGTCGATGCCGCCGGGCGCGGAGAAGGTCTCCGGCGCGTTGCCCCTGACGTTGAGGACATAGTCCGCGCCGCGGCGCCGCGTGACCAGCCGCGCGTCGTGCGCGGGGTGCCGGGGGTGACCACCTTTCCCCGGACGTCGGTGCGCTCAAGGAGGTCCCGCGTGGCCGCCAGCTCCCCGCCCCCGTCGTCGAAGTCGGGAGCGCGAAGGGCGCGCCGGAGGCGTGGTCGACGGGGGCCACGGTCTCGTGGTGTCCGTCGCCGTCGCCGCTGGCGCCGCGGATCCGCCTGCCGTCGGCGGCGA
>JAPOUP010000336.1 GCA_026708635.1 Rhodobacter sp.
CACCACTCTGGCCATGCGAAGGCGGGGAGCGTGGGATAGTCCCGAGCCGTCGAAAGAAAGGGGAGGCGGCGACGGCCAGACCCGCCAGCCATTCAGGGAAATCGGGTAGCTTTTGTTACCTTGCGCCGCAACGCCATGGTGGGTATCCGCGAGTCGCAATCACAAATAAAGTTCGGCCACACCAATTGTCTCGTTCCTCGGCGACACTCGCGCCAGAGTTGGACAGATCGACCTCCGGACCCCGGTACCCCGGTGTTCCTTACAAACGATTTTACGTCACCCGCCCTGACCATAACGCTACTGACTGTTTCGCCGCGCCTCTATCTCGCGCCATTTCGCGACATTCGCATTATGTTCGCTCAAAGTCACCGCAAACGCATGGCCACCGGTACCGTCAGCCACGAAGAACAGAAAATCGGTTTGGTCCGGATTGAGCGCCGCCTGGATGCTCGCCTGTCCCGGATTCGCGATAGGTGTCGGTGGCAGCCCTCCAATCAAATAGGTATTGTATGGCGATTCGGCATCCAGCTCACTGCGTCGCAATCCCCGATCGAGACCGCCGCGACCGTTCGTAATCCCGTATATCACCGAGGGATCGGTCTGGAGCGGCATGCCTTCCCTAAGCCGATTGATGAATACGCCCGCCACGAGGCCGCGCTCGTCGGGCACGCCGGTTTCCTTCTCGACTATCGAAGCGAGAATCAGCGCCTCCTCGGGCGAGTCAATCGGCAGTTCCCGGTCTCTGTTCGCCCACGCCCGCTCAAGCCGCCCGCGCTGTCTTGCCTCCATCGACGCAAGCAGTTCGCCGCGGTCATCGCCGACCGATACCTCGTAGCTGTCGGGTGCCAGCCACCCTTCGTCCGGCACGGACGAAACGCCACCCGTCAGGATGTCCAGGGCGTTCAGGCCCTCAACGACCTGCCAGCTTGTCACACCTTCCGCCAGAACGATCCGAATCCTCGTGTCCTTTCGCGAGCGCGCTTCGAGATAGGCGTCCGGAGGCTCGCCGCTTTCGGCTTCCGGCACGAATTCCGCCAGTCGGACGTATCGCCCGGTCAGTGGATCGATCTCCCTTACGCGGGTCTCAATCCGGCTTACGCCAATTCGGTGAACGATTTCCACACCGCAGGTCGAGCGTCCTCCCCGTGTGACGATTTCGACGATCTCCCGCATCGACGCGCCCGCCGGAACGAGAAAACTCCCAAACCTGATTTCCGACGACTTGCCGGAATATCGCGCGCCGACCCGCATGATCCATGGCCTCTGAAGCGCGCCCCGCTCCGCCAGATCATTCGAGAGGCCGTCCATTCGGGTGCCCGGGGCCACCCTCAGGCAGAACGGCTCCGCCAGCGGCCCCGCAGCGTCGAACTGGCTCTGCCCCCATCCAACCATGCCACCGAAAGGGATCAGGACAACAATGAACAGCGTTATGGCATTCGACGCCAGCGCCTTCCACATCAACCGGTAACCTTACCCAGCAACAATGACGCGTTGGTTCCACCGAAGCCGAAGGAATTCGATAGCGCGACGTTGATCTCGCGCTCCTGACTAACCAACGGCACCAGGTTCAGCGTCGACTCAACTTCCGGATTCTCGAGGTTGATCGTCGGCGGCGCAACCTGGTCGCGGACCGCCAGAACGGAGAAAATCGCCTCTATCGCCCCAGCGGCGCCAAGAAGATGCCCGGTGGCCGATTTAGTCGAGGACATGGCCGCCTCACACGCCTTATCTCCCAAAAGGGCCTCAACCGCGTTGAGTTCAATCAAATCGGCCATCGTCGACGTTCCGTGAGCATTGATGTAATCAACCGCCCGAGGTTCCATACCCGCCCGTTTGAGCGCGGCCTCCATCGACCTACGCGCTCCATCGCCATCCTCCGACGGAGCGGTGATATGGTAAGCGTCTCCGGACAGGCCATAGCCCAGAACCTCGGCGTAGATTTTCGCGCCGCGCCTCACGGCGTGCTCGAATTCCTCGAGAACCACAACCCCGGCACCTTCCCCCATGACAAACCCGTCACGGTCAGTGTCATACGGGCGACTGGCACGGTGCGGCTCCTCGGACCATTTCGTGCTCAACGCCTTACAGGCGTTGAAGCCCGCCACGCCTATGGCGCAGATCGGGCTCTCGGTGCCACCGGCGACCATTACATCAGCGTCGCCCCACTGTATGAGGCGCGCGGCGTCACCGATCGCATGAGCGCCCGTCGAACAGGCGGTCACCACCGCGTGGTTGGGTCCCTTGAAACCATACTTGATGGATACCTGACCGGACACGAGATTGATCAGCGAACCCGGGATGAAAAATGGAGACACCCGTCTGGTTCCCCGCTCCCTGAGCGTAATCGACATCGATTCGATCCAGCCCAATCCGCCGATGCCGGAACCGACCAGAACGCCGGTCCGGAGTCTCCCCTCCTCGTCTTCCGGCATCCAGCCACTGTCACCAACCGCCTGCTCCGCGGCGGCGATACAGTACAGAATGAAGTCGTCGACCTTTCGCTGGTCTTTCGGCGCCATCCAGTCATCGGGATTGAAGGTGCCGTCGCTGCCGTCTCCACGCCTGATCTCGCACGCGTATTTGGTTATCATTCCACTTGCGTCAAAACGCTGGATCGGTCCGGCTCCGGACTGACCGGAAAGCAGACGCGACCACGTCTCCTCAACCCCGCATGCCAGCGGCGTGACAAGTCCAAGCCCGGAAATCACCACACGACGCATGAGCTACTTCTCCATGCACGGCCTCTCCTTGACGCCGCATCCTTCCCTAAACCTGATACCAACGCCATAGCCCGAGCGGCAAGTGAAATTGGACCCCCGGTCACGCGTTCGCGCGCCGCGGACGGACCAACGGCGGACATAACGCTTCACGAATGCGGCGGCAGCCCGACATATCCGCCAATACAGTCCGCGCCACAGCCGCGCGGGCCGCAATCGCTTACCGATGATATAGCCGCGCGCGATCGCCCCGCATGGTATTTCAGGACATTCTTCTCCGGGATTCCGCCGTCGAAGGCCGTTCCCCTAATTCCCGGGGTCCCTCACGGAAAACCGGCCCCGCCTGTCCCGTTGCGTCACGGCAGCCAAAAGCCGCTCACCGCACAGGGGTTTGTACCGCCCGATACAACCAACCGGATAAAGGCGGTGCAAACGGGCTACGGGCCATCAAGCGTCCAATGTCAGGAACGGAGCGGTATCCATCCGGACACCGCCCGAAACCGTCGTTACTGAACCGGGTCAGGAATTATCGGTGATGAACTTTACCGCGTCCCCGAATGACTGAATGGTTTCCGCGGCATCATCGGGGATCTCGATGCCGAACTCCTCCTCGAACGCCATGACCAATTCCACCGTGTCGAGGCTATCCGCGCCCAGGTCATCGATAAAGGAGGCTGTGTCCACGACCTTCTCCTCCTCTACACCCAGGTGCTCGACCACAATCTTTTTTACGCGATCCGCGATGTCGCTCATCTCGTCCTCATATTTCGTGGGGCACCGCCCGTTCCTCAGTTCTGCCCTTCACGGGCGATCATAGCCGCCCCGGAATCCGTGGCAAGGCCAGACGCATTCGAATTCGACGGTATTTTCACAGCCTGAATATCACATCGATTCACTATGGCAAACGGTTTGTCGCCCGTCCGTCCCGCTCTGGACGCCCGTCATGCCCGGCGCCGTTATCCGCTCTCTGGGTGACTGGATCCCGTTTGGGGAAATGAAAACGCCAAACACCTGCCACCCGAAGTCGCGCCCGCAACCGGGCCAAAACAGTTACCGCCCCGCATCCTCGCCTCCGACACCAATCCGGCGTGTACACTCAGGCACCGGAAGATCCACCCGGGCTTCAAATCATCGACAGACCGCCGTTAACATGCAGCGTCGCTCCCGTCACGTATCCTGCCTCGCGACTCGCCAGATAGACCACCGCCGCGGCGACCTCCTCCGCCTCACCCATCCGTCCCGACGGAACCTGGTTTAGAATGGCCGCTTTCCGGCTGTCGTCCAGACCATCCGTCATGGCGGTTGCGATGAAGCCCGGAGCCACCACATTGACCGTAATGCCACGGCTCGCCACCTCGAGGGCCAATGATTTCGAAAGACCGACCATCCCGGCCTTGGCGGCGGCGTAACCTGCCTGCCCCGCATTGCCGGTAGAGCCGATGACGGAACCGATATTTATGATCCGTCCCCACCGCCCGCGCATCATTCCGCGTATGGTTGCGCGGCAAAGCCGCATGGCGGCCGTCAGGTTTACGGCAAGCACCTCGGCCCATTCCTCATCACCCATCCGCATGAACAGTTGATCACGGGTTATGCCCGCGGCGTTCACGAGAATGTCAACCGAACCCATGGCTCCATACGCCTGATCGGGAAGCGCTTTCATCGCCGCCGGATCGCCGAGGTCGCAGGGCAGCGCATAGGCCCTGTCGCCGAGTTCCGCGGCAAGTGACTCCAGTGGCCCGAACCGCGTGCCACTCAAACCAACCGCGGCACCAGCCTCATGAAGCGCCCGCGCGGCCGCGCCTCCGATGCCACCGGAGGCTCCGGTCACCAGAGCGTTCTTTCCAGTAAGATCAAACATGTCCGCTCAGCTTTCCGTAAGGCTTTCCACCACCGCCCTGACCTCCTCGGGCGTGCCAACTCCACGCAACCGTATCGATCGGTCAATACGCCGCACCATGCCGCTCAGCGCCTTGCCGGCACCAACTTCCCAGATTTCGCTCACACCGTTCCCGATCATCACCTCGACACTTTCGCGCCAGCGTACCGAATGCGTCACCTGGTCTACCAGCGACCTCCGCAGTTCCGTTGGATCGCTGACCACGCTCGCCGACACATTCGCGACGAAATTGACTTTGGGCGGCCTGAGTTCCACGTCGCTGAGTTCATCGGCCATTCTTGACGCCGCGGGAGCCATCAGTTCGCAGTGGAATGGCGCGCTGACCGGCAGCAGGATCGCCCGTCTGGCTCCGCGGTCCCTCGCGATCTCGATCGCGCGCTCCACCGCGGCCTTGGTGCCAGAGACCACCACCTGACTTGGATCATTATCGTTCGCCGCCACGCAGACTTCACCCTGTGCCGCCCGTTCGGCAACCGAGGCTACGGCACCGTGGTCCAAACCCAGGATCGCGGCCATCGCGCCCTCACCAACCGGAACCGCCTCCTGCATCGCGCTACCGCGCACCCTCAGAAGCCGCGCCGCATCCGATAGCGAAAGCGCTCCGGACGCGACCAGGGCGGAATACTCTCCCAGCGAATGGCCCGCGACATGGGACGCCGATTCCACCGAAACACCTTCCGACCCTAGCGCCGCCATGGCGGCCATCGACGTCGCCATCAATGCGGGCTGAGCGTTACGGGTCAGGGTCAGGGCGTCCAGGTCACCGTCCCAGATGATCGAGCTGAGCCTTTCGCCCAGCGCCTCATCGACCTCCTCGAAAACCAGAGCCGCGTCCCGGTAAGCTTCGGCGAGCGCCCTGCCCATCCCGATAGTCTGGGCCCCCTGCCCCGGAAAGATCAACGCTCGTGACACTCCGCTCTCCATGAAGTCGGTTCGCCCGCCGCGGAATCTATAGACGTGCCTACGTCGGGACGCAATTCCCGCGCACGTCCCGTCCACCGCCGGACCCTAGGCGCACAGCGCGCCGGATATCCCTCCAGATACGCCAGTCGGATGTCGGTGCGCCTTGAACCTTCTTCGTTCCGCGTTGTGACCCGGGTTCCCGACTTTGCCTCTTGCAGCACGCCGCCGGTCTCCCAGGTCGTTCACGAACACGCTGATTGGGTGGAAGGGCGGGACGGGGTCACGGATCAGCCGTCAGGAACACCGTACCCCGCCAGCATCTCCATGGTGTCATCGATTTCCCGCCTGCTGAGAAGAGCAGGATCCCCCGCGCGCATTGCCAGATAATACTGCCTGGCAATTGTCTCGAGTTCGACAGCGCGCCACATCGCTTGCTCGATCCCCAGCCCCACGGCGATCATCCCATGATTTGCGAGCAGACATGCGCTGCGCCCCTGGATACCCTCGATTACCAGATCGGAAAGTTCAGGCGAGCCAAAGGTTGCGTACCCCGCGCAACGGACATCGGTCCCGCCAAATGCCGCAATCATGTAGTGGCATGACGGTATAGGCATGCGAAGGATCGCCAGGCTTGTGCTGTAGGGAGGGTGGGCATGGACAATCGCCGTGACATCATCCCTGGTATTCATCAGTCGCCAGTGGATCCGCCATTCGGTTGACGGCCTGCGCGGCCCATCCCACTCTCCCGTCATGTCCCCGGACAGATCCATGGCCGCGATCATGTCCGGTGTCAGTTTCCTGTAGGGAGTCGCGGATGGTGAAATCAGCATGGTCTCCTCATGCCGTATCGAAATGTTGCCCGATGTGCCCTGATTCAGTCCGTTGGCGTTCATCTCCAGGCAGGCGTCAATGATGTCCCGCCGAACGTCCGCTTCGGTAGCCATGTTTTCTATCCTTTCGTCCGAGCTTCAAGCAGGTGATCCACGATTTCGCGAAACCCCGTTCCGCCCCGTGAGTGCGCCACCCATCCTGGCCTGGCCGGCATCTGCCCCATAAAGTCGCGGACATTGGCAACGCCACAGGCGTTGGTGAAAAAGTCAAACATGGGTGCGTCATTGGGACTGTCGCCAACAAAGACAAATTCCGCGTTCCGCGACTCTATGTCGGCATTCAGGATGTCGGACGCGAATCTTCGCGTCATCGACAGTTTGTCATAGCGACCGAACCAGCCATTGACATGGATGGACGAGACCTTGGCGACGGCCCCTTCCTCGACAAAAATCCGTTCGATCCGTGCGATGTCACTGGCGCCAAGCCGCGTGACATCCTCACAATAGTCAATGGCGAGATCGGCGATCCGGAATGGCTGGTCGGCGGAAATGGCCGCGTCAGGCACTTCCCGGGTGATCCGGTCCATGATCCGGCCAAACCGCGCGCCGTTGGCGAGATGCCGTTCAAGATCCGGGTGGATGCTGCGTATCATCCGACACAGCTCGGCATCATACGCATAATAAAACGCACCGTTCTCACCGACCACTCCGGCAACTGGCCAGAAGCGCGCGATCATGTCACACCAACCGGCGGGACGCCCGGTTATCGGCACGACGGCAATGCCCGCATCGTCGAGATCCTCAAGTGCCTGATAGGCGCTGCCCGGCAGCCGTCCGTCCGTGGTTATCGTGTCATCAATATCGCACAGGACATACCGAACGGCCCGTGCGGTAGCGGGGGGCATATCGGCAATCGGTCGCATCGTCTAACGTTCCACCCGCGCAAGCGCCGGCAAAGCACCTGATGCCGCCGCAAGATCGGAAAATGTATAGCGGTCACGCATTTCGTGGGCATGACAGACGGCCTCCCGATAGAATTCGACCGCCAACCCCAAATCCCCCGCCGTCACCGGCCCGCCTGCCCGCGCCAGGAGGGTTCGCATCCGATCAACCGGAACGACGATCTCAAGACATTCGGATCGCAACTCGGGCCAGATTCCGGCCAGCGTCTCGTTGATCCGGTCGGCTCCTCTCCCGTCCAGGGATTTACGGCCCAGTTGCTTAGCGCATTGCCGCGCAACATCCTCGCCCATTCGCCGTGTCATGTCGTTAAGATCAATCTCGGTGGGAGCGATGACAGGTGGGTATTCGGAGTCCAGCATGGACTGCTGAATGCGCGCCATGGTCAGAGTTGCCACGCCGACCTGCTGACCATGAATTGACCCTGGATGCCGGTCACCGGCAAAACAGTCGATGTAATGGGAGATCTGATGCTCTCCCATGGAACCGTGATTGGACACACCCGTGAAGGCGATACCCAATCCACACAAGGTCAGGACCCTGAAGAGGGTGCCAACTGCCTCGAGATCACCGCTGGCTATGCCACCGGCATGCGCCATGAGATTGAGTTCATCGGGGATTTCAATCAGGTAGGGTTCGTGACGGTAGAGTGTCCCTAACAGGCGATGGGACATCCACCAATCGATCTGCGCGGTTGAGCGACAAAGTGAATCACCAAATCCAGCCGCATTGAGCCATGGCGGCGCCGCGGCACACACTTCGAGATCAACGAAGGTTCCGGTCGGCAACTGGGCCGGCCTTGACGTCTTGAGTCCGCTGTCGAGCGTAATTGAGGCTGTCGAGGATGTGTAACCATTCATGGACCCGGCTGTGGCAAAAACACAGTAGCGTTGCTGTCGAAGGCATGTCGCGAATTTGACCAGATCATTGATGGTGCCCGATCCGACGGCAACGACCGAGTGCTGCGGTTCAAGCTGATCTGACAGGGCGCGTACCGTCGGCATATCGGCATGCGGGTGATCAAGAATGATTTCCCTGACAGCTCCGAGCGACGAGAGAGACCGGGCGATCCGTTCGCCCAGGACCCCATGGGTAGTCTGGTCAGAGACAATGGTATAAGGTGGATCGAACCCGATCGAGCCGACAAGTTCGGCTTCCCTGGACGCAAGCGAGTCTTCGATGACGATCTGACTGGAAAATGATGTGTGCGGACGGCCGCCGGTCAGGGGGTTGATCCAGGTGCCATTGCAGATGTCGTCAATCAGCTCCGTCCAGGACTTCCGGCGAGGCGATTTCGATCGCGTGGGCTGGCTCGTGCGCGTCATGACACAGTGGTTTGGGCCGCGCTGGCCTGAAGCGGTCCGCGGGTGTGGCCCAAAGTGGCTGGTGATCGAGATTCTCGTATGCCGCGACGGTGTTGCGGGGCCATGTACCAAAGCCTGCCCGATTGCCTCGAACGACGGGAATGGGCCGCTATAGTTACCCGGCAACCAATCCGGGATACACCCGCGGTCCGCTCATAGACAACCTGCCCGATGAAAGTGTCCATACTTCACTCACTGACATCACCCGGAAAACCGTGTCGGAACCAGGGTAGGAGCACAATGCGTACGGATTGTCCCCCTACCCGGGGTTCGTGACGACTGCCATCGATTGGTCGAAATTGTCAAGGACATGGCGTAATCTTCCAGCGGTCTGGAGGCTTTGCGTATGAAGTGACGGACAAGCGGTA
>JAPOUP010000119.1 GCA_026708635.1 Rhodobacter sp.
CAACGCGATTCCGGGATCCGATGTCTCTCAAACCAGTTACCCCCCCCCCCCCCCCGCACGCGCGGTTCCATAATCCTCCCCGGAATGAATGGTTACAGGCGGGCCGCCCCTTTCTCGATAACGAATCCGGGTCTATATTGTGATCGTGGAAGACGCGCCGGACATTCACGAACTGGACCGGCGCATCGCCGTGCCGGAGGAACGCATGAAGACCATGCAGGCCGAATATCGCGCTGACATGGCGCGTCTTGCCGAAGACATGGCGAAGCGTTACGCGGCCCGCTCGGAACGGGATGCGAACGCGCGATAGCGGCAGACGGCCATCCCTATCGCAGCCGTCGCCGCCCTGATCACCTTCGCGCCCGACTTGCAGCGAATAGCCGCCGGTCTCCAGGCGGAACTTCCGGGCGGCGCCAGTGAGCGATCGCCCCGCAGGCAAGGTACATTCGGCGGATACCGGCGGCTCCAGCCCGGCGCCTGCATGGCAACACCCTTTGCCGGATCGACCTTCAGGATCCCGAAGGCGCGTTTCCGCGTTTCGTTGGGTTTCGCCGGCATGGGGACGGCGTGCTCCGGGCTGGCGGGCAGCGTGACCGCGCCCAGCGCCAGCGCCGCCAGACCGTCGAGCAGGGTGCGCATGCATAGGAACACGTGGGCGAGAGGTCTCCGGGACAAGGGCGGGATTGACCGGCGTTCTCAAGACGCCGAACGGAGTCACCCGGTCGGTGTCGGTGGCATCACGGGCGGGAAGAATACCAAGAGAACCGAAGGGATTCCGATTGCCTCACTCCCGGCCCGGGTTGGGGAAATCCGGCGTTTCCATGGCCGGCCGACCCCTTTGGAAAAGAATCTCGCTCATCGCCGCGATCACGATAAGCACCGCACCGGACAGCTGCATCGCGCCGAATGGCTCGTCCAGCAGGATGGCGCTGGAGGCCACTCCGGAGACGATCTCCACGGTGAGAAGGAAGGTAAGCGTCGTTGGAGCGAGACGCCGGGCGCTCCAGAGTGTCATCATCATGATCGGCAGCACGTAAACCACGCCGGTACCGATGCCAACCGGCATCGCCAGGCCCAACTCGCGTCCGGAGTCCGGCAACCCCGACGCCCAGGCGAACGGCACCGCGGCGAGAACGGCGAAGAACGCCGTCACCGTCGTCAGCGAGATCGTGTTCGTGGACCGGCCCGCGAAAGTGAGCGCCGCGCCAGCGGACCACGCCATGCCGGAGGCGAGCGACAGCAGGTCTCCCAAATTCAGCGAATCGATGCTGACCCTACCGCCCAGCACCAGGCAAGCGCCCGCGAGGGCGGCCGCCAGGGCCATGGTTGAGGTCCACCGCCAGGGCATTCCCAGAAACACGCGCTCCAGGATCTTGCTCCAGACCGGCGCGAGATAGAACAGCAGCACCGCGCGCACGACATCCGTATGGTTCAGCGCCGTGGAATAGAAGGTAACCGCCAGCCCGATGAAAGCGGCGCCGGCGACCGCCCGGGCATCGATCCGAAGCCGTATCCCGCGCAGGAGCACCCATGTCGCCGCCAGCAGGAACGCCCCCAGATTCATCACCAGCCCCGCCCAGGCGCCCTGAAGGCCAAGTGTCTCCAGATAACGAACCGGAATCCACCAGACACCCCAGAAGATCGCCGCAAAGGTCGCCAGCGCGGCGGGAGCCAGAACCGTGATCAAAGCCCCAACGCCGTCCGGCGCCCCTCGGCGAACGCCTGAACGAGCCGGTCGCAGATCAGGGCGAGTATAGCCATCGCCGCTCCGGCGGAAACTCCCAGGCCGACATCGGCGGAGCCAAGCGCGAGGTAGATCGACTGCCCGAGCCCGGTCGTTCCGATGAGCGCCGCGATCACGAGCATCGCGAAGGCGTAGAGTATGGTCTGGTTCAGCCCCAGCAATACCGTCGGCGCGGCGTAGGGCGCGCGGACGTCACGCATGATCTGCCAGGGTGTAGCGCCACTGGCGACCGCGGCTTCCAGAAGTTCGGGCGGAGTCATCACGAGCCCGTGGCGCGTATACCGGATCATCGGCACGATCGCGTAGGCGCAAATGGCGAGAAACGCGCTGAATTCTCCGATCTGGAAAAACATCAGAACGGGAATCAGGAAAACGAACAGGGGAATCGTCTGAAGCATGTCACATACCAGCCGCACGACCCGCCAGATGGATGGCGCCACGGCGCACAGAAGCCCGATGGCGCCTCCGACCACGGCGCAGGCGAACACCGCGGCGCCAGAAAGATAGAGTGACAGAAGCGCCCGTTCCCAGAGCCCGCTGACCAGTACCGTCGCCAGCAGCGCCACACAGAGGATCGCCAGTCTCCGTCCGCTCGCAACCCATGCCAGCGAAAACGTGGCGACAAGGACGAACGGCCAGGGCAGATTCGCTATCCCGGTTTCGATGATCCCGCTGCCGATGACAAGCAGCAGTCCGGACACCGCGCGGCCCGATAGCGCCAGACACGCGCCCGCCACAGCGGCCGCGGCGAACAGGCCGGCGCTCATCGTCGCGGTCCACTGGAAGCCCCAGGTGAACGGAAGCGCCGCTTCGTCCAAACCGATCCTCAGGGGAAGCAGCACATAGAACATCGCACCGTTACGGAACTGGTTCAGAGCCTCTCCGTTGTTGGCGGTGAACTCTCCAAGCGCCCTGTCCACGCGCTCGGCCGCCGGATCGAGGAAAGTCAGCGTGGAGGGATCCGGAAGCCGGGCCTGGAATACCAGAACGACCAGCACGGAGAGGGCGACAATTCCATAAGCCACCCGCGGATCGCCGCGACGGCGCTCATGCGCCAGGGCGGCGCTCATCCGGTCTATGACGATGGCGAAGACGACGATCACCAGGCCCGCCATCAGCGCAAGGCCGAACTGGGCCTTTCGCATGGTCAGCAGCACCTCCCAGCCAATGTCATTGAATCCCCCGATGACGGCGGCGATGATCACCATGGAAAGCGCGGCCATCAGACACTGGTTGACGCCGACCATGATCTGTCGGGCCGCCGAGGGAATCTCCACGAGCAGGAGTTGCTGGATCCTCGTTCCGCCGGACATGACCGCCGCCTCCCTGACCTCGGGATCAACGCGCTCGAGGCCGAGTATGACATTGCGCGCCATGGGAGGAGCGGCGTATATCGCGGACGCGATCATGCCTACGACCGGGCCAAACCCGAACAGCAGCAGCAACGGGGTCAGGTAAGCGAATGTCGGCACGGTCTGCATCACGTCAAGCGCCGCCTGAACGGAGGACTTGATCCGCGGGAACTCGTTTGCCGCCACCCCGATGACGCCGCCGACCGCGAGCGCCAGGGGAACCGAGACGGCGACAAGGGCGAGCGTGTTCATGCTCTCGACCCAATAACCTGACAGCAGGACGAAACCGAGACCGCCGAGCCCCAGCGCCGCCATTGGCAGTCCGCCGAGATACCAGCCGATCGCGGTGGCGGTCCCGATCATCAGCGGCCATGGGGTCTGGCCCAGCGCCGCGTTGGCCCACAGCATCGGGTAGCCCAGAAGCCAGGAGAACCACCTCGCCGCCGGCTTGAGTCCAAGCAGTAGCCATTCAAGGAACGTTCCCGCCCAATCGGTCGCCGGTAACGTCCAGTTCGCGGGAAAACGCGCAAGCCATGGCGCGACCGACTCCAGCGTCAGGCACAGCGCACCCGCCAGAAGTGCCGCCAATGCCGCCGGAACCGCTGGTGAACGCCCTGGAATCATAATCCGGGCCACCCCGCGGTCATTCAGCGAGCCCTCCGGCCCTCATGACTCCTCCACCTGCAGCGAGGAGGCGAGATCGGCGGGATGCACCATTCCAATAACCGCTCCGTCATCGTCAAGGACCGGCACCGGATCGTAAAGCGACATGCAGGACGCCAACGCCGTCTCCAACGTCATGTCGGCCCGCAGCCCCGGGCCCCCGCATTCCCCCATCTCACCTTCCGTGCGCATGATCGAGCCAACCTTGGCGTGCCGACCCCTCGCGACATCCCTTGAGAACTGACTGACATATCCGTCGACCGGCCTGAGAACGATTTCCGTTGGTGTCCCGATCTGCACGATCTCTCCGTCCCGCATGATCGCGATCCGGTCGGCGAGCTTCAGCGCCTCGGCGATGTCATGGGTTATGAAGACGATCGTCGTGTTGAGCCGGGTCCGGATTTCCAGAAATTCGTCCTGCAGCTGTCGCCGGATCAGGGGATCAAGCGCGGAGAACGGCTCGTCCAGGAACCAGACCGTGCAGTCTCCGGCCAACGACCGGGCGATCCCGACCCTCTGTCGCTGTCCGCCGGAAAGCTCACGCGGATAGGCCCGCTCCCGACCGTCCAGCCCCACCATTTCGATGATCGGCATCACCTTCTCGTGGCGGGCGCGGCGCGCCATTCCCCCCACCTTCAGCGGAAAGGCCACGTTATCCAGCACCGTCATGTGGGGAAACAGCCCGAAATGCTGGAACACCATGCCCATCCTGGAACGGCGGAGCTCCGTCATCCGCGCCTTCGAAGCGGCGAGGATATCCTCTCCCTCGATTTCGACACTACCCGCGGTTGGCTCCACCAAACGCGAGATACAGCGGACCAGCGTCGATTTGCCGGAGCCCGAAAGTCCCATGATCACGAAAAGCTCGCCGGGCGCGACATCGAAACTCACTCCGCGCACGGCGGGATTCAGCCCCTTCTCCAGAAGCCGTCCCGCTATGTCAGCGCTGGATCCACCCAACGCCACCTCATCGGGCAACGCCACCGTCGCGTTGGCCCCGAATACCTGCCAGAGTCCACCGGCCCGCACCGTCGGCCCGCTGGAAGCGCCGTCCCGCGGCATCGCGGCTCCCGTCACCGCGGCCGGCCCGTTCCGCCGAAGACCCGCCCGCCTGCGCGGCGGGCCAGGCCCCCACCCGGCCCCTGAACCCGGGCTGGGTTCAAGGGAATCGGCCCGTTTCCGCGGGTCAGTTCAGCGCCGCGTCCACCACAGGCCGCCACTTGTCACCGTTAGCCGCCATCCATGAGGCGACGACCTCCTCGACGGAACCGCCGTCCACGTCCACGGCACCCATCATCGGCTGCTGGTCCTCGACGGAAAGAGTGTAGTTCGAGAGTATCTCGAAAGCGGCCGGCCACTTCTCCCGCATGCCGGACCACGCGGCCTTGAATATACGGCTCGGCGCGAAGTCACAGTCATTCACGGCGTCAGGGTTCGGCCCCCATGCCGGATCCTCGAAACAGGCGTCCTCGCCGACCGGAAGGTCCACGAACCGAACGTCGTAAGCCGACATCGCCCAATGGGGTTGCCAGAACACGATCAGCAGCGGTGACTCCCGCTCCGTGGAGGCGCGCAGTTCCGCGATAAGCGCTCCTTCCGACCCCGCCGGGACGGCCCTGAACGGAAGGGCAAGCCCCGTCATACGGTCGGCGCCCGGCGTACCCCAGTCAGCGGGATAATCGACCAGACGGCCCATCGGCAGGGTTTCGGCGGTGGCGAACCGCGACGCGCAGTCCGCGAGCGCCTCCCAGGCCGGAAGCCCGGGACAGATTTCCGCCACGTGGGATGGATAGGCGATACCTTCCCTGGCCTCGAGTTCCAGGTCGCCGAGTTCGACCACACCGCCGGCCTCAAGCTTTCTCCCGTAGTCGTCCGACACATTGGAGGACCAGATCTCCAGGGCCGCGTGAATTTCGCCGTCCGCTATCGCCTGATACATGTTCATGTAACCGGCGGTGACGTATTCCACCCTGTAGCCCGCGGCTTCGAGCATGGACCCCCCGACATGGGTCGACACGTGCTGGCCGGTCCACTCGTTGATCGCCAGGCGGATGGGTTCGTCCACCGCTCCCAGTTCCGCCGCCTGGGCGCCCTCCGGGACATTGCCGGCGGCAAGCGCGACCGCGGCGGCGCCAGTCAGGAACAGCTTCATGTCAATTCTCCCGGTTACCTATCGTTCCGATTGGAGACTAGCGGGTATTATACCGCTTTGTAACCCACCAAAATCATTGACCTCGGCATTTCAGCGAAGTTACGGATAAGGTGGACTTGACCCTCTTCACGATTTGATGGAGCGTCCCCTCACCACCTCAAAGCAACGGGAAAGGCCCGGATGCCGTCAGCCAGCGATCTTTCCGAAACCGGGTGCGACCCCGATCCCCGTCGCTCCCGTTCCCCCGGTTCCCGTATCCGAACCGTCCCGGAATCTCATGGCACCGGTATGCGGGCGACCGTCGCGCGCGGATCGGGATCATGCCGGAGTGACGGTAGATACCGTCGCGGCCCCGCGCGACCCGGCGTCAACCCCGGGACCGGTCTCCGGGGCCGGCCCGACGGATCCTTCCACCGTCGGGTGGCCCGGCAAAACCACGGGTTCCCTTCCCGAACCGAAACCAAATCCAACGGTGTCGTCAGATGTCAAATCCACCCAACATAGTCCTCATCATGGCCGACCAACTCGCGCCGCAGTTCACCGGCGTGTATGGCAATCCCCTGGTCCGGACCCCGCATATGGAAGCGCTCGCCGGGAACGGAACGCGCTTTGACTACGCCTATTGCAACTCACCGCTATGCGCGCCTTCCCGCGCAAGCTTCATGACCGGGCGGCTGCCGACCCGGATCGAAGCCTACGACAATGGCAGCGAGTTCGCGCCGTCGACCCCCACTTTCGCCCATTACCTGCGCACGATGGGCTACAGCACATGCCTTTCGGGCAAGATGCATTTCGTGGGCCCCGACCAGCTCCATGGTTTCGAGGAGCGCCTGACCACCGACATCTACCCCGCCGATCACGCCTGGACGCCTGACTGGGAACGTCCCGACGAGCGGGTCGCGAAATGGTACCACAATATGGACGCGGTGCGGCAGGCCGGTGTCGCGGCCACGACGTTTCAGTTCGAATACGACGAGGAAACGGCGTTCCTGGCGCGCCGCCGGATATTCGAATACGCGATGGACGGAACGGCCCCGTTCGCGATGGCGGTCAGCTTCATCCATCCGCATGACCCCTATGTCACCCGCCCTGAATGGTGGGATCTGTACGATCACGACTCGATCGATCTCCCGACAATCGGCCCGGCGGATGACCCGCACAGCAGAAGGCTGGCGCGGGGAATCGGTATGGAGTCCGACCCGGTCACCGACGGGCAGATTCGTGACGCGCGGCACGCCTATTACGCGAACGTAAGCTATTTTGACTCCCTGGTCGGAAGAACCGTCCAGGCTCTCCGGGAGGCCGATCTGCTCGACAGCACCGTCGTTATCGTGACCGCCGATCACGGTGACATGCTCGGCGAGCGCGGTCTCTGGTACAAGATGAACCTGTTCGAGCACTCCGCCCGCGTTCCATTGGTCATCCATGGCCCGGGGGTGAAGCGGCAGACGGTCACCGAGCCGGTATCGCTGGTAGACCTGCTGCCGACGTTTCTGGACATCGCCGCCTCGCGGGGGCGCGCGCGGCCCGACCGCGGTTCCGACCTCGACGGCAGGTCACTCTGGCCCCTGGCGCTCGGCCGGCCCGATCCGGACCGGACCGTTCTGGCGGAGTATTGCGCCGAAATCGCAAGCCATCCCATGCTTATGGTCCGGCGGGGAGAGTTCAAGTACATCCACTGCGACGAGGATCCGCCACTGCTCTACAATGTCGTGGCCGATCCCGCGGAACTGACCAACCTGGCGGAGGATCCGGGACATCGGGATATCGCCGACGGCTTTGCCTCCGAAATCGCGCGTCGCTGGGACTGCCGCGCCATCCGCGAGCGGATCGTCTCCTCGCAGAAACATAGGCAGATCGTTCACGCGGCGATGGAGCGGGGCGCTCCGACAAGCTGGGATTACAGCCCACCCCGAGACGCGTCGCAGGAATTCGTGCGCAATACGGTCTCCTGGGACGACGTGCTGCACCGAATGCAGTATCCGGCCCCGGAGGACGGAAAATAACCGCGCGAACGGATGACCCGGCCGCGCCGGTGACGGACGGGTGCGGTGGAGTCTGACACGCAGGCGATCCCGGGCTGCGGTAGGATGGCCTGAGGGTTCAATCGGTTATCCCGTCGGGACCGCTCGAGGCCGTCACCGTCGGCGCCGTGATGCCCCGCAAGATTCCGGCGTGACGCACGGGACGGGTCGGCGCGGACTGCCCGCGGCGGATAGGGTTCCATCGCGTGGTCACGGCCGGTTACGTCAGGGAACGCAAGCTCCGGCCCGGCGGCGCATACCGAGCGGGATTCCGGCAATATAATAACGTCCGGAAACCTGGAGGGACCGTCACGGGATCGCCAGCCGTCCGGACGCCCGGACACGTCGGTGACCCGCTCATGGCTCGATCCTGCCACCATCCCATGCGAAGCAATGGCCACTGTCCGCGGGCGTCAGCCGATCCAGAACCTCCAGCATCCGCCTCGCCGAGTATTCGGGCGAAAACAACCGCGATTCCGGCACGTTTCCCTGGAACGGTCTGGAAAGACCGCTGTCGACCGTGCCGGGATGCAGTCCGACCACGACCGCCTCACGGCGGCGTCTGGCCGTCTCGATCGCGATGTTTCGGATCACCATGTTCAGCGCCGCCTTGGAGGCGCGATAGGCGTACCAGCCGCCAAGGCGATTGTCCGAGACGCTACCGACACGCGCCGTCAGCGCGGCGAACGTGGCGCGGCCGTCCCTCCGCAGCCGCGGAATGAAATACTTGGCGATCATCGCGGGCAGCGCCGCGTTCACCTCGAATAGACGCCTGAACCCTTCATACGAAAGATCGCGCAGGGACTTTTCCGGCATGACGCCCGCATCGTGGAGCAGGCCCGTCGCCACGATCACGAGGTCAAGCGGTCCCCGCTCCGCCGCGATAGCGGACGCGGCCTCCAGAGCGCTCTCATCCAGATAGTCGAGCCCGCGCGCGACGACGTTGTCATACGGAAAATCCATGCGCTTCCGGGAAAGGGCGTGAACGGTGCACTCGGGACGGGAAGCGGCGAGGCGGGCCGTCAACGCATTGCCAATCGCGCCGGAACTCCCGATAACCACCATGTTCCCACCCGGCATTCGGTCACCTCCCACTGGAACGCCGGAGCGCGTCCCGACCGGTCACACAATTCGCGCCATACATTCCCGCGTCATTGCGATCTCCGTATCCGATCCCGGGAAAAGCGTTTCATGGGCGGTCTTTCGGGCGGCGCGGTGAGGTACCGGAGGCCGGTCACGGCGGCGACCGGATCGGAATCCGGATTTACCCGATCCCGTCCCCGAACTCAATCCCGGCGCGGCGACCGACACCGCAAAGACCGTAACCGCTTTCGCCCGACCACACCACCGGCGGGATATCCTGGCCGGGACGGATCCGCGGCGGGAGTGGGCGCCTGGCCTGGCGAACGCGCCCTCCCGCGGGCGGACGGCGCGGACCGTTTCCCGCGCTCTCGGGGAGGTGACGCAAGGGCGGCGCTTTGGCCCGGGAGTGAAAGGCGGTCGAAATCACCCGTCAGGCCGTCACCATGCGGTAAGTGAGCCGGTGGACCGACCGATCCCGGTTGCGGTCGCCCATTGAACCCGGTTTAAGGCCGGGCAGCCGGTCAATCCATCCAGAACGAGGTTTCGCACCCGAAATGCCGATGGCGGAAGTCAGACGACGGACGGGAATCCCGGCGCTTGGCGTCGCCGCCGCCATTGTCGCCGCGACGTGCGTAATGCCTTACCTGGCGGTGCTGCTCGCGGCGCTTCAGGGCACGACCGATACCCTTGGCCATCTGGCCGATACGGTTCTGGCGGGATACACGTTTACGACGCTGGTCCTGGTGATGACCGTCGCCGCGGCGACATTCGTCATTGGCGTCAGTACCGCATGGCTGGTGGTCATGACGGAATTTCCCGGGCGGAAAGTCCTTGAAGTGGCATTGGTCATTCCGATGGCATTTCCTCCCTACGTGCTGGCCTACGCATACACGCATCTATTGGACCATCCCGGAATCGTGCAGGCGACGCTGCGCGAGGTCATGGATCTGGCGCCGCGGGATTACTGGTTTCCGGAGATTCGGAGCCTCGGCGGGGCCGCGGCCATGCTTACCCTCGTGCTCTACCCATATGTCTACCTATTGGCGCGCGCGGGATTCATCGGACAGGGAGCGAACGCTTTCCTTACGGCAAGATCCCTCGGTCGCGGGCCGGTACGGTCGTTCGTCTCGGTTTCGCTGCCGATGGTGAGACCGGCAGTGGCCGCCGGTGTATTGCTGGTCTCGATGGAGACGATCGCCGAATTCGGAACCGTCAGCTACTTCGGTGTGCAGACTTTCGCGACGGGCATCTATACCAGTTGGTTTTCCATGGCCGACAGGGCGGCGGCGGCGCAGCTGGCGTCAGGCCTTCTCGGATTCGCGCTGTGCCTCGCTCTGCTGGAACGGCTGAACCGCGGCGCGAAGCAATACCATTTGGCCCAGAGACAGGGTACGATGGCACGGATGGAACTGGTCGGAGGCAGGCGCTGGGCGGCGACCGCCTCATGTATCCTGCCGGCGACACTGGGGGCTTTGGTGCCGACCGCCGGACTGACCTTGATGGCCATTGGCTCCGAGCAGGATCTGCTGAGCGGCCGATATATGGGCTTCATACGCAATTCACTCACCGTCGCGGGTGTCGGCGCGGCGGTCACCGTCACCGCAGCGGTGGCGCTGGGAGCGTTCCAGAGGATATGTCCTGGGCGCTTCAGCCTGTCGGCGCTGCTGGTCTCCAGGTTGGGGTATGCGGTGCCGGGTGGCGTGATCGCCGTCGGCCTGATGGTGCCGCTGGCGGCATTTGACAACTCGCTTGACGCGTTCATGCGCGAGCGGTTCGGCGTATCCACGGGTCTGCTTCTCACGGGTTCCATCTGGGTGCTGGTGACGGCTTACATGATCCGCTTTCTGGCCGCGGCGGTCGGGGCCTTTGAGGGCGGAATGGCCTCGGTCAGCCCCAACATGGACGCCGCGAGCCGCGTGCTCGGGCGCGGGCCATATGGAACGCTCAGGCACGTCCATGTCCCCATAATCGCTCCAAGCCTGATGACCGCGGCGCTGATCGTCTTCGTGGATATCATGAAGGAACTGCCCGCAACCCTGATCATGCGGCCGTTTAACTTCGATACCCTGGCGGTTCAGGCCTTCCGCCTCGCATCGGACGAGCGGCTGGAAGGCGCCGCCGTTCCCAGTCTCGTGCTGGCCGCGATAGGACTGGCGCCGGTCATTCTGCTGTGCAGGAATTTAGTCAGGCGCCGTGCCTGACGGCTCCCCGGAAACTGTCCGGGAGCCGTCCGGCGCGGCACTGGATCACCGGTCATCCCACCGGCCGTCCTGTGCATGGTGAGCGGGCGAGGCGCCTCGATGCCAATGTGGGAGGATCACTCCCAGCCCACCTCATTGTATATCCTCTGGGCAACCGGAACGTTTCCGGCCACCTCGCTGAGGCTCACGTCGTCGCCCCTGAACTCTCCCAGCGTGGCGATTGAAGCCGCGACCTCGACGCCGTCGACGGCGGGATACTCGTCGTTACCCGCCGAGAAATAGGCCTGAGCGCTGTCACCCGCGAGGTATTCCAGGAATCTCACCGCGTTCTCCCGGTTGGGAGCGTGTCGCGCGACACCGCCGCCTGAGACGTTGACATGCGCGCCGTTCCCGTCCCCGTCGGGAAAGACCCAGCCGATCATGTCACGATCCTCCGAAAGTCCCTGCACGTCGGTCCGAATCGAGCGCGCGAAATAATAGGTGTTGGATACGGCGATCTCACACTCCCCGGAGACGATACCACGCAGCTGGTCGGTGTCTCCGCCCTGCGGGTCGCGGGCGAAATTACCCATGACCGCGGCCGCCCATCGCCTGCCCGCCTCCTGCCCCTCGTGCGTCACGATCGCGGCCAGAAGCGTCTGCATATATACATTCGTCGAGGAACGGATGCAGATCATTCCCCTGTATTCGGGAGAAGCGAGATCGGCGTAGGTCTGGGGGGGATCGCTCACGTCGTTTCTGTCATAGAAAATGATACGGGCGCGGGTCGAGAAGCCGAACCACTCGTTGTCGGCGTCCTGGAGATGGGCCGGAATCCGGGTCTCCAGCGTTTCGCTCTCGACCGGCGCCAGCAGGCCCATGGCCTTGGCGCGGGCGAGCCGGGTGGCGTCAACGGTCAGCAGGATATCGGCCGGCGAGTTCATTCCCTCGGCCTGCATCCGCGCGATCAGTTCGTCGGCCTTTCCCTCGATTCGGTTGATCGTGATGCCGGTCAACTCCTCGAATTCGGAATACAGCCGCTCATCGGTGTCATAATGACGCGATGAGTAAAGGTTCAGTTCCTGCGCGACGGACGGCGCGCACAGGAGCGAGATGGCCGCCAGCGTCGGCATGAGTGGTTTCGTCAGCATAGGAGATTCCCTTCCGTTAAATCTGAGTGAAACAGTCAGGAACACAGATTCGAATGGCCCGCAATATAAATTGACAAAAAAAGTCAGATTTATTTATGGAGGACGGGCCCAGGACGGATTCCAGAAATCGATGGAATCCGCCAAACGTGGTTCCGCAACCGGATATCCACGGTCAGCGAGTATCCTTCCATCCTGACCCGCCCATGCCCGTCAATGCTGTCGCTCATGGGCGCAAGCCTGGCGCGGCGAGGCGGAACGCGGGAAGCCAACTGCGCGCACGCCTCTCTCCATTTGGCCGAAAATATCAAATGCATCGGCGGCCTGCTGGGCTGACCCTTGGCCCGCAGCGCCCCCTCGGATAACTTTGGGCTCAGGGCAGGTTCAATTGCCAAGACACTCCAAATGCATCGGAAAGCCAGCCAAACCGCTGGCTGAACCCGTAGGCTCCCAAAGGCATCAGAACCTTGCCGTCTTCCGATAGCTGCTCGAAGGCTCGCTCAAGGGCGGGCGGATCGTCGAAATCGACAAAGAGCGAGACCGACGGAGTGAAATCAAATGCATGAACAGGCGGACTGTCGATAACGATCAGCGCGTGTTCTCCAAAGGACACCCGAGCGAGCCGGATGGTTCCGGGCGGGCCTTCCTCGCCTTCCCCGTATATTTCAAGCTCATCGACCCGAAAGTCTGCGAAGACTCTGGCATATTTGTCCAAGGCAGATCCTGCCCTGCCCTGAAACATCAGATGAGTGGAAACGCGGGTCATATCGAAAGGTTAGGGCTCGGGCCTGCCTGTAAACGTACGTGACGTTAGCCGCCAAATGCGCCTTTCGCCAGCCAAACAAGGAGGACGCCAACCGCCACGCAACACAAGCCCGGCATGCGGCGGGTGTCTTCGGGGATGTCTGGGCCGGCATTCCCCAAGTGGCCTGCCGTTTGACCCCAACATTGCTTCAGGACGCCACGCGATCACGCGTTTTCCACTCGGGATGGCACCTGGCATCGCGCCGCCGTGCGGTTCTGGGTGGTCCAGACCAAGCGGCGGGGTCATCCTCGACCTCTTGAGGCTTTTTCCGGCGTTCCGGCCGGTCCTCTGGATCCAGATGACACCTGCCGCAAACGCCCGGAATACCGGTATATGGAAGCCGGTATCCATCCTAATTCAAGCGCCGGCACCGAGCGGGAGGTTCCGGGATTCTCCGCCCGGCCGCGGAAGGCCCCAGAACAGGAAAGACCCCCGGGAAATCCTGCCGTCACCGGGAACCGAAGGTGCCGTCAGCGGATAAAACGCTTGTACTTCAACCTTCTCGGGACGACCGCGTCCGCGCCGAGCCGACGTTTTCTGTCAGCTTCGTATTCCTCGAAGTTTCCCTCGAACCACTCCACACGCGCCTCGCCCTCAAACGCGAGGATATGCGTGCATATTCGGTCGAGAAAAAACCGGTCATGGCTGATGACCATGGCGCAGCCCGCGAAATCGACCAGTGCATCCTCCAGAGCGCGAAGCGTCTCCACGTCTAGGTCGTTGGTCGGTTCGTCCAGAAGCAGAACGTTTCCGCCGGATCGCAGAAGCCTGGCCATGTGAACCCGGTTACGCTCGCCGCCCGACAGCAGGCCGACCTTTTTCTGCTGGTCGCTCCCCCTGAAGTTGAAAGCCGAGCAGTAGGCCCGGGAATTCAGTTCGGCGTCGCCGAGCCGGATAATCTCGGCCCCGCCTGAAATCTCCTCCCATACGGTCCGGTCCGCCCCGAGCGAGTCGCGGGACTGGTCAACATACGAGAGATCCGCGGTGTCACCGAATTCGATCGAGCCGCGATCCGGTGTCTCCTGCCCCGTAAGCATCCGGAAAAGCGTTGTTTTTCCCGCGCCGTTGGGGCCGATTACGCCCACGATACCCCCGGCGGGCAGCGAAAAGGACAGTCCTTCGATCAACTGCCTGTCGCCAAGATGCTTGGACACCTCGCTGACCTCGATCACCTTGGATCCGAGCCGCCTTCCATTCGGGATGATGATCTGGGCACGGGAGAGCTTTTCGCGCTCCGACTGCTTCGAGAGTTCGTCGTAGGCGTTGATTCGTGCCTTCTGTTTGGCCTGTCGGGCACGGGGACTCTGACGGATCCATTCAAGCTCGCGCTCCAGCGTGCGCTGTCTTGCCCTGTCCTCCCTGGCTTCCTGTTCCAGGCGTTTCGCCTTCTGCTGGAGCCACGAGGAATAGTTGCCCTCGTATGGAATGCCGCGGCCTCTATCGAGCTCAAGTATCCAGCCGGTGATGTCGTCCAGGAAATACCGGTCGTGGGTAACGACCAGTATGGTCCCGGGATACTTGATCAAATGGGCCTGCAACCAGGCTACGGTCTCGGCGTCAAGGTGGTTCGTCGGCTCGTCCAGAAGCAGCATGTCCGGCCGCTCGAGCAGCAGCCGGCACAGCGCGACCCGGCGTTTCTCCCCGCCGGACAGGGTTTCGACCGCGGCGTCGTCGGGCGGGCAGCGGAGAGCTTCCATGCTGACGTCTATCTGCGCCTCGAGATCCCAGAGGTTGGCGGCATCGATTTCGTCCTGCAGCCTGGCCATTTCATCGGCCGTCTCGTCAGAATAGTTCATGGCCAGATCGTTGAACCGGTCAAGCGTGGCCTTTTTCCCGGCGACGCCCTCGAGGACGTTTTCACGGACGGTCAGGTTCGGGTCGAGTTCGGGTTCCTGCGGCAGGTAGCCGACGGTGACGCCATCCGCCGCCCACGCCTCGCCGGAATGGTCCCTATCAAGGCCGGCCATGATGCGCAGAAGCGTGGACTTACCCGCGCCGTTGACGCCCACGACACCGATCCTGACACCCGGCAGGAAGCTCAGGCGGATGTCCTCAAAACATTTCCTGCCGCCGGGGTAGGACTTTGTAACCCCGTCCATATGATAAACGAACCGCCGTGATGGCATAAACCGCTTCCTCGCCGTTACCGGGTCCCCGCCGTCCCCGTATCGTCCGCGGGAGACCGTCACCGGGTCCAAAGGGCATTCGACATACCACCGCCCGGTCGTCCATGACAAGACCGTCTGTCGGGGCTATATGATTGACACAGGCGGAGAACGGTCATGGCCAGGTTCAGATCCGAGGAACTGCGGAGATTCGTCGACCGCGGCGAAAAGGCCCCTCCGCCGGTGTTCGTCGGCCGCGGGGAACTGATCGCCGAGATTCACAGGATGGCCCGCAGCGTGTGGAGTGATAGTGACGCTATCGCGCACGGTGAGGCCGGGGCGGCGATGGTTCTGCAGGGCGCGCCGGGTGCCGGCAAGACATCGGTCGTATCCCAGCTGTCGCGGATATCGCTGGACGAGATCACCGCGGCGGGGGAAGGTGCGGGCAGTTCCGTCCATTCACCGACACGTGTGGTGAACATCCCCGCCAATACGGTTGCGGTCAACCCCGAGCAGACTTTGGCGGTCCTGGCCGCCGCCGCCGGCGCGGAACCCGACCAGTGGACGAAGCTCGGCAAATCGTTCATCAAGGGATCGTCCGTCAACCTGGCCGGGGGTGCCCTCAGGCGAGCGAACGACGGCGTTCCCCCACCACCATCGGATATCGGGGCGCTCGCCGATCAATATCCCCCCGATAGGTGGCAGGCACCCGTGATCATGGCCATCGACGAGGCCCAGCGGTCGATACTCGGGCCGGACGCACCCGGCACCGCCCTGCTTCAGGAACTTTACGACAACAGCCACAACCTTCCCATATCCGTCCTGTTCGTCGGGTTAGGGAACACGGCGGACCGCATAGATACTCTCGGCCTGTCCCGGGTGACGCGCATCCGCACGCTCGGCGGGCTGTCGCGCGAGGAAGCCCGCACCCTGATGCTGAAATTCTGTGAGGCGTTCGGTGTCGGCATCCAGGGGTATGAGCACAGGCTCAACCGGTTGGCCGATATGTGTGACGGCTGGCCACGGCATCTGCACAACGCGCTGCAGGCTCTGGGCAGGGAGTTATTGAAGCCCGGGGTAAGGGGAGACCCGCATCCGGTGAACTGGCGAAGGGTGGCATCAGACCTACAAACCCGCTGCCGGGAATATTGCCGAGGACAGTATTCCAAGGAGATGGAGCTGGAGGCGCCGACCCTCACCGCGGAGATCATGGCGGGGGTGGGAAATGGAATGTCCGGCCTACGGATCATGTCGCGGATAAAAACGCTGAGCGATAGCGCGGCGGATGGCTATCAACGGCCTGGCGGGATGGATGACAGATCCTTTTTCGCCCATCTTGTTCAAAAGGGAGCTTTACAGGGCCGGCCGTCACCGGTCGGGGAAACCACGGTCTATCACTGCCCGATCCCGAGCTTTCAGTCTTTCCTGGTGGATGCCGGCAATTTTCCGGTCGCCGCGCCCTATCTGCCGGAGTCCGGAGATCCGAACGAGGTCGACGTCAATGGCCGAACCCCCCTGCATCGGGCCGCCGGAGCCGGCGACAGCCTGACGGCCCAGTCGCTTCTCAAGCGGGATGTCGCCGTTAACGCGCGGGACAGCGAGAGCCACACCCCCCTGCATCTCGCCGCCGACCGTCAGGAGCCCGCGCTGACCGCAGCGCTGTGCTGCGCTGACGCGGATCCCGCGGCTGAGGACGCTGTCGGGGAGACCCCGGTGAGCGGAGCAGCGTTTGCCGATCGCGCTGACAATCTCGATATCATGCTGGGATCCATGTCCGGCGAGGCCCGGGCCCTCGCCGCCGGACCCGTGCTCAAACGTCTGCGCGCGAAAAACGACGCTGGCATCTCCGACGCGACGATAAATCTGCTCGAGGCCGCCTGCACCGGGAAAACACGGTCTGACCGAACGGGCGTTATCCGAACGAAGGCACATGAAAGTTCATAGGATCCGGCTCTGGTCCGACTCGGCGAGCGGCAGTCCGGGAATATAGCCCGCATGCGTCCAGGTCCCGCCGTCGGCGGATGTCTCCATGTCATTCAGATGCAGCCAGATGACCTCATAGGGCAGCTCGGCGATGTCATCGACGGGGGTCGGAACGGAGACCGTTCCCTCCCGCTTGCCGGCGTCGAATTGCGGGGTTCCCCACTCCCCAGTGTAATCGCTCCCTCCCGTTCCGTTCAGTCCGTCGAGCGGTTCCCGGATCCAGCGGGCTACCAGCCCCGGTTGAACCAGCCATTCGGGCCGAGATAGGTCTGGCACGCGTCCCCCGACATGCGGTACTTCACCCGGCTCTGGCGGGGAGCCAGAATGAAGGGGCTGTCGTCGGAGGCGACCAGCTTTCCCACGATATCCACGAACTCATGCAGGAGGGGGCCGTCATCGGTCCGGAAATGGAGCGTGTGCGTGGTGTCGGGTCCCGATGGTAGGGCCACCGTGGCCCGGCGGCCGGGCAGCTCCTAGCCATTGGCGTCCCGAATGTCGCGCTTGAACTGCACGGCCACTTCCGGGGTCTCCGTCAGGTCGGACGGGAGCGTCAGGTCGGACGGGAGCGTGTCCCAGCCAGCTGTGGACACCGTGAGACAGAAGGGCTCGTCGCAGCCAATGGCGAAGGTATCGGTGCACTTGGCCAGGGCGACGGTTGGCTGTTGCTCGGCCAGGGCGGGCGCGGCCAGGGACAGGGACAGGGCGAGAGCGACGGTGGTGGCTGGCCAGCGGGGCGGCCGTGCACGTGACCGGGCGGGCAGATGCGTCCTTCCGTGTGGCGTGTCCGGCCGGTCAGCAGCCGCCCGCGTTCTGGCCGCAGCCGCCCTGGTACCCATTGCCGCCGGACGACTGCGAGGATTGCTGGGCGCGGTATTCGGCCCATCCGTCAAGGACCTCCTCGTTCGTCAGCGCCTCGCACGTGGCGTTGACCACGTGCGGCTCGCCGCTGCACCGGCGGAGCATGTCGACCTCGGGGTACGCGCGCTTCCCCCAATGCTCGCCTCGGGCGAACAGCGGGGTGCCGTAATCGCACTTGATGTGGACCCAGCACACCGATATGGCCATGTGCGCGGCCTCCCCGGACACATATCCGTACCCTTGCCCGTTCGGGAGATCGTTCCGATATGAATCCCAGTGGACGCCGCGCAGGTCGCATTGTTGCCATGTTGCGGCCGCCGAGGCGCGCCAGGCCTCGTTGCACAGCACATGGCGGCGGTACTTCGTGGGTTCCGCCCTAAAATTCAAGTTACCGAATCCCACGCCCCACGCACCCGCGGGCTGGGGCGCGAACAGGGCCAGCGTGCCGATGACCGCGAGGCCTCCGATAAGGGCGACGGTTCGATGGATTGCATTCTGCATGTCTTTCCTCCTCCTCTGCGGTGCGTCCGGCTGGACGCCGGGTGGGTGTGGTAACGACAATGTTACACGAAGGGAGGGCGGTGTCAAGGAAATTCATGAAGATGCCGGCAAAACCCCACATCGCGCCCGGAGCGGAGGTCACGGCGCGCTAGCGGATCCATCCCCCGGTCGGGCAATGCGTAACGTGCCGGCTGAGTTGGGCGCGTCGGACCAGGGCCGGATGAACCGGCCGGTGGCGCGCTGTTCGAGGCAACGGCAGGAACGCAGGTCATGACGCGGAAAGAAGGCATTCTGGCGCACCGCCATCATCACCTGCGATGGCTTTCGCTCCCGTTCCTTGCCCGTGAAAGCGCGCCGTCAGCCGATTCCCCCTCGGCTCTTGCGCAACACGCCACGAAAATAGCGGATCGGAACTGAGCGGGCCAAAAATTGAACTACACCCAGGGACGATACCGCGTACATCGACGTTGACGGCGGCGGGCCCGATCATCCGGATCGGAGAGCGCTCTTGCGGGAAGTGTTCTCCAGACCGCCGGTGCCCGGCCGTCGCGTGGACAGTGGGGCACGGTGCGGCACTGGGGCCAGCACGCATGCGATTGGGGAAAAGACGCTTGACCCAAACCCCGTCGGGCAGGACGATAAATGGTCAGGGAGAGGCGGAAAGCCACGTCATGCGCAAACAATTCCTTCTTTCCGGATCGGGGTTGCCCACCGTCAGGGCGGGCCATACCGTGGGCCTGCTGGGTGGATCGTTCGACCCTCCACACGCGGGCCATGTGCATCTTACCCGCGAGGCGCTAAAGCGTTTTGGACTGGACAAGGTGTGGTGGCTGGTCTCACCGGGGAATCCATTAAAGACTGAAGGGCCGGCACCGCTCGGTCTTCGCATGGAGGCGGCCCGCGCCCTGATTCGCCACCCTAGGGTGACAGTCAGCGATATCGAGACGAAGTTCGGCACCAGATACACGGCCGAGACGCTTGGAACGCTTACCTCACGATATCCCGGTGTGCGCTTCATCTGGCTGATGGGAGCCGACAATCTGATAGCCTTCCACAATTGGGAACGTTGGCGGGAGATATTTGGGATGGTGCCGATCGGCATTGTGGCGCGTCCGGGGGACATCACCGCCGCCCGCCATTCCAAAGCCGCCAGAACATTCTCCTTCGCCCGGCTTGGGGACCGACGGTCCGGTCTTTTGCCGCGGGCGTCCGCCCCGGCATGGTGTTTCGTGAATGCACCGATGCTAAACCTGTCTTCAAGCGCGATACGCGGGCGCGGCGACTGGGCGGGAAGGTCGAACCTGAATGGAACGGGAACCATCGGGCACGAAGCCCACGGACAGATCCCTTATCCGATCGGCGGACCCGCGCTTCCGTGATGGGACGCGTCCCCTGCCAAGGGTGTACGCGTTCCCGTCCGGGAATCACCCGAATCCCGCCGTCACGGCTGGAATGAGAATGAAGGGCCACCCATACCGGTCCGTCCACCCGCAATGATTGCCGGTCAGGGCCGCGGGCAGCCGGAACGTTGGTGCCGCGACCTGCCATCCTCCCCAATTGGCACAGAAAAGTGGTTACGGGAGCTTCCGAAAATCCCGCCGCTGTCAGCGCTTCGACGGGGCGCGGTTTCGCGCTCACCCGGACGGGTGAATCGGCCCGGCCCTGGCGAGGGCCCTGTATCGCCACTTCCATTCATATTCCGCTCCAGCGCCAGCGTTCGTTCGAGAGCGGCCATACTTTCAGCCGCCCGGTCCGACGGGTCCACGCCGTGAAGGGAAGGCGTGAAACTGAAGAGACGGACATTCACCTTGTGGCCGAAACGGAAATTCAAGACGACCTCGGGATCGTTCATCTCCCCGCCGCTCGCGGCCGAGAACGTGACCGATGCCGACAACGAACCATACGGACTGTCGCCACCGCGTATATCCGGTTCCCGCACGCCGAAGTTGGCGGAAACCTGCGGCCGCTTCTCGATCCAGGATCCCCTGTGCCGGTAGCCGACCTCGGCCCGGCCCGGAGGGCCGTTCATCAATAGGGGTTCGTCCACCAGTCGGCACGCCCGCCGCGAAAAGCCGTTCCAGAACCCCTACATGGCGGTCCACCACATCCTGCGTCGCGGATTCAGCGACTTCCCGTTCGTCTGGCAGGGCGTGCGGACGCGAAACGGGCTTCCGGGGAATTCAGGCCGCCCTCGCCGCCGGTCACGAAGAATCCGTATTGGAGGCTCACGATCCCGAGCCTAATGTCCGGCCTCCCGAAAGGTTGATCGCGGCTCCGGCCATGGGCTTCATGTAACCCATGAAAGTCGAGGCGGTGCCGCCACGCTCGGGTTCGGTTCGTCAAAGGAGCCCGGAAGCCATGTCATGTCCCTAACCTATGCCCACCAAGCGCCTCGATCCAATGGCATCCCCAAGGGCAACCGGCTTTCCGGTACCCTTGGGAACTTTAGGGAATGGAAGAGGCCGGCGGGCTCCCGGCACTTAGGCCTCTAGCGCTCTTCGGTGCGAAGCGCGGCGTAGACACACCAGCACATCAGCAGTACCACGATGGTGAAGGGGATACCCGTGGAGACAGCGGCCCCCTGCAGAGCCGCCAGACCGCCACCCAGCAGAAGCGCGATGGCCACAAGCCCCTCAAGCGTGCACCAAAATACCCGCTGCGACACCGGCGCATCCATCTTTCCGCCGGCCGTGATCGTATCGATTACAAGGCTGCCACTGTCGGAGGAGGTGACGAAGAAGATCACGATCAGGACGAGCGCGATGGGCGAGACAATGCCATAAAGCGGCAATTCCCTGAGGAAGCCGAACAGCGCCCCCTCCGGCTTGTAGCTGTCGATCACCGTGGCGCGGACGCCTTCCGCACCACCCGCATTGAGCATGTCGATGGCGGCGCCGCCAAAGGTCGACATCCAGAGCGCGCAAACGAGTGTCGGCGCGATCAGGGCGCAAAGAACGAACTCGCGCACCGTCCGGCCTTTGGATATGCGGGCGATGAACATGCCAACGAAAGGCGACCATGCGATCCACCAGGCCCAGTAGAAGGTCGTCCATCCGTGGAAGAAACTCGTATCATCCCGCCCGAACGGGTTCGACAGCGCGGGCAGAAGTGTGACGTAATCAACCATCACACCGAAATAACGCGTTATCGCCGTCGTGGCGCCCGTCACGAAGAACACGAAGAAAAACAGCACGACCGCCATCAACATGTTGATCTCGGATAGCCGCTTGACGCCCTTGTCCATACCCATGAGCACCGATCCAAGCGCTATGGCGGTGATGCCTATGATCAGCAGGACGACCACCGTGTTGGATGTTTCGATTCCCGCGACCTCGTTCAGGCCAAAAGCCACCTGCTGAGCCCCGAGGCCAAGCGATGTCGTCAGACCGAACAGCGTCGCGAAGACCGCGAGCGTGTCGATCGCATGACCCCACCATCCCCAGACCCGTTCGCCGAGAATTGGATAGAAGGCCGATCGGAGCGTCATCGGCATCCCCTTGTTGTAGGCGAAGATCGCCAGCGTCAGGCCGACCACCGCATAGACGCACCAACCGCCAAGTCCCCAATGGTGGATGGTTCCCACAATCCCGATATACTCATTCCCGGGTATGCTTATGTCGGTATTGAGCGGTCTGGCGCCTCCTCCTTCCGCGAAATTGTAATACGTCGGCTCGAGAACTCCGAAAAACAGGAGCCCGATGCCTATGCCCGCCGCGAACATCATCGCTATCCAGCCGGAATAGGAGTAGTCAGGTTTGGCGTCTTTGCCTCCGATCCGGACCGAACCGACGGGCAGGAAAATGAGTAGCAGGCAGAATATAAGCATCAAATCGATCGCGATCACCAGAAACCAGTCGAATTCACTGGTCAGGAATGGTCTCAGCCAGCCGAAGAACGCGGCCGACGCCTCCTGATTGGCCAGCGCAAGGAGGACGAACGCGATGATCAGCAGGCTCGAAATCAAAAACACCGGGTTGTGAATATCGAGGCCGAAAGGCCGGATGTTATGTTGCCCAAGCTCAAAGTCTGTCTGGAAACTGGGGTCTCCAGAGAGTTGCGGATCGTTGGTCTGGGAATTTGTCATTATGTCCTCATTTCCTCACTGGGAATGAGCGTCCAGAATAATGAACCGGATTGCAACGACTTTATTTCCTCGGCCGGATCCGCGAAGCGCGGCTCGCGCGGGCTTGCACCCGTCTGCGCGCTGGGTCGCCAGGCCTGCCGCCGTTTCGTAGAGGTAGCCGGCACTGTCCCGAATTGTCGTCCGGCCCGAAAGGCAGTTCGAGGGCCGGCTGTTCGGACGCCGGCCCACCGTTGTCCGCCTGACTGGCACCGCGAGTTGCATTGAGCCCGCATGCTCCACGTCGCGTTGACATGGTAAGGAATATTCCTTACGGTCGTGCGCGGCACAGAAGGAGCGAAGATCATGTCGATCATCCACGAAGTCGCCAAGATGACCGCGAAGGGCCAGATCACCCTGCCCAAGTCGATCCGTCAGGCGCTGGGGGTCGATATCGGCGCCAAGGTGGCATTCGAACTCCACGAGAACGGACAGGTCGTCGTCAGCCGCGCCGGCGCCGAGCATGAAGATCCGGCCATCGGTGCGTTCCTGGATCTGCTCGCCGGCGATATCCAGGCCGGCCGGCATGTTCAGGCGATCCCAGACGATCTCGCGCAGGGCATGCTCGACCATGCAGAGCGCAAAGCGGGACCGGACGAGGACATCGACGGCGACGTCGACCTCTGATGCAGCGCCACGGATGGACGCTGCTGTTCCACGATTGCCTCATCGACCAGCTGCGCAAGCTCCACAACGCCGTCCAACGCGCACAACGACGCGATCCCGCGGGGTCCGCATCCAATGCCAACGTCAAGCTGTTCTACGCGTTGAGCCGGCTGATGCTGGAGGTCATCCCGCAGGATCCGTCCCGGGACGAGTATCGCCAGGGCACCACTCTCGGCCCGCGCCACCGCCATTGGCGACGCGCCAGGATCGGCAGACGGTTCCGATTGTTCTTCCGGTATGACGCGAGGGCGAAGGTGATCGTCTATGCGTGGGTCAATGACCAACGCACGCTCCGCTCATCGGGGAGCAGGACCGATCCGTACACGGTCTTCGCCAGGATGCTCACGCGGGGAAGTCCGCCCGACGACTGGGCATCATTGGTGAAGGTTTCAAGGCAGGATTGGCAGGTGGGGAAGTAACGGCCTTCAGACTGTGTCGGCCCGCGAAGGGGCGGAACCACTTCAGTGAGTACTCTCGGAATTCGCCACTGAGCGGCCGCGACAATTCCGTCCGGGCAGGCCGGGACCGCGGGCGGCTTGGCGGACGATCCCGGCGCGGGTAAGACGATCATAGTCGGGCTTCTGATCAAGGAACTGCCGGCCCGAGGAGACCTGGAGCGCTGCCTGATCGTCGCTCCGGGCAATCTTGTCGAGCAGTGGCAGGACGAGTTCGGCGAGAAATTCGGCCTGGAGTTCGACATAATGACGCGTGACATGATCGAAGCCTCACGATCCGGCAATCCTTTCGACGACCGCGGTCGGTTGATCGCCCGGCTCGACATGCTCACCCGCAACGAGAAACTCCAGGAACGGCTCATCCGTTCGGCCAAATGGGACCTGATAGTCTGCGACGAAGCCCATCGCATGTCGGCCAGCTATTTCGGCGGCGGGATCAAGTATACCAAACGCTACCGGATCGGCCAACTTATAGGCGGACACTGCCGCCATCTTCCGCTGATGACCGCAACGCCATACAATGGCAAGGAGGAGGATTTCCAGCTGTTCATGGCGCTAATCGACGCCGACCGGTTCGAAGGCCGGTTTCGCGAAGGCGTCCACCACTCCGATTCCAAAGACATGATGCGCAGGCTGACCAAGGAGGGGCTGCTGCGTTTCGACGCCCGGCCTCTGTTTCCCGAGCAACGTGCCCGCACCGCCAAATACGAACTGTCTCCGGGCGAGGCCGCGCTCTATACCGCCGTGACCGACTACGTGCGAAACGAGATGGATCGGGTCGCACGGTTTGCGGCTGATGACGGCCGGAAACGGGTCAATGTCGGATTCGCCCTTCAGATACTCCAGAGAAGGCTAGCATCCTCCCCGGCGGCCATTCACCAATCCCTTAGGCGTCGGCGCGAGCGCCTCGAAAGCGAGCTTGACACAGCCAGGCATTCCGCAAAGTTCCGTGCGGGGCTTCATGCCGTGGCGGACAGAAAGGAGACATTAAGGCATATCGACGAATACGAACAGAGGGAGATCGACGATCTCGAGAACCTGATCGTAACCAGTGCCACGACGGCCGCGACGGTTGAACAGCTGGGGCAGGAGGTCGGTGACTACGGAACCGCGAACAGCATCGTCACGGCACGGGGCATTTCGGTCGAGGGCGTCAAGCACGCCGGGATCATCGAAAGTGCTGGCGGAAAAGTCCGGATTCTCACACGCGAAGAGATTGAACGGAACTGGGAGCCTGAATCCGACAGACACCTCACAGTCTGGGAATGCTGCCAGAACCTCGTGCGCGCGCTCGAACAGGGAGGGCAGCGGGCAGCCGCGCTCCTGCTCCGGAAAATAGGCCCCTACCATGCGGCGGACGCTAATGACTACGCCTATTGCCTTTACGACATCTGCGCCATTAGGCGACGTGATGCCGCCAAGGCGGCCGCCTACAACGACCTCATCGCCGTCCGGCCAGAACTCACCCGCCAGGCGGCAGCCATCCGCAACTCTGACGGGGACCGGCAGCAGGTAATGGATCTATAGCAGCATGGCGAGATACCGCACCGAAGAGATAGAGAGCAGGCTGCGCTGCGGCGAGGACAGTGACTGGGAATTGAAGCATGTGGAATTCAATGGCGATCGCCCAAAGAGCCCGACCCGCGGCGACTGGGCCGACGAAATCGCCGCCTTCGCCAACGCATCGGGTGGCGCACTGCTCGCGGGAGTCGCCGACGACGGCACCGTCATCGGCATGTCGCGCGGGCAAATCGCGAACCTCGACCTCCTTCTCGTGGAGACCGCCACCGACATGATCAAGCCGCCCGTCCGTATCCGAACCCAGCATGCGGAAATTTTCGATGGCAGGCTGGTGCTGCTGGTCGAGGTTCCGGAGTCCGATTACGTCCACGAGAGTCCTGGCGGAAACTACATCCGGGTCGGTGCCACGAAACAACTCCTGGGCGGTGACGAGCGGCTGCGCCTAGCCCAGCGGCGCTCCCAGTCCCGGTTTCTTTGGTTCGACAAACAGCCGTTTCCGGAAAGTGAACTCGGAACCCTGTCCGAGACGCTATGGAAACTCTTGCTAAGTGCCGAGGGCGCCACGGAGCCGAAAACGGCGCTCGGCAAAATGGCGCTTCTGGAGAACGATGGCGGCGGGCAGGTTCGCGCCACGGTGGCTGGCATACTGCTGTGCACGCGCAATCCCGAGCGATGGTTCCCGAACGCCTGTATCACCGCGACCAGATACAGAGGCGGGGACCGTGCGTCGGGCCAGATCGATTCAAGGGAAATCACCGGGCCACTGAACGAACAGATCGCGGATGCCACCGCGTTCGCGGCAAAGAACATGCAGGTGGCGGCGCACAAGGATCCGGCGCGGATAGACCTTCCCCAGTACAGCGAAAAGGCAGTGTTCGAGGCGTTGGTGAACGCCGTTGTTCACCGCGACTATTCCATGAAGGGAAGCAGGATTCGCCTGTCCATGTTCGACGACCGGCTGGAAATACAGTCCCCCGGATCCCTCCCGAACGACCTGACCGTTGAAAGCATGGCGTCACGGCAATCGACGCGCAACGAGGCCCTGGCATCGATTTTCGCGCGGATTCCGGTCAGGGGAACGACCGGAGGTCAGGATCGAATGTATTTCATGGAGCGCCGCGGCGACGGTGTTCCCATCATCCTTCGCGAAACCCAAGAGCTGTGTGGAAAGTCTCCCGAATTCCGGGTAATCGGCGGATCGGAAGTCCTTCTCGTCATTCCCGCCGCGACACACGACGCAAGTCCCGCGCGTACGGTCATCTCGGTTCGATCCGGAAACCGACCGGTATCGGGTGTGGATCTTCTGGTTCTATTCCCGAACAAAACATGGAAGCGCGCGACAAGCGACGAACAAGGCGAGGGAGCGGTCTATCTATACACGACGCAGCTGCCTATGACCGTATACGCGGCCGCCCGTGGATATGAGGCGTATCTGGAACGGGACTGGATGCCGTGCGACCGTGCGCTTGCGATCGATCTGGAGGCCCTGCCGGATGGTGGAAGTGTCATCTTTCCGGAAGCTGCCGGTGAACTTCCCGAGATGAAAGGCAGGCTCAACCCGGTTTGCGACCCCCACGGACGGATGTATCTTTACGCATCCAACATCGTCATTGATGATGGAAAAGCGCAGCCGGTTCACTTCATTCCGGGCGAGGCGATGAAATTGACCGACGCCGACGGAAAGCGCCTGAGGGTGAGAATCATCGATATCTTTGGTCGATCCGCGCTTGTCGAATATCGCGGGATCACGTCATGACGGCGGTGATCGTGCGCAAGAGGCTCGCGGAAAGAAGTCACGAAACCCATCCCAGCGACACGGAGACATAGGCAATGGCAAAGAGTGCCTATTAGTATGTATTCGAGGGCATGGAAGCGCTCCCGGCGGGATCGAATCCATTCTTGGAACGGCGTCTGAAAACGCATTGACCGGTCACTGGCAGGTGAAGGTCGCCGAGAAACTCCGATGAACCGAGCGGTGACGGGTTCCTACGTGGTATCTTCACGCGTGATGGTCTGTCAGCCAACGTGTCAGCGGCGGACGTTGAGACCGCCCGTCATTCCCCGGATCCCGGCCCGCCCGCCTCGATGAGGAAGTTCCGGAACGACGGTATCGGGCAGCGGAAACTTCCGTCGCCTCTCTCCTGCAACGCGCCCTGGTGGACGAGATGCTCGCGGAAGTCATGCGCGGACATAGACCGCGGCAACTCATGGCCGGTTATTACGTCGAGCGCGTGGGCTCCGATCCGCACCAGAATGCCGGCCCGATCCAGACTTCCATCCAGATCGCGCATGACGGAAGCGTCAGGCCCTTCGCATCCTTCATCACGGGGCTTTGTTCCCATGTCAAAGCCGGTCAGCAACCCGGTCCGCGGGCGGTTGAAAACATCCGTCAGCTCTGGTCCCAAACCCCCTCGAGCAATTCCGCCGTCGCCTCCGCGCAAGTGGCGACGCGGCAGACGGCACCAAGATCAGCGACGCTCGTCTCATGCGTCTCGCGCTTGAACGCCGCACAGCCGTCACTTAGCAAGGTAATGTGGAAATCACGGATATGTGCGTCGCGCAGTGTCGAGGCGACCCCGCCATTGGTCACGATTCCGCAGATATACAGCGCCTCGATCCCGGCCTTTCGCAGCACCCACTCCATACGGGTCATGAAAAACGCCGAGTAGGCGACCTTTTCCACCTTGATGTCAGCTGGTTGAAGCGCGTCCACGAGGCTGTTGCCCCAGCTTCCAGGTGCGAAATCGCCATTGCCGAGAAACGGTCGCAACTTTTTCAGATGGGGCGATATGAAAGGCTCGCCATCCTTCCCGGGCACCAGCGTGAACTGCGTGGAGACCACCCAGCCGCCGCGCGCACGGATCGCCTCGGCAACGGGCAGCACGCGATCTGGCAAGGCGACGATTTCGGTGGCGATCTGGCCGCCCCGTGCATAGGCACCATCAGGGTGCAGGAAATCGTTCTGCAGATCGACGATCAGAAGCGCCGTTCTTTTCACGTCGATGCCGTCCCACGCCATGGCCTACTCACCACGGATTATTAGATTTCCGAAGCGGTCAACCTCGCCCCGGAGCCCCGGGTCAATGAAGATCGTCGCGTCGGACTGTTCCAGAAGCGCCGGTCCCGCGATCCATTCTCCCGACGCCAGCGCAAGCCGCTCATAGACTGGCGCCGCATGCCATGCGCCTTCGGCATAGAGCCGGCGCGTTCCGTTGCGACACTCCCCAGCCACTTTGCCGCTCTCGGCGACAAGGACCGACATGTCCAGCGCCGGCCGCCGGCCGATGACCGCGACCCGGTGATTCATCACTCGGCGCGGAATGCCGTCCAGCAACCGTCCATAGGAAGCGCGATAGGCGGCATCGAAGGCCGACGCGACGCTTTCCCGGTCGATCCTGCCCGTCGCCACCGGCACGCTTACGGAATGGGTCTGGCCGACATAAAGCATGTCGAACTCGACCTCTATGTCGATCGCTGAGAAATTCACGCCCGAGGACCTGAGCAGCTCTTCCGCCGATCGCGCCGTCCCGGCTATCTCCGTGGCGAGCGCCTCCATTTCGATTTTGTCCAGCAAGCGGTTCACCGTCCGGACCCTGTCGTGGCGCATGTCCGCGACCACGCAGCCCAGCGCCGAGGTCACTCCCGGATACCGCGGCACCAGCGCCGACTTAAGCCCCACTTCCTTGATGAGCGCGCCGGTATGAAGCGCACCGCCACCCCCGAACGACATGGCGGAAAACTTGCCGGGATCGTGGCCGCGTTCGATGGAAACCAACCGGATCGCACCTGCCATCTTTGCATTGGCGACACGCAACATCGCCTCGGCAGCGTCTTCGGTCGAGAGGCGGAGCGGCTTGGCCACCTCCACCTCGATGGCGGCGCGCGCGGCCGCGATGTCCAGCGCACCCAGCTCGCCGATGGGACGTTCGGGGTTGATGCGGCCCAGCACGAGATTTGCGTCGGTCACCGTCGGTCGGCAGTTTCCGAGCCCGTAGCAGACCGGTCCTGGATCGGAACCGGCCGAGTCCGGCCCTACCTGCAACAGCCCGCTTGCGTCAACCCGCGCGATCGAGCCGCCGCCCGCGCCGATGGTGGTGATCTCGATCATCGGGGTGCGCACCACCATGCCAAAGTCGATCGCGGTCTGTGCGGCAAGCGCGGCCTCGCCATTCACCACGAGCGAGACGTCGAAGGAGGTGCCGCCCATGTCGCAGGTGATGATGTTTTCCAGCCCCGCGGCGGATGCTATGGCGCGCGCCGCGATCACGCCAGCGGCCGGTCCGGACAGCGCGGTCCGAACGGGATAGCGCTTGGCGACGTCGATCGACATCACGCCACCGTTCGACTGCACGATCAGCACATCACCGTTGAAGGCGCGGCTGGCCAACCCGTCTTCCAACCGGTCGAGATACGAAGAGACCACAGGCTGCAGATAGGCATTGAGCGTCGCTGTGGAGAGTCGCTCGAATTCGCGAATTTCCGGCAGGATCTCAGTCGCCGCGGTGACATACGCGTTGGGCCAAACGCTGCGTACGGCCTCAGCCGCGACACGCTCATTCGCGTCGTTGGCGTAGCCGTTTATAAAGAAAACGCAGACCGCCTCGCAACCCGCCTCGGACAGGAATCGTGCGCGGGCTACGACGTCGTCCCGGTTTACCGGTTCTCGGATCGTGCCGTCAGCCAGCACCCGCTCGGCCACTTCCAGGCGACGGTTGCGCGGGACAACCGGAGTGAAGGCACCGCGCAATCCCCACGTGGTGGGCCGATCGCGGCGGCGCATTTCAAGTACGTCGCCAAATCCCTTGGTCGTTATGATGCCTGTGAGCGCCCCCTTACGTTCCAGAAGCGCGTTGGTTCCGACCGTGGTCCCGTGGATGACAGTCCGTATCTCGCCAAAATCGGGCACTTTCTGCCGGATCCCCCCGACGAAACCCAGCGACTGGTCACCCCGGGTCGAGGCCACCTTGTTGACCATCACCGTGCCCGAAGCCTCGTCCAGCATGAACACATCCGTGAAGGTCCCGCCGACATCGACGCCGATCACGTAGGACGCGCTCATGACGTCTTGCCTTCCGTCACGTAGCCAAGCTCAAGATCCGCCGCCCGCGCATCCAGGGCGCGCAGCGACGGGTCGCCATAGCCACCGCCACCGGGGGTCTCCAGCCGGACGCGCTGGCCACGCGTAATGTGCAGGCCCACCATCTTCGACGCCATCGGCGGCGAACGCTCGCCGTCTTCATGCATGAAGCGGAACCGGTTGAGCGCACCGGGACCGCCGCCGACCACACCCTGAGGTGGATACCTGCCACGCTCGCCGAACAGGAAAACGTCCGCACTTTCCTCGAGAAGCTCAATTTCGTAAACCGCGCCGAGCCCGCCGCGATGCTGCCCGTCACCACCGCTGTCGGGGCGAAGCGCCCACTGCGTGAAGCAGATCGGGTACGCAGCTTCGAGAATTTCGAGCGGGGGTATCGTGGCCGTTGAAATGGGGGCGTTGCCATGGTTCAGCCCGTCGCCACCGCCATGGGCCCCGTGCCCGCCGCCAAAGAAGGAAAACATCACCCAGCGTCGCCCGTCCGCCCGGTGGCCTGCCAGCGACAGCGCGTTGATCGTGCCGTAGGCGCAGGCCATCGCCTGCTCGGGCGCGAACTGTGCAACCGCCTCGAATACCACGTCGATCAGCCGCAGGATGGTCTCGGTATAACCGCCCACGGGCTTGGGAGCCTCGACCGAAAGGATCGACGCCGGGTCGATCCGGAACTCCACCGGCTCCAGCACACCGGCGTTGGCGGGCACATCGCCGAAAACATGCTTTAGCGCCACGTAACAGGCGGCAACCGTGGTCGAGCGCGATATATTCACCGGTCCCTGGCAGGACGGCGAGGACCGCGAAAAGTCCAGCACCATTCGGTCGCCCTTGATGGTTAGGTCCAGCGCGATCCTCAGCGGTTCGTCCGTGATGCCGTCGTTGTCGAGCCAATCCTCGGCAGACACCGTGCCGGATGGCAGCGCGCGGATCCGCGCGCGCATGATCTTGGCCGCGCGCTCCTTCAGGGTCGCAAGAACGGCGGATGAGGTGTCGGTCCCGTACTCCTCCAGCAACTGCCTGATCCGCCGTTCGCCCAAATCGAGCGCGTTTATCTGGCCGTTTAGGTCGCCATAGAGCGATAACGGCAGGCGGCTGTTGGCTGACAGGATGTCAACGACGTCCTGCCGAAACTCTCCCCGGTCATAGAGCCTGACCGGCGGAATGAGCATCCCTTCCTGAAACACCTCGGTCGCGGCCGGGTTGTAGTTTCCGGGAACGTTGCCGCCCACATCGTGCCAGTGCCCGACCGAGGCCATAAAGCAAAACAGCTCGCCGGCGTGGAACACGGGCTTCACTAGCCGGAAGTCCGAAAGGTGGGTGCCGCCGTCGTAAGGGTCATTGAAAATCCAGACGTCGCCTGGGTTGATCCCGTCGCGTTTCTCCGCCTTGTCAATCACCGCCTTTACGGCAAAGGCCATGACGCCCACGAAAATCGGCAGCCCGGACTTGCCCTGGATCAGCGTCTCACCGGTCTTCGCATCATAGATGCCGTGGCTCGCGTCATGCGCCTCAGCCATGATCGGGTTGAAGGCGGAGCGGAACAGCGTCGCGTCCATCTCGTCGGCGATCTGCTCGAACCGACCCTTCAGGATCGCGGTGGTCACCGCGTCGACCGCCACCATCACTATTTGCCTTCGTAAGCCCTGCCGGCCGCCAGCATCCCCGCCGTGCCGATCAGATCGTTAAGCCCGTTGAAATCGTACATCCGGCCGCGGAAAGCCGCGTTGGAACCGTTAGCCAGGAGATTGTCGTAATATTCCACCGCAGTCGCGGCGAGCGCGCGCACGATCCCGCCGGGGAAAATCACCAGATCGAAGCCGAGACTTTCCAGATCGGCGGCGTCGGTCACCGGCGTCTTGCCGCCCTCAACCATGTTAGCCATCAGCCGCATCCGATCACCGAAGTTGCGGGTGATCGCCGCCATCTGCTCACGGGATTCCGGTGCCTCCACAAACAGGAGGTCCGCCCCAGCCGAAAGGTACGCCTCCGCCCGGTCAAGCGCCGCCTCGAAGCCCTCGACGGCGATGGCGTCCGTGCGCGCAATCACCAACGTTTCAGAACTGGCTCGCGCATCGCATGCCGCGCGCACCTTTCCAGCCATTTCGCTTTTCGGTATCAGCGCCTTCCCGTCCAGGTGTCCGCAACGCTTTGGCAGCGTCTGATCTTCGAACTGAATCGCGTTCGCCCCCATCCTTTCGAACGCCCGCATCGTACGCTGCACGTTCAGCGCGTTCCCGAAGCCATTGTCCGCATCGACGACAATGGGAAGCGAGATTCTGTCACGGAGCGCCGCGATCGTGTCTGCCACCTCGTTCATGGACACAAGCCCGATGTCGGGCCGCCCGAACCTCGTATAGGCGATCGAGGCACCGGACAGATAGACAGCGCGTGCGCCTGACCGCTCCGCGATCAACCCGGTAAGTGCATCGAACACGCCTGGCGCGACGAGGATCCCAGGCGCATCGAGAAGCGACTTGAGGCTCATCTGCGGACCTCCGCGAATCGTTTCTTCAGGTGAGGCACCAGCCCGCCGTCCTCTAGCAGCCGCCGGAGGTTGTCCGGGACAGGCTCCAGGGCGATCTCGCCGTTGCCGACCTTCAATCCAGCCGCCTCGACGTCAAGCGCGCAGGCGTCGCCGTCGGCGATTCCGCCGATTTCCGGGGCGACCAGGGCTGGCAGACCCAGATTGATGGCGTTCCGGTAGAAGATACCGGCAAAGGACCGCGCCACGACACCAGCGATGCCGAGGTGCTTCAGCGCCTCGGCCGCCTGCTCACGCGAGGATCCGGCGCCAAAGTTCCGGCCTGCGACGATCACGTCGCCGGGGCGTACGACTTTCGCGAAGTCGGGCCTGACCATTTCAAGGCAATGCGCGGCGATCGCCTCTATCCCGCCGCGCATGTACTGCCCCGGCGCGAGTTGATCGGTGTCGACGTTGTCACCGAACATGAAGACGCGACCCATCAGGCAACCTCGCGTTCTGTCAGGTAGTCCCGCGGATCCACGATCTCTCCGGCAACGGCGGATGCGGCGACGGTAAGCGGCGAAGCAAGCCAGACCTCGGCTGACGGATCGCCCATCCGCCCCCTGAAATTCCTTGCGGTTGACGAAATGCAGCGGGTCCCGGCCGCCAGCCGGTCCGCCCCGTAGCCGGCGCAGATGCCGCAGGCATTGGGAAGCACGCGGCCCCCTGCGTTCTCCAACGCGCCGAGGATACCCTCTTGCGCGGCACGCGCCTGATCCCGTCTTGAGGCTGGCGCCACAAGAAGCGTCACGCCGGGAGCCAGGGAACGACCCTTGAGGATTCTGGCCGCGTTCCTCAGGTCGTCGTATTTCGCGCCGGTGCACGCACCGATATAGGCTAGATCGAGCGGCGTCCGCGGTGCCTCGCACACCGCCATTGCGTTCGCGGGCGAATGAGGCGCGGCAACTTGCGGGGCAAGCACCGCCGCATCAAAGACATGATGCGCGCCAAGCGAGGCCTCCGGGTCGGTTCGAAGGCTACTGTCCTCGGTCACTTGTGCCCCGCATGTCCGCAGGAATGCATAGGTCTTAGCGTCCGGCGCGATCAGTGCCGCCTGCGCCCCCAACTCCGCCGCCATATTCGAAAGTGTCATCCGTTCCTGCATCGAAAGCGCCACGACCGCCTGCCCGGAGTACTCGACCGCCTGATAGGCGCCGCCGTCCATGCCGAGCCGGCCGCAGAGTGCCAGCATCATGTCCTTGGCAAGAACGCCCGCACCCAGCCGGCCACGCCACTCGATCATTATGGTCTCGGGGACTTTAATCCAGATCTCACCAGTCGCCAGAACGCCCGCCATCTCGGTCGCGCCCACGCCAAACATATAGGCCCCGAAAGCCCCCCCGGTCGGCGAATGACTGTCGCCGCCAACCACCAGCATGCCCGGCTTCAGATGTCCGCGTTCCGGTAGGACGACATGGCAAATGCCCTCTCCGTCATGGAACATGACGCCACGCTCGGCTGACCAGTCACGGGTCAGCTGCAGGATGCGCGCACCCTCTTCGGTGTCGCCGGGAACGAAATGATCCGAGATCAGGACGACCTTCGAGGGATCCCAGAGACCCACGCCGAGTTCGCGCAGGACCGGCTCGACCCGTCGCGGTCCGCCACTGTCGTGGATCATCGCCATATCGACGCCCGCAATCACCACTTCGCCCGGCGCCACGGCTTCACGCCCGGCGGCGCGGGCGATGATCTTCTGTGCGAGCGTTGCGCCGCTCATGAATCCAGTACCTTCGGCTCCGGCCTCTCGACGCCCCCTTCATTATCCATCGAAATCTCGATCCGGTAGAGGTCCGGGCGGTAAAGAATCCGGATGAACTCCACTGGCCTCCCCGTCTCGTCCCGTACAACGCGCTCAACCGCGATCAACGGGCTGCCGACGGGAATCCCAAGAATGCCCGCGACCGGCGGATCGGCCAAGGTGGCCGTGAGCATCTGGCGGGCCTTGGCAATCCTCACGCCGGCGCGTTCGAGCAGCTTGTGGAGCGGGCTGTTGCCGAGGTCCGCACGCTTGTAGCGCCGGCCGACATCTTCCGGCACATAGGTGACAAGATGCGAAAACGGCTCGTCGTTCAGCTGCCTGACCCGTACGGTATGCTGAACCGTTTCACCCGGCGCGACTTCCAGCGCGGCGGCCACCGCGGCAGGCGCCGGGACATAGGCGAAATCCAGCACCTGCGCCGATGTCCGCCGCCCCATCGCGGTCACGTTCTCACGCCAGCCGTTAATCGACGCGCTGAAGACCGGCGACAGCTGGTTGTCCAGAACGCGCGTACCGCGTCCCTGCTCGCGCGCGACAAGTCCGGCGTGCGCCAGTTCGTTCATGGCCCTTCTGGCCGTGATCCGCGACACGCCATACTCTACGCAGAGATCCTTTTCGCCCGGCAGGTACTCGCCGGCAGCGATCGCGCCGGAGCGGATCCGATTGGTCAAGAGCGCAACGATCTGCTGGTAGAGCGGCATGCCAGCGGCACGATCCAGCGCACGCTCCGCACCTTTGTCCCGCACATATGAGGGCTGCCTGACTTGCACAGAAAGAATCCTGAATCCAGATGTGGACAGGATGGTATATTGATATATCATTAGGTCAACCGAGAATCGGGCGGTGCGGAATTCGGGAGCTTTGGCGAACGCATGGACGGACGGACCTCATTCATTCCCGGAGACGAGCGGTGAAAGCGCTAAAATTGCTGGACGACTGGCTGGAAAAGGCCCTATTCTACCTATCCGGAATCCTCCTGATGGTGATCGCGGCAGCGGTTTTCTACGCCGTGACCATGCGTTACGCGTTCAACGAGCCACCGCTCTGGGCCGACGAGGCGCCGCGCGCCTTCTTCCTTTGGATGACCTACGTGGGCATCATAGTGGCGACCAAGCGTGGCCAGAATATCCGCGTCACGCATTTCATCGACAAGATCGCGCCGCTTCCGAGGCTCGTGCTGGAAACCTTCATGCATGTCCTCGTGCTCATCATGCTGGCGGCACTGGTCTGGTACAACATCCCGATCCTTCAACTTCAGTCCGGCGGCAGCATGCTGTCGACGGGCTGGAGCTTCGTCTGGCTCTACGCGCCAGTTTCCGTGGGATGCGCGCTGATGTTCGTCTATCAAACCCGGCTCATGATACGCTCATGGGCCGCGTACAGGCCGGCCACGGAAGGAGAGTGAAATGCTCCTTGTGTCCATGATAGCGATCCTGTTCATCTTCTCGCTTCTGGGCATGGAGATCGCCTGGGCGATCGGGCTGGCCGCATTCGGCTATCTGACCCTCTCGCAGTTCACCGATAACGCAACGCCCATGGTGCTTTTCGCGCAACAGATGACCTCCGGCGTCAACTCGTTCGTCCTGCTGGCGATCCCGCTATTCATCTTCGCCGGTGAATTGATGAACGTTACCGGGGTCACGCGGCGCATCGTCAACTTCGCCGCCTCCCTGGTCGGACACATGAACGGCGGTCTTGCGAATGTGGGAGTGACCGCGAATTTCATCATGTCCGGCTGCTCAGGTTCGGCTCTGGCCGATGCTGCGGCCACGGGCACGGTGCTCCTGCCGGAGATGAAGAAACGGGGGTTCAAACCAGCCTTCTCGTCCGCGGTGATCGCCTCGGCCGCGACTGTCGGACCCATCGTGCCGCCATCGATTTCCTTTGTCCTTCTTGGCGCCATCGTAAACATTTCGGTCGGCCAGCTCTTCCTCGGCGGCGTTGTCCCGGGCGCGCTGATGTTCATCGCCATGTTCGGCGTAACCTGGTGGATCTGCCGCCGCCGCAAGTATCCGCTTGAGCAACGCGCTACCGGACGGGAACGCGGCATTGCGCTGTTCGAGGGCATAAGCGCGCTGATCGCGCCGATCATCATCGTCGGCGCGATCATATTCGGAGTTGCGACCCCGACGGAGAGTGCCGCCGTCGCTGCCTTCTACGTTCTGTTCCTTGGACTCTTCGTCTACCGGAACCTGTCGTTCATGCAGATCCTGCACGCCGCAAGCCATGCCGCGGTGGCGACATCGGTCATAATGTTAACGGTGGCGACGTCGAAGATTTTCGCCTGGTTGGCGGTCAAGGAAAATCTCGGCCTCTACCTGACCAACGGGATGCTGTGGATCTCGGAAGAACTCTGGGTCCTGCTTCTGCTGATCAACGTTATGCTGCTGATCCTTGGGATGATCATGGAAATCCTGCCGATCATGCTGATCCTCGCGCCGGTGCTGTTCCCGCTCCTGACCGGCCTTGGTATCAACGAGGTGCATTTCGGCGTGGTCATGGTCCTGAACCTGATGATCGGGATGATCACGCCGCCCATCGGGCTGAACCTCTTCATCATCTCTTCCATCGGCGGGGTGGGGGTCATCGAGATCTTCAAGGAAGCGATACCCTATTTCCTGATCCTTGTCTGCGTGCTGCTGATCATCACCTACTTTCCGCAGATAACGCTGTTCCTTCCGTCGCTGTTCTTCGGGCAATGACGGCCAACCCATCAATAAAGGGAGACCAGACCATGACACTCAGCAGAAGAAGCTTCGCCAAGGGCGTGGGCGGGCTCGGGCTCGCCACGGCGCTCGTGGGCATCTGCGGCCCGGCGCTTGCCGCGAAGACACTCATTTACGGCAACGCCGGCAATATAGACAGCGCGTCGAACAGGTTCGCCAAAAAGTGGCTCGACCTGGTAGGCGAGCGCACCGGCGGCGAGCTTCTGTTCGACATCAAGGCCGGTACGATTGGCGGGGGCAAGGACGTGCTTGACGGCACGGCGCTTGGCACCGTGCAAATCTACAACGGTGCATACACGGGCCTGCGCGAATTCGACGTTTTCTATGCGCCGTATTTCGCCCGCAACTCGAATCACGCCCAGAAGATCGCCAACGAGTTGCTCTTCGACGAGCTGAACGCAGCGGTGCAGAAACGCTATCCAAGCCTGCGATATCTTTCCGTGGCCCGCGCCGGGCCGTGGAAACTGTTCACCAACCAGAGGCTGGAAAGCTTCGACGATCTAAAGGGCCTTAAGATCCGCGCTCCCGAGATCGAAGGAGTGATCGCGGGCCTTGAGCAGGTCGGCGCGAAGCCCACCGTGATTCCTTTCAACGAGCTCTACGGAGCGCTCCAGCAAGGCGTCGTCGACGGCATGGCCACGCTCGGCAACCTGATGATCAGCCAGAAGTTTTACGAGGTGGTGAAATACTGCTACCAGAACGACTGGGGTATCGGGCTGGACAAGCAGATGATGAACCTCTCGGCCTGGAACGGGCTTGGCGAAGAAAACCAGAAGATACTTGTGGATACGTTCAACGAGCTGGAACCGCAGGACTTCTTCCGTGCCACCGAGGAGGCGGAGATCGCGAACTTTGCGCAGTGGCGGGAGTTCAACGGAGAGGATTCGACGCCGCTGCTTGATGCCTCGGCCGCGCAAAGGACTCTGGAACCGGCGATCAAGGCGCTGGCCGACGACATCTTCGGTGAAGGCGCCTACGACCGGATCCAGTCTATCTGATCCGGCCCCTGCCCCGCCGGTCAGCCGGTGGGGCACTCGCCCAGAACGAGATCGGCGGCCTTCTCGCCGACCATGATCGCGGGCGCGGCGGTGTTGGCCGAAGGAATCGACGGAAAGATCGAGGCATCCGCCACTCTGAGTGCGCATACGCCCCGTACGCGGAGTTCCGGGTCCACGACCGAGCTTTCGTCGGCGCCCATCCGGCAACTGCCCGAAAGATGGTGCACCGTGCCCGCGGTCTTGCGCACCCAGACCTCAATCGACCTCCGCGTCCTTGCCCCCGGCCCCGGTTGCAACTCGGAGCCGCGGTAGCGGTCGAAGGCCTTTTGCGCAAAGACATCGCGAAGAAGCCCGACCGCATCCACGAGCGTTTCAACATCATGCGGGTCGGAGAGGTAGTTCAGGCGGATATCGGGCTGCACGGAAGGATCTTTTGAGACCAATCGCACCGCACCCCGACTTAAGGGACGCATCACCGAAGCATTGGCCATAAACCCCGGCCTCGAGTTCGCGGATGTCGAAAATGGGTTGAACCGGACGGTTGCGCTGGTCAGCGCGGGCAGGAAATGGCTCTGGATGTTCGGCAGATCGGCACCCGTTCCACGCATATAGGCCCCGGCCTCCAGAGGAAAGACGTTCATCGGTCCAGCCCCGAAAAGCCATGCTCGCATGAACGCCGCTGCGGCACGGTCGATGCGGGTAAGTCCATGAAGCGTCGCGTCCTCTTTCGCCGCATGAGAGACACGTACCAGCACGTGGTCGTGCAGGTTCTCACCCACCTCTCGCAGATCCGCCACAGGCTGGATCCCGAGCGGTTCAAGCACCTCGGCCGGCCCGATCCCCGAGCGCTGCAACAGCACGGGCGAACCGATGGCTCCCGCCGAGAGGATCACCTCGCCTTCGGCTTTGACTGTCTCTTCGCCCTTGCCCGAGGTCAGGACGACCCCCACAGCGCGCCCTTGCTCGATCATCAGTCGCCGCACCTCAACCCCGGTCCGGACGGTCAGGTTGTCCCGATCCCGCACCCCGGCGAGAAAGGCCCGCGCCGTGGACTCGCGTCGCCCGTCGCGTATGGTGAAATGGAAATATCCAAATCCTTCCGGTGTCCCGGAGTTGAAGTCCGCACAGGCAGGGTGACCCGCGGAAATCCCCGCCTCGACGAATGAGGCCGCAAGAGGACTAACCGGCCGCGCGCGGCGCGAAACGGTAAGAGACCCATCCGTGCCGTGATCCTCGCCCGCCGCTCCCGGCCCCTGAAACCTCTCGGAACGGAGGAAGAGCGGCTTCACGGCCTCCCAGGACCAGCCCGACATTCCCCGCTGGGCCCAAAGATCATAGTCGCTTGGAAGACCCCGCGCATAGACCATACCGTTGATCGCAGTAGAACCACCCAGAACGCGACCCCGCGGCAAATCGACCGAACGTGCGCCCAACCCCGGCTCCGGGCCTGTCGCATAGCGCCAGACATGCGCGCGCCCGCTCATCAGGACCGCCGCCATCATCGGCACTGAAAGCGACGGGCTCCGCCCTTGGCCACCCGCCTCGATCAACAGCACGTTGAAATCGGCATTCTCCGAGATCCGCGCGGCAAGGACACAGCCCGCCGCGCCCGCTCCGACGACGATGTGGGTCCAGCCCCGCCGTTTCACGACTTGCCGGAGGCTTCGTCGAACCCGCCCTGCCCAGTCATCTCGGCCCAAGCGCGGAATGGCGCGGAGGCGTCAACCTTGCCTGAGACGATCAACTCGCGCCAGACGTCACAGGCATCGACGAAATTTGGCACCCCGCCAGGGAACATCGCAAGCGCCAAACCTTCCGCAATCGCCTTTTCCTCCGCGCCCTCGGCGTAGGCGCCGGTGATGTGCTCGCCCACCCAGTCCCAGCGACGGTGGCACTGATGCGCCGCAGCCATACCGATCTCGACGATCCACGGCATGGTTCCATGCCGCGCACGCAACGTCTCCAGCCCATCGCGGTACGAGCCTACCACGTCAAAGCGGTCGAGATGAGGTCGCCAACATCGGTCGACGAACGCGTGCCTGTCCGCCCCGTCAGCCCATGCGGCGAAGGCCAGCGCCGCGGCGATTTCGGCATCGCCGCCCCCACCCTTCCGCAGCCGGTCGATATGGTGGGTCGCGATCGCCTCGCCGGTCGAGACCAGAATGATAAGCCATACGATCTCTTTCTGGTACAAGGTCAGGGTCCGGTCTTGCAGCGTAAGCGCCGTATAAGTCGCGTCGTAGGCGGTCAACAGATCCGGCAACGCCACCGCCATCAACCCGTGGTGAGGTAGCAGGTAGCCACGCTTCGCCTTAAGGCCTGTCAGCAGCTCGGCCACATCCTCGGACGTCCTGGGTGTTCTATTCATAACATCTCCTTTGTCGCGAGAAGCATATGTCCAGCGGGCGTCCATGCAAGGCGTTTTGAATTGTGACGGTGCGCGATTCGTCTAGGATACGCAGGAGGGGGAATTCATGGCCACACTGACCGGAAAGACCGCGATTGTGACTGGGGCGGCCTGTGGCATCGGCGCGGCCATCGCAGCACGCTTCGCCGCTGAGGGCGCACGCGTTGCCGTCTTCGACCTGAACCCCCCAAGGCCGCCCGAAAACGGACTTTCGGCCCGGGTGGACGTGGCCGACGAGATTTCGGTCGGCAGGCATGTAAACAAGGCTGCGGCGACATTCGGTCGGCTCGACCTCCTCGTGAACTGCGCCGCCGCTGACGACATAAGGGGGCCGGTGACGGAAATGGCGGTTACTGACTGGAACCGTGTGCTGGCCGTGAACCTGACCGGCGCCTTCCTGACGTGCCGCGCTGCGATCCCGCATATGGCGAACTCCGGCGGCGGCTCAATCATCAATGTCGCTTCGCAGCTCGGGTCGGTCGCGGTGCGTGCGAACCCGGTCTACTGTGCCTCGAAAGGCGGCCTGATCCAGCTCACACGCGCGATGGCGCTCGACCACGCCGAAGCGGGCATCCGTGTCAATGCCCTTTCGCCGGGTGCGGTCCTGACCGACAGACTGGTCGGTGCCTACGGCTCGGAGGAGGCGGCCCGTGCTGCGCTGACGCCCAAGTACCCGCTGGGGAGGATCGGCATGCCCGACGATTTGGCGGGCGCAGCGGTCTTCCTCGCCTCCGCGGAGTCGCGCTTCATGACCGGCACCGATCTTGTGGTGGATGGAGGGTATTTGGCACAATGACGCCCGAAGAGACGATTCGCGCGTTTCTCGCGGCACTGGAGGTCCACGACCTCGAAGCGGCGAAGACACTTTTGCACCCCGAGTTCGAGATGGTCTTTCCGGGCGGCGCGGCGTTCAAACGACTCGAACATTTGATCGATTGGACACGCCCGCGCTATCGCAATGTCGTAAAGCGAATCGAGCGGATTGACGTGGCCAACGGAGCGGCCTTCGCCCAGGGCACGCTCCATGGCCAGTGGCCGGACGGCGCGGCTTTCGACGGCATCCGTTTCGCTGACTGGTTCGAGTTCAAAGGCGGACTGATCCGGCGACAGAGGGTCTGGAACGATCTCGCAGAGGTCCGCCTAAGGGTCGATGCGAGCGCGAAACCTCCCTGACCAAGCGGAGCCGTTCACCCAAGGGGCGAGGCCTTCCGCCGTGGGCACCTCACCGCGAATGGCCAGCAGAGAACGCCAAACCAGACAAAGGTTGGGCGAGACCACCGGCAAGGGATGGGCGCTCGCTCGTAGAATCGCGGGCAGGGTCGGCAGGCCAGTGCCAAGCATCGCGATAGCCTCCAGACCATCCGTTCCGATCGCCTCAAGCGCACGTCCGGACGCATCTCCCCCCAATGAGTATATCGGGTGAAAGGCCGCATCGTCGCTAGCGATCCTCTCGGCCCGAACGATGATCAGCCCACGCTTCTCCCAGTATTCCAGCGCATTCTCGTGCAAGAGGTCGCCATATGGCGAGACGATGCCGATGTGCCGGGCGCCCAAGGACTCCAGCGCATCGCAAAGTGCATTGGCCGCGGTGACGACGGGATAGCCACGACCGGTCTCAATTTTTGCCAGATGCCGGTCCTCTTCAGCCGGATCGACGAGATAGGCCGCGCCGGTACATGCGAAGGCCACCGCGTCCAATGGCACGTTCGCGAACTGGTCCAGCGAGCGTTCCATGGACTCGACATAATCAACCAACCGTTCGTCGATGGTTGGCCTGTCGCTGGTCAATCGCGCGGCGATCATTCCAGTTCCGGGCGGCAGCAGGATCCCGAATTCCGGTTCCACCGTGGTGTTCGCCTGAGGGGTGAGAACTCCCAAAATCCCGGACGGCGCATACTCCAGTGCCTTCGTCATGCCGATCTCCCGCAGCGCTGCCTACCCTAACCCGCGACCTGAACGTTTCACCAGTTGCCGGTTTTTGACAGGTTCCGGGCGGGCGAAGATGACATCCCGACAGCGACGCTTGTGGCACGGCATCCGGAAAGCTCCCCTCCTTCGTTCCGAATGTCTGTCATCCGCCTCGGCCCACCTTAATGCTGCCTCTCGTCGGTGGGTCTGGGGCGACGCCGCCATGACCGCGTCGTTGAGGGCACCAAGACAGACCGCAAATCACGAATCAAGACTTAAGTCGGAAATCTACCCAAAATCCGGACACACCCCTCGCATTCATACAGCCGGCGGACCTTGAGACCGCCCGTCATTCCCCGGATCCCGGCCCGCCCGCCTCGATGAGGAAGTTCCGGAACGACGGTATCGGGCAGCGGAAACTTCCGTCGCCTCTCTCCTGCAACGCGCCCTGGTGGACGAGATGCTCGCGGAAGTCATGCGCGGACATGGACCGCGGCAACTCATGGCCCGTTGCGTCGCTCACGTGGGATCTGATCAGCCCCA
>JAPOUP010000030.1:0-2939 GCA_026708635.1 Rhodobacter sp.
TGGCCCGGAAACGTGCCGGGCTCTCGCTGCGCGGGCTGTCCGGCGCGCTGGGCGGTCGGCCGAGCCATCAGGCCATTCGCAAATACGAGAAAGGCGAGATGACTCCGGGTAGCGGCGTTCTTGTGGCGCTTGCCAGGGCACTCGGAGTCTCGGTCGACTTTCTGATGGGCGATCAGGTGCGGACGCTTGCGGGGGTCGAGTTCCGCAGGCGGTCGCCGACCTCAGCCAGGGACCGTGCGCGGGTCGAGGCCGAGGTCATTGATCAGGTCGATCGATATCTGATCGTCGAAGAGCTCCTGGAACTCGACACCGCTCATTGGACTCCACCTATCCCGGCTGTGCGTTTAACCGACGAGGAGGACGCCGAGGATGTTGCGGGGCGGGTTCGCGATGCGTGGGATCTGGGCGACGGTCCAATTCCGAATCTGACCGAGCTTCTGGAAGAACGAGGTCTTAAGATCTTTGTGATCCCGCTGCCCGAATCCGTTTCCGGACTGACCGGCTGGATCGTCCCGCCGGATGGCGGGGACCACATGCCCGTCATTGTCGTGAACCGGGACCATGGCCTGGAGCGTCGGCGCTTCACTCTGGCCCATGAACTGGCGCATCGGGTTCTGGATGCGGAGGCACCCGTCAATATCGAGTGCGCGGCCAACCGGTTCGCTGGCTCGTTTCTCGTTCCCGCGGGTCACCTCAGATATCGGGTCAGCTCGACCCGACATCCCGGACGGCGGCGGATCAGCTACGGCGAAATCATTCGGCTGAAGCGCATCTACGGTGTCAGCGCGGCTGCGGTCCTGATGCGCCTCTGCCAGATTGGCGTGCTGTCTGAGTCAGCCATGCGGTACGCCTTCCAGACCTTCGCCAACGGATGGCGTGGATGCGAGCCTGAGCCGTTGGAGGAGAACTCCCGCCGTCCCTTCGAATTGCCCCGCCGTTTTGAACGACTTTGCTGCTGGGCGCTGGCGGAGCGTTTGATTGCGCCTGCCCGTGCCGCACAGCTGCTGCAGGTTCCCATGACCATGATCGAGGAGGCGCTGCGCGGGCCGATGGAGGCCGATGCAAGTCGTCATCAGTGACACCAAACTCCGGCCAAAGGTCCGGGAGCCAATCCGACCGAATGGCCTCCCGCATTTCTTGAGTATGGCGATCTGACCAGTCAGTTTCGCCCAAACCGCACACGACGTCAGAAACGGGGTCGGCGCACCCGGGCGCATCCCACCGAATCCGTCCGCCGTGGAGACGGTCAGGGCGTCAGGGTCCTGCGGTAAAGATGGTCCAGAAAACGGGCCGCCTCCGCGAAATGAGCGTGTCCCGTCGGTTCGAGAACGGCGCGGATCTGGGCATCGAAATCGGCGTAATGCTGGGTCGTGGCCCATATCGAGAATATGAGGTGGTGGGGATCCACGGCGGCTATGTGGCCCTCATCCGCCCAGCCGCGGATCAGTTCCGCCTTCTCGTCGACCATATCCTTCAGGGGACCCTCGATGACGCCAAGCATCCGTGGCGCGCCCTGGATGATCTCGGTCGCGAACAGCCTGCTCTCGCGTGGTAACGTTCTCGCCATCTCGAGCTTCCGCCTCACGTATCCCAGGATCTCCTCGATGGGATCGCCGGCCGGATCGAGCGCCCGCAAGGGCGCCAGCCAGGTTTCCAGCAGCCCGTTGAGGAGCGCGAGGTGAATCGCTTCCTTGGACTCGAAGTAATACAGCAGATTGGGTTTGGACAGCCGCGCCCGCTCCGCGATCCGGTCAAGGGTCGAGCCCCTGAAACCGTGCCGCGAGAACTCCTCCAGCGCCGCTTCGAGAATGGCCGAAACGTTTCTTTCCTGGATCCGGGTTCGCGGTCTGGCGCCGGAGGCGGGTCCGGCTCCGCGTCGTCCGTCTTTCGGTTCGGTCAAATCTCTGCGGGGTCCTTGACTGTCGTAGTAAAGGTGGTAGCGTATTCCTGACCATTTGGTCAAACCCGTCGCGGAAACGGTCATGCGCCGCCACCCCCGCGGCACAGGGGAGATGAAACGATGAAGGTGATGAGCGGGCTGGACCTTCCGGGTCCGTTCCCGGGCAATCGGGCTGACGCCGGTGTATCAGTTCCCTCGCGCGGGATGGATGGACCGGTGCGGTTCGCGGCCGCTCCGCGCGGGCCGGTCATGGCGATAGCTCCCGCCGGCGGGTTGAGGGCGTGACGGTGGCCTCCCCGGGAGAGAACCTGCGGATCAACGGCGATCGGTTGTGGACGTCTATCATGGAGATGGCGAAGATCGGTCCGGGTGTCGCGGGCGGTAACAACCGCCAGACACTGACCGACGCGGACGCCGCGGGCCGCGCGATGTTCCAGGAATGGTGCGAGGACGCGGGCTGCGCCGTGGGCGTGGACCGGATGGGCACCATGTTCGCGCGGCGTGAGGGAACCGATCCCGACGCCTTGCCCGTATACGTCGGCTCGCATCTCGACACCCAGCCGACCGGCGGAAAGTTCGATGGAGTTCTGGGTGTGCTCGGCGGACTGGAGATCATCCGCACTCTGAACGATCTGGACATAAGGACGCGCCGTCCTATCGTGGCGGTTAACTGGACCAATGAGGAAGGCACCAGGTTCGCTCCGGCAATGCTCGCGAGCGGCGTGTTCGCCGGCGTTCACGATCAGGACTGGGCCTATTCCCGAGAGGACGCCGAAGGGCTTAAGTTCGGCGATGAGCTGGAGCGCATCGGCTGGCGCGGCGACGAGGAGGTCGGCGCCAGGAAGATGCACGCCTTTTTCGAGCTGCATATAGAGCAGGGCCCGATACTCGAGACCGAGGGCAAGGACATCGGCGTGGTCACCCACGGGCAGGGTCTCAGCTGGACCCAGGTGACGATCACCGGCAAGGACGCCCATACGGGCTCCACGCCAATGCCGATGCGCAGGAACGCGGGATTGGCGATGGCGCGGGTTCTGGA
>JAPOUP010000030.1:3234-8981 GCA_026708635.1 Rhodobacter sp.
GGCTACTCCCACCGAGACATTATATCGGGCGCGGGTCACGACGCCTGCTGGATCAACCGCGTGGCGCCGACGGCGATGGTTATGTGTCCCTGTGTGGACGGACTGTCGCACAATGAAGCCGAGGACATCTCGCCGTCATGGGCCCGGGCGGGCGCGGAGGTGCTTTTCCATGCCGTGGTCGAAACCGCGGAGATAGTGGAATGAGGCGCCGCTTTGCCTGGCTCCGGCCGGAAACGCGCAACCCGGAATTCAGGCGCGCCGGACCGGCGGCCCCGAAGGGATCGGGTTTTACGCCCCGGTCCGGATTATGCCCCGAATGTGGAATGGAACAATGAGTACGGTAATTAGGAACGGGACCGTTGTCACCGCCGATCTAAGCTACAGAGCCGACGTGCTGGTCGAGAACGGAAGAATCGCCGCGATCGGTGACGGGCTGAGCGCGGATAGCGTCCTTGACGCGACGGACTGTTATGTCATGCCCGGAGGCATCGATCCACATACCCATCTAGAGATGCCGTTCATGGGCACCTACTCGACCGACGACTTCGAGTCAGGTACCCGGGCGGCGCTGAGCGGTGGCACCACCATGGTCGTGGACTTCGCGCTTCCAAGCCCGGGGCAGGGCCTGCACGACGCCCTTGGCATGTGGCACAATAAGTCCACGAGAGCGAGCTGCGACTATTCCTACCACATGGCGGTCACATGGTGGGGCGAGCGGGTGTTCAATGAAATGGCGACCGTCATCGAGAGGGAAGGCATCACCACCTTCAAGCATTTCATGGCGTACAAGGGCGCCCTGATGGTGAACGATGACGAGATGTACGCATCGTTCCAGCGGTTGGCGGAACTGGGTGGCATCGCGCTGGTTCACGCGGAGAACGGCGATGTGGTGGCCGAACTCAGCGCCCGGCTGATCGCCGAGGGAAATACCGGCCCCGAGGCGCATGCCTATTCCAGGCCGCCTGAGGTTGAGGGCGAGGCAACGAACCGGGCGATCATGATCGCCGACATGGCGGGTGTCCCGCTCTATGTCGTACATACATCCTGCGAGGAGGCGCACGAGGCTATCCGAAGGGCACGTATGCAGGGCAAGCGTGTGTGGGGCGAACCGTTGATCCAGCACCTTACGCTTGACGAAAGCGAGTATTTCAGCAGCGACTGGGATCACGCCGCCCGACGGGTGATGTCGCCGCCATTCCGTAGCGGTAGGCACCAGGACTCGCTTTGGGCCGGCCTGCAGTCAGGATCACTCTCGGTGGTCGCCACCGATCACTGCGCGTTCACCACTAGGCAGAAGCGTTTCGGCGTGGGGGATTTCACCAAGATACCGAACGGTACCGGTGGTCTTGAGGACAGGATGCCGATGCTTTGGACGCACGGAGTGGAAACGGGGCGGCTGACGCCGAACGAATTCGTTGCCGTGACATCGACGAACATCGCGAAAATCCTGAACTGCTATCCGAAAAAGGGAGCCATTCTGGTGGGCGCTGACGCCGATATAGTGGTCTGGGATCCCGGAAAGGAAAAAACGATAACCGCCGCCAACCAGCAGTCGGCCATTGACTACAACGTCTTTGAGGGCAAGCATGTGACAGGTCTGCCCAGGTTCACCCTGACACGGGGCTACGTGGCGGTGAACGACGGTGAGGTGAACGCCAGGGAGGGCCACGGGGAATACGTCAGGCGCGAGGCCAGCAACCCCGTCAACAGGGCGCTTTCGACGTGGAAGGAGCTGACCGCGCCACGCCCGGTCCAGCGTTCGGGCATTCCCGCGACCGGTGTCTGACGGCGGGTATCCGGCGAGGGCAGGGGGGAGATGCGGGAAGCGGTGATTGCCGCAAGGCGGCTCGATCTGGTCTTTCAGACGCGGAACGGTCCCGTTCACGCGCTCAAGGGCGTGGATCTCGAGATCGGCAGGGGAGAGTTCGTTTCCTTCATCGGACCGTCGGGCTGTGGCAAAACCACTTTCCTGCGCGTCACCGCCGGTCTGGAGAGTCCGACGGGGGGTGAAATCTCCGTAAACGGAATGACGCCGGATCAGGCGCGCCAGAGCCGGGCGTATGGCTACGTGTTCCAGGCGGCGGGCCTCTATCCATGGCGCACGATCGCGGGTAACGTGCGTCTCCCCCTCGAGATCATGGGATACTCCCGGGAACGTATGGCCGAGCGGGTATCGCGGGTTCTCGATCTGGTCGAGCTGTCGGGGTTCGAGAAGATGTATCCCTGGCAGCTTTCCGGAGGCATGCAGCAGAGGGCTTCGATCGCGCGGGCGCTGGCGTTTGACGCGGATATCCTTCTTATGGACGAACCGTTCGGTGCGCTTGACGAGATTGTCCGCGATCACCTGAACGAACAGCTGCTGGGTCTCTGGGCGCGGACGGGAAAGACGATCGCGTTCGTAACCCACTCGATTCCGGAAGCCGTCTACCTGTCAAGCCGGATCGTGGTGATGAGTCCGAGACCGGGAAGGATTTCGGACATCATCGAGAGCACGCTTCCGCGCGAGCGGCCTCTTGGAATCCGTGACTCAGCGGAGTTTCTGGCACTTGCGCAGCGTGTGCGTGAAGGGCTCAGGACCGGGCACGCCTATGATGAATGACGAAGTCACCGCCATGTGGGATTCCGATCCGTGTTTCCGTGCGTCCCGAACCGCGCGACGCGCCTGGAACAGGGCGGGAAGGTGCGGCGAGGGCAATGCCCTGACCCGCCGCGGTTCGCGGGGCGTTGTATGCCCTTGCCCGTGGCGTCCGGGCCGAAGCCCCCTAAAGGCATGGACGGGGACGCCTTGAGCCGCCTGTTTCCGATCCTGACCGTGCTGGCCGCGCTCGTCGCGGTCTGGTATGCTGGCTCGGTCTGGATGAACTCCGGATGGACGCTGGCGCAGGCCGAGCGATCCGGCCAGGAATTGAGCCTGTCCGAGATCGTTGCTGACGCAATGGTGCAGGAACGGCCGCGGCTGCCGCCGCCCCATCAGGTACTGGCCGAACTGAAAAAGACGGTCATCGACACAAAGGTCACCTCGAAGCGCAGTCTCGTCTTCCATAGCTGGATCACGCTGTCCTCCACGCTTGCCGGTTTCACGCTGGGCACGCTGGTGGGGATTCTGGCCGCCGTGGGCATCGTGTATTCGCGGACCCTTAAAATGGCGTTAATGCCATGGGCGATCATCAGTCAGACCATCCCGATCGTGGCCATCGCGCCGATGATCATCGTGGTTCTGGCGTCAATGGGAGTCGAGGGACGCGCCGTCCCCAAAGCGATCATCTCAGCGTATCTATGCTATTTTCCGGTGCTTGTGGGAATGTCGAAAGGGCTGCGCAGTCCCGATGGAATGCAGCTGGACCTCCTGAAGACCTATGGCGCGAACGGACGGCAGACGTTCTGGAAGCTTCGGTTTCCCTCTTCGATGCCGTATTTCTTCACCTCGCTGAAAATCGGGGTCGCCGCGGCGCTGGTGGGTACGATCGTGGGTGAACTGCCGACCGGCGCGATACGGGGGCTTGGAGCCCGGATTCTTATCGGGGATCAGTTCGGCAATCCGATCATGATCTGGGCCGCATTGATCATGGCGGCGTGTCTGGCGGCCGCGCTTGTGGGTACCGTGGCCGGCCTGCAGAGGGTTACGGCGAGACGGATGGGCTTTTCGCGATGAACGGGTGTGCGAAGCTGTCCCATAACGGGAAGGCCGCGCGGATTGCCGTGGCCCGGGAGCGCTGATATGTTTCCGGTCCTCATTGCCGTGGTGGTCTGGCTGGCGGCCTGGTGGCTGAACGTGCGCATAGCGGGGTCCGCCTGGCGCGACAGCCGGGCCGGGAGGTTGGCGGTTCCCGTGATTTTCGGGATCACGGTATTGGTGGTCTGGGAATGCCTGGTGCTCGGACTGCGGGTCTCACCCGTGATTCTTCCGGCGCCGACCGCGATCGCGGCGCGGTTCGCGGTCTCGACCGAGGTGCTTTGGGGTGACTTCGTCCAGACCGCGCTCAAAGGTGCGGTAAGTGGCTACGTGATCGGCTGCGGCGCCGCATTCCTTGTGTCACTGGCGATTGACCGAAGTCCGTTCCTGCAGCGCGGTCTTCTGCCGATCGGCAATTTCGTCGCGGCCCTGCCGATCGTCGGTACCGCGCCGATACTGGTGAACTGGTTCGGGTTTGACTGGCAGTCCAAGGCGGCCGTGGTGGTGGTGATGGTGTTTTTCCCAATGCTGGTCAATACCGTTCAGGGATTTGCGGATACAACGGCGATGCAGCGTGACCTGATGCGCACGTATTCCGCGAATTACTGGCAGACGCTGCTCAAGCTGCGTCTGCCGGCCGCGATGCCATTCATCTTCAACGGGCTCAAGATTTCCACTACGCTGGCGTTGATCGGGGCGATAGTGGCGGAGTATTTCGGATCCCCGACCCGTGGTATGGGCTTCCGGATTTCAACCGAAGTCGGCGTGCTCGGGCTGGACATGGTGTGGGCGGAGATAACTGTGGCCGCCATCGCGGGTTCGTCGTTTTACGGCGCGGTGGCGTTGATGGAGAGGGGGGCGACATTCTGGCATCCCTCGCAAAGAAGCTGATATGGACAGCAAACCTGAGGAGAGACTGATGAAGAAACTTACCGGAACGATTGCGGCGCTCGCGTTGACCGCGGGCGCGGCCCACGCGGCGGACGACCTGACCCTGCAGCTAAAGTGGGTCACGCAGGCGCAGTTCGCCGGCTATTATGTCGCGTTGGAAAAGGGGTTCTACGATGAGGAGGATCTGAATGTCACCATCAAGCCCGGTGGTCCGGACATCGCGCCGACCCAGGTCATCGCCGGTGGTGGCGCGGACGTGACGGTCGAGTGGATGCCGGCAGCCCTTGCGGCACGGGAGAAAGGTCTGCCGCTGGTGAACATAGCGCAGCCCTTCAAGTCCTCCGGCATGATGCTGACCTGCCGGAAGGATACCGGGATCGAGGCGACGGAGGACTTCCGCGGAAAGACTCTCGGGGTGTGGTTCTTCGGTAACGAGTTCCCGTTCCTGAGCTGGATGTCACAGCTCGGCATCCCGACGGATGGATCGGAACAGGGAGTTGAGGTCCTCAAGCAGGGTTTCAATGTCGACCCGATCCTGAACGGTCAGGCTGACTGTGTGTCGACGATGACCTACAACGAATACTGGCAGATCATCGATGCGGGGCTCGCTCCGGAGGATCTGGTCGTCTTCAAGTACGAGGACCAGGGCGTGGCCACGTTGGAGGACGGTCTCTACGTGCTTGAGGACCGGCTTTCCGACGGGGAGTTCCGGGACCAGCTCGTTCGCTTCGTGCGCGCTTCGATGAGGGGCTGGAAATACGCCGAGGAGAATCCGGACGAAGCGGCGCTGATCGTCCTGGAATACGACGAGACCGGAGCCCAGACGGAGAACCATCAGAAACGCATGATGGGCGAGATCGCTAAGCTGACCGCGGGATCGAACGGTGCGCTTGATCCGGCCGATTTCGACCGGACGGTCGACACTCTTCTGGCCGGAGGGTCCGACCCGGTGATCACTGGCAGACCGGAGGGTGGCTGGACCCATGAAATCTCCGACGCCGCACTGAACTGACGACGGGCGGCCCCCGGCCATGTGTCGGGGGCCTTTCCTGCGGGCCCGCGCCGCCCTCGCGGTGTGTTCGCGTTATAATCGCGGGGAGTTCGAAAAGCGAACCACACGGGAGTCGCAGCCGGGCTTGGCCGGGTTCCGGGTTTAGCCCAATTTTCTGACTCCGGCGTTTTG
>JAPOUP010000075.1:0-5968 GCA_026708635.1 Rhodobacter sp.
CAGGCGCCCGCGCCTGAAACGGATACTGGCCGCGATCGGGGACGGAATGAAAAAACACTCGGATATCAAACCGGTAACACCGGACAGTGACGGGGACGTCGAATTTGTCAGGGCTCTTGCGGAGATTCTTTCCGAAAGCGGTCTGGTGAGACTGGAAGTCGAGCGGCACCGCAAAGGCATGGAGAAGCTCAAGGTCCACATTAGCCGCAGCGAACGCCCAGCCACCGTCGCGCCAGAGCCCATCCCCACCACCGCTCCAGTCGCCAGCGTCCCTCATGTCGCTCCCCATGAACCCACGCAGCCCGACACCGCCGGCGATGACCCGGCGGGGCTTCCCGGCGCGATTGTCTCACCTATGGTCGGCACCGTCTATCTGGCCCCGGAACCGGGAGCGCCGCCGTTCGTCAACCCTGGCGACAGCGTTACGGAAGGCCAGACATTGCTGATAATCGAGGCAATGAAGACCATGAACCAGATTCATGCGACCGCGTCTGGGGTGGTGAAACGCATCCTCGTCGAGGACGCCTCGCCAGTGGAGTACGGCGCGCCGTTGATGATCGTCGGGCAGTTGGAATGATCGACAAGATACTGGTCGCCAATCGAGGTGAGATCGCGCTACGCGTCATCCGTGCCTGCCGGGAGATGGGAATCAGTTCAGTCGCGGTGCACTCAACCGCCGATAGCGACGCGATGCATGTGCGCATGGCCGACGAGGCCATCTGTATCGGCCCGCCGCCCGCGATGGAAAGCTACCTGTCCATCCCGGCAATAATCTCGGCCTGTGACATAACGGGCGCCCAGGCGATTCATCCCGGGTACGGTTTTCTGTCGGAGAACGCGAATTTCGTTCGGATCGCCGAGGATCACTCGCTCACATTCATCGGTCCGTCCGCCGAGCATATCCGTATCATGGGCGACAAGATCACCGCCAAGGAGACGATGGCCGACCTTGGAGTGCCGTGCGTACCCGGATCAAGCGGCGGGGTTCCGGACATCGATGCCGCCCGGGACATAGCCCGCGGCATTGGCTTTCCCGTAATCGTTAAAGCCACGGCGGGTGGCGGCGGGCGCGGTATGAAGCTCGCGCATGACCGGAATGACCTTGAAGTCGCTTTCAGCACCGCCCGTGCGGAGGCAAAGGCCGCATTCGGCAATGACGAGGTCTATATCGAAAAATACCTGGGCAATCCCCGCCACATCGAAATCCAGGTCTTCGGCGACGGGAAAGGCAACGCGGTGCATTTGGGAGAGCGTGACTGCTCGCTGCAGCGGCGCCACCAGAAGGTCCTCGAGGAAGCGCCCGGCCCCACTATCGACGACAAAACCAGGGCGCGAATCGGCAGCGTCTGCGCCGACGCGGTGGCGAGGATCGGCTACATCGGCGCGGGAACCGTCGAGTTCCTGTACGAAGACGGCGAGTTCCATTTCATCGAGATGAACACCCGCCTTCAGGTCGAGCATCCGGTGACTGAAGCGATCTTTGGCATTGACCTCGTGCGTGAACAGATACGCATCGCGTGCGGTTTCCCGATGTCCTTCGTACAGGACGACCTGGAAATCAACGGTCATGCGATCGAAGTGCGCCTGAATGCCGAGAAACTGCCGCACTTCACACCATCACCGGGCCGGGTCACGCAATACCACGCTCCAGGCGGTCTTGGCGTCAGGATGGATTCTGCGCTTTACGACGGCTATTCGATCCCACCCTACTACGATTCCCTGATCGGCAAGCTGATTGTGCACGGAGGTAACAGGCACGAGGCGCTGGCCAGGCTCTCGCGAGCCCTTGGAGAACTGATCATCGACGGCATTGACACCACCGTGCCGCTCTTTGACCGGCTTCTGCGGGAAACCGACATCATCAGCGGGGATTATGACATCCATTGGCTGGAAAAGTGGCTGGCGTCCAGCGCGGACGACGCCTGAACGCATACGACGGCGTTCAACCCCGCAGCCATCGGCACCGTCGGGTCGAGGCGCGCCGCCGATGCGCGCGGACAACATGTTGACCGATCCGATCCACCGGGCATCGTTCGCATTTCGTGAATGCTCGAACATGCCTATATTCGAATGGGTCGAGGACCGGGCGCACTTACCGGGCCGGAACCCGGGTAGCCGATAGTGTGAAAATAAAGCACGACAAAGGCGTGACCGTCGGACACATGCTAAGGGCCTACGCCGCTGGCGTGTTTCCCATGGCCAAATCCCGCGAAGATCCACGGGTGCACTGGGTGGATCCGCAGGAGCGCGGGATAATCCCCCTGTCCGGCTTCCACATATCCAGATCACTCGGACGCCGGCTGCGCAGATTGGATTACCGCATCGTCGTCAACGGGGACTTCGAAGGTGTCGTCAATGCCTGCGCCGACCGGGAAGAAACCTGGATCAACGACAGGATTCTCACCCTATACCGGCAGCTGCACCGCCGCGGTCATGCCCATTCACTCGAAGTCTGGAGAGAGAGCCAGCTGGCAGGCGGAGTGTATGGAATTACGCTAGGTGGAGCGTTCTTCGGTGAAAGCATGTTCTCTCGCGTGACCGACGGCTCGAAAATCGCGCTCGCATATCTCGTCGACCATCTAAGGCGTACCGGCTTTCGGCTATTCGACACCCAGTTCGTCACGCCGCATCTGGCATCGCTCGGCTGCATCGGCATCCCACGAAACGCCTATCACGCCCTTCTGCGCGACTCATTGCGGGACAATGCGAACTTTCTCTCGCTACCCGTGGAATTGGACCCCTATGGGATTATACACCGCAACACCCACACATCGTAGCGGCGATGGTCCATGGCGCTGAGGGCGGGACTGGAGGCAATCATCCATCCTTCGAACAGCGGAGCGTCGCTGACTTCGTCGCGAATGACCAGGTAAGCGTAGGCGTCCCCGGACGGATTGTCGACCGGATAACGGCATTCCCCGAGAGTCACCTCCAGCGGACCGAACCTATGGATATCGCCATTGGATATCGTCAGATCGGTCAACTCACCGGAAACACGATCAAGCCCGCGAAGCAACGCTCCCTCGGCAACCGCCGCGTCGGGCTGCGCCACTTCCTCGACCTCGCCGAGGTCGCCGCCCGCGATCGGATCATCCGCACCGGAAACGTTTTCTCCTACAGGTCCGTCACCCGCCCCGATTTCCGGTTGCTGCGCCAATGCCGGGAAAGACGCCAGCATGGCCAACCAAGTCAGCGCCATCCGGATCATTGGTCGCCAAATCCACCACCCGCGAACTGAAGAAGCAGCTGTACAAGACTCGTCGAACTCTGCGTGTCCTCGATCTCGGCGCCGGGATCAAGATCGAACGGCGATCCGCCCGGTAGCAGTTCGATAAACGATCCGCCGAGCAGGCCTTCTGAGGAAACCAGCGCGGAAGTATCGTCCGGTAGCCGGAACTCATCGTCTACGGTCAATGTGGCATCCGCACGGAAGGTCTCTGAATTCAGTTTGAGCGCGGTAACGATACCCACCTTGACGCCACTCATCCGCACGTCGGTGCCGATGGAGATTCCCTCGGCGGTGGCGAATGACGCGGTGTAGGTATCGCTGTTCCCGGAGGTTCCCCCGCCAATGGTCTGCGCCGCGTAAATGAAGAAGCCCGCCGCGACCGCCAGAACCCCGGCCCCCACCAGCACTTCCGTCGCTTGGTTCGCCATGCTATTCGGGCTCCCATGCCTCATAGTCGCGACGCGACTTCGGTTTACCCCTGCGGATCGATCCGGGCGGCGCATAGGCCATCGCGGTACCGGTCAGGTTTCGCTGGTGCGGCTTCTCCCATGCCTTTCTGGGAAGCGGCGCTTCGGTCGGCGGTTGATCGTAAGTGTGGTGCAGCCAGCCGTGCCAGTCAGGCCCGATCCGACTTGCCTCCGCCTCACCATTATAGATCACCCAGCGGCGCCTGCCATCCCGAGACCTGTAGAACACGTTACCCTGATCGTCTTTCCCGACGACCTTACCATTCAGCCATGTGTGGATCTGGGTGTTCAGGGTCTGACCCTCCCACCAGATGAATGGCCGCAGAACCGCTTTGAGAATGCTCACGGGCGCCTCCTCAGTTCCCGCATCCCGTATGAACCATGTATCACGCGACGTCCAGAGCCATAGCCCGGGTCCCTCACCGACACGACATCGGGATATCGTCTACCCGGTGAACGCGGGCCCCTCCGGAACCGTCGACCGCCTTCGTGGAAATGCCGTGCGAAGCCCAGCACGGTCGCACCGTCGGTGCCCGGTCATTTCGCCCATCGCCGGGTAACGAAGGCGGTGGACGATGGGCCGGTCTCGCCCGATAACCGATGCGTTCGACGCGCAGCCCAAAGGGTCAGGACACGGCATTGGCACCTCGGGAGCCCGCTGTCCCGCTGGTATTTCCACGGAAAGGGTTCGGACGCGACACGAACATGTCACCTCAGTCGCTCACGACCGTCAGCTACACATGGGGATCGATCCCTGAAGGGAACCGAAGCGCAACGTCACCGGGAGGTCCTATCCGAGACTGGATCGGTATCCCCCGCGAAACTCCACGCCGCTCGCACGAGAACCCGGCCTCCCGACGCCAATCGCCAGCGTCATGCGGACCTGCCCGTTCAGGTGTCAGGCCGGATCGGGAGAGTCCCGCCGTACGGCGTTCCTCAAGACTTCGGACCAATCGGAACGATCACGCGCTGCTCGCCTCTTCGTTGTGACGGTCGGAGTAGATCATCAGAGGCGCCGTGTCCGAGTTCACGGCCTCCTCGTTCACGACCACCTCCTCCACCGAATGCATTCCAGGCAGATCGAACATCGTATCAAGCAGGATGTCCTCCATGATCGATCTAAGTCCGCGAGCGCCGGTCTTGCGGACGATGGCACGTTTCGCTATCGCCTTCTGCGCGCCTTCGGTGAATGTCAGCCGCGTGTCCTCAAGCTCGAACATCCGCTGGTACTGCTTTACCAGCGCGTTCTTGGGCTTGGTCAGGATCGTCACCAGGGCATCCTCGCCAAGATCCTTAAGCGTCGCGACCACGGGCAGCCGCCCGACGAATTCGGGAATCAGACCGAATTTCAGGAGATCCTCCGGCTCCAGATCGGCGAACATTTCGCCTATGGCCCGTTTCTCCTCCCCCTTAACGTCGGCGCCGAACCCGATGGCCGAACCGCGCCCGCGCTGCGAGATTATCTTCTCGAGACCGGCGAACGCGCCACCGCAGATGAACAGGATATTTGTCGTGTCAACCTGCAGGAATTCCTGCTGCGGATGCTTGCGGCCGCCCTGTGGCGGGACCGAAGCGATCGTACCTTCCATGATCTTCAGAAGCGCCTGCTGCACACCCTCCCCGCTCACGTCACGGGTGATCGAGGGATTCTCCGACTTCCGGGTGATCTTGTCGACTTCGTCGATGTAGACGATACCGCGCTGGGCGCGCTCCACATTGTACTCGCTTGCCTGAAGCAACTTCAGGATTATGTTCTCGACGTCCTCACCAACATATCCCGCTTCCGTCAGGGTGGTCGCATCCGCCATCGTGAACGGCACGTCGAGAATCCGCGCCAGCGTCTGCGCCAGCAGGGTCTTTCCGCAGCCCGTCGGGCCGATCAGCAGTATGTTGGACTTCGCAAGCTCGATGTCCCCCGTCTTCCCGGCATTGCCCAGGCGCTTGTAGTGGTTATAGACCGCCACCGACAGTACCCGCTTGGCGTGCTCCTGACCGATCACGTAGTCATCCAGCACCTCACAGATCTCGGTTGGCGTCGGCACACCATCCGCGGCCTTCAGGCCGACCGTTTTGGTCTCCTCGCGTATGATGTCCGTGCACAGCTCGATACATTCGTCGCAGATATAGACATTCGGTCCCGCGATCAGTTTGCGGACCTCATGCTGGCTCTTGCCGCAAAACGAGCAGTGGAGGGTATCCTTGTCGTCACCGCCGGAAGATCTTGCCATTCTAAATCCTCTTGGAACCTAAAATCCGTTTCGGGTCACGGCAC
>JAPOUP010000075.1:6072-8942 GCA_026708635.1 Rhodobacter sp.
TGCGATGCTCGACGATCTCGTCGATGTGCCCCCAGTCGAGAGCCTCCCGCGGTGACATGAACTTGTCGCGCTCCAGGGCCTTCTCGACATTCTTGACGGTTTGACCGGAGTGTTTCGCGTAGATTTCGTTAAGGCGCCGCTTGAGTTTCAGCGTCTCTTCCGCGTGGATCGCGATGTCGGTGGCCTGACCCCGGTAACCGCCGGAAGGCTGATGAACCATGATCCGTGAATTCGGCAGCGCATAGCGCAGTCCCTTTTCGCCCGCACAGGCCAGAAGCGAGCCCATCGAGGCCGCCTGACCAACGATAAGCGTCGAAACTTTCGGCCGTACGTATTGCATGGTGTCGTAGATGGACAGCCCCGACGTCACCACGCCGCCCGGGCTATTGATGTACATCGCTATTTCCTTTTTGGGATTCTCGGACTCCAGGAACAGGAGCTGCGCGACCACAAGGCTGGCCGTGAGGTCGTGGATCGGACCGTTCACGAAGATGATCCGTTCCTTAAGCAGGCGGGAGAAGATGTCGTACGCCCGCTCCCCCCTGCTCGTCTGCTCGACGACCATCGGAACCAGATCGTTCATGTAATGCCGGTGCCGCTCAAATGGATCGGTCATTCGCCTGCCTCCTGCACCTATCGCCGGATGTGTACCGGTCGGTTGGCAGAGTCTTATTCCGGCTATCCGCGGTCTGCAAGCGTTGTGACATCGTCAGCTTTCAGGTCTTTTCCGGCATTTTGTCGTGAGCCCAATCCATGTCGCCAAAACCACCATTTATTGGCGACAGCCGGTGACGTCCATACCTCATGACGGGCGCGCCATCGCGTCAACCGTCCGCCCAAGGCGCAAAGCCGTTCCCCGCCGCGTTCATACCCCGACAGCACCATACCACCGGCACCGAAATGTGGGCGAGAAGGTCCCGGCTTTCCCGGCGACCGTGCCCAACCTAACCTTGCGTATCGCGCCGCGGCAACGACATTTGACCCGGAAAGAGAGCGATGCGACTGTCCGGACAGGGCACGGCCGGCTCACCGCGAGCGCATCAACCTCGGGCGCATTGACATCAGGCTCGGCGATACCGTGAAGCGGCCTATCGAACAGGCGGCATCCATCGACGACAAGACCGTCAGCGCCTTCATCACTTAAGGCGTGTCCGTCCGCACCGGAATTTTCCGCGGCGCACCTATTCCCGAAGCCTGAAACAACCAATTCCGACACATCGATCAATTCACCAACGCTTCGGATCGGTCCGGCCTTCGGACGCATAACCGCAGGGACGATCGGGCGGAAATGGGTCTGATACCTTTTCAGAAGTAGCCGCCGTCAACGAGGATTGCGGCTTAGGCTTGTAGCCTCGATATCCTCTGCACTTAAGGAACCGTTCCTGTACCTGATGCGGTATGTATTCATGGGCTTTTCTCCTATATGAGCGTTGATCGCGCATATAGGGACAAGTTCAGTTGAACGCCAAGTGTGGGCTACCGCGACCGACAATATCAGGAGCGTTTTCAGTAGGGAGAAGGTTGTTGTTCACCAGTTGCGCGCGGACTGTCATCTCAGACACCTTAAAGTGTTTGGCAACTTCAGTCTGCTCCTCTTCTGAAGGGTTATCCCCAACCATGGTCTTGATAGCCTGAAAGGGGCACAGGAATTCAGCAGCAAAAGCGCGCTGCATTTTCTGCCGATAGCTATGGGAGACTGTCGCAGGATAGAGGCGTTCATTCGTGTTCTCAATCTGTGTGTGAACGATATGATCGCCAATCAGTCTCGCCAACTCGAACCGTCGGCCTGTCACCCATTTTGGCCTGAGAGTAACTTTGGCGCTGCCATTGTCTTCATTGAGCACGAATGAGATGTTGCCCGCGCGGCTCGGGCGGAAGGTGATTATGTCATCGACTGTCCCCGCGAAGGCAGCCAAGCGATCGTGCTGGATACACTGATCATCAAGATTCTCCTGCTGTCGCAAAGCCTGTGCGAGATTTTCGCCAAATTTCCAAGCCTGGATATGGCCGTATAGCGGCATATCATTGGAATTGGCCAGGCAAAGGGCATCTCCTGCATTCATGTCGAATCCCCCCTTGGCCCGATCCTCGATCTCTCGCGACCAGGACCTGCCTTCATGGGGAGTCGTGCTGTCTGTTTCCGTCGCGGTCAATTCGGCCAAAGCATCATCTCCGAGGCGGTCCGCATCTGCCATGCGGTCTGAGATTACTGCCTCATCGACTTCATCCGCATCGTAACCGAGCGTTGCTTCAAGCTTACGGTATCGAGCGCTCTCGTTTTGTTGTCGCTCCTGCTTCAGGTCCCGCCAGAGATGGTGAAGATTGGTGTTTTCAACACCTTTGTCCTCCAGCCGTGACAGCATATCCCTGACAAATCCATCAATAGCTTTTTGAAGCGCCCCTACAGGCACAATTTGCGGATACCGAGAACCAAGGTACCGAAACAGTGTTCCATGCGTTTCCATACTTGGTCTGGATATCAGTGTGACATATTTACCGTCCGATGCGATCTCGACACACGGCCATGCATAACCGTCTCCCGCGGTATTGATGTGGTGTGCCAACGCCCAACCAAGCCGGGCGTGGGGCGCACCCGGGGCGGAACCTGAAGTTTCCCACATAATCCTCCACCAGTTCCAGACGAACCATTCGGCAAGCGCGTACCCGGAAACATACGGTCCATCGCACACGGTGTTGTTTTCCGCCTCAATGCCGTACGTCAGCAGGTCGCCATTGCTCCTGATGGTTAGCTGGCCAAACGTGGCGCATTCCTCCGGCGAGCCGGAATCCAATGACCGGGGATCTAACGATATCATCACGGGACTGGGCATCTGTCATTCCATTCGGCGGCTACCAGCGTTCGCATCGCT
>JAPOUP010000295.1 GCA_026708635.1 Rhodobacter sp.
CAGGGAAAGCGTAGCGGAAGCGAAGCGCAGCCGTCAACTAATCTGGGCTACACCCGGACGCAACGGGGCCGTGTTCCGAATTCACTGATATGGTTGGAGCCGTCGTGGCCGCATTCGTTACGCGGCACGATCCGGAAAGTGATGGAACGTTCCTCCGCACACCTTGCGGACGGAAAGTGAGACTCAAAAGGCGCACCATGTAATATTCTTACCTATCCAATGCTCCGGAAAAGCCGGAACCAAGCGGCCAACCGATGCAGGGTGCAGTCGGCGGGGACAGGGGAGCCGGAGCCATGACACAGGCCGGGCTCGGCATAATCGCGGGGATCTGGCGACCCACGCCAGCGTCACCGGAGGGATCACGACGCGGGCGGACGTCGAAGCGCTGGATTAGCCAAGCATCCGAAAAGTGCGGTATACGATAATAGCGGAAGCCCGGCAGTAAGCCGCTTTTCGGTCAAGAAGCCGGATGCCAGCGGTGACGCACGAAAAAGGCGAGCCAGTCCGCGGTCGTTCCGGTACCTCATTCACAGACAACGCCGTCACCGTCGCCATCGTGCATGTAAGGGTACGCGGGATGCTCACGCGGCACAGGCGCTATCCGGTGACGCCTTGCCTCACTGCATGTGATTCGCCCATTGCCATTGTCGTCCCATAGCCGGAGAGCGTCCACCACATCGGCCCCTGTCGCCGGGCGCGCCTTTGAGCGGTCGGGGCATGGAACGGGTCCGGTTGAGGCCACCACGGTCATTTCGAAATCGGCGCATCCTGCAAGTACGCGTTCCAGCGCCGTTGCCTCCCGGCGGTCAATCGTCAGACGATACCTGCGCCTGACCTCCACGACACGGTTGGCGAACCAGCAGCGGTTGATCCGTGGCAGCCATTCGTCAGCGTCAAAAGCGCACTTACCGCCGACGCCGCATCGGTTCACTTCCGGCGCAGCGAGAGCCAGGTTGAGTGGATCCGAGGCGAAGCGGCGGCGGGTCTCCCGATCGGCCGCGCAAAGGCCGCTGTCATGGGCTTCGGAGAGGGCGACTATGTGATCGATGTCTGTCTGCCACCGGCATTCAAAATGTCTCCCAGTGTAGGGCCCGTATATCCGGTCGCCCATCGAATCGATAATCCGCAGTTCAACCGACTTTGGATAAGGGTACTCAGCGCGTTTATAGGGCGCGCATCGGTACTCGGGCGCGACCACGAGCCCCCGCCAACTGTCCTCAACCGTCTGGGCACCGGCTTCCCGAAACGTCACGGATACCCAGACAGCGCAGAGAACAGCGAGAAGCGGCCATAGCGATACCGGGTGGGTTCGCGCCGGAAAACGCCGATGCCGGATACGTCCCATCAACGTGATCCGTAGCCGACGGCCCGCAGGGCAGTCGACCTGCGGTCAATGTTATCGGCAGGCATAGGTGCCACCACCTTCATGACTCACCGATACCGCGGGCAACCGGCATGGCCGGAAACGCATACCGTTTCTCCAATGGGATACTCAGGATGTAGCCCTTTCGATTCTTCAACGGAATCTGCGCCGTCATGAGAAGGTCTCCGGGCATTCTTCTGATGCCACCGCCCAATTTTTGTCCCGTCAAAACCCCTGGGCGCAAGGCCCTTAATAACGAAGGCCGGACCCAACTGAAATCGATGATACCGCAAATGTCGGCGTGAACGTGGGATGAGACATTCGCGAAACCTGTGAGCCCCGCGGTACAGGCCCCACAGTGCGGGCCGCGGGCAGGAATTCCGATGCGGTTAACCCGTTTCTAGAGCCTTGGGCAGTATTCACCTAAACGACATTAATTCGTTGACGGTCCCGCGGGTCGCGACTAACTTCCCGGCTGTCCCGGCAGCGTCCGGGACTTTTACATGCTAATCGGAGGGCTTCATGAGAAAGCTTTTGATCGGAACCGCGCTCGGCGCCGCTGCCTGGGCGGGAGCCGCGGCGGCGGATGGCCACTCGACGACCGTCTGCCTTATCACCAAAACCGACACAAATCCCTTCTTCGTGAAAATGAAGGAAGGCGCCACCGCCAAGGCCGAGGAACTTGGCATGACACTCAAGGCCTACGCCGGCAAGATCGACGGGGACAACGAAACCCAGGTTCAGGCTATCGAGACCTGCATCGCCGACGGTGCCAAGGGCATCCTGCTTACCGCATCGGACACCTCCGCGATCGTACCCTGGGTAAAACAGGCCCGTGACGCGGGGCTCCTCGTGATCGCCCTTGACACACCGCTTGACCCGATTGACGCCGCCGACGCCACGTTCGCGACCGATAACTTCCTGGCCGGCGAGTTGATCGGCAAGTGGGCAGCGGCGAAACTGGGCGACGAAGCCGCGAACGCGAGGATAGGGATGCTCGACCTTGCCCTGAGCCAGCCGACGGTCGGTGTGCTTCGCGACCAGGGGTTCATGCAGGGTTTCGGAATCGACCTGGCCGATCCGAACAAATGGGGTGACGAGGATGACCCGCGCGTCGTCGGACATGACGTAACCGCCGGAAACGAGGAAGGAGGGCGTAGGGCAATGGAAAACCTTCTGGCGAAGGATCCAACGATCAACGTCGTTTACACGATCAACGAGCCCGCCGCCGCCGGCGCATACGAGGCGCTCAAAGCCATCGGCCGCGAGAACGACGTCCTTATCGTGTCCGTGGACGGCGGCTGCCCCGGCGTCCAGAACGTCAAGGACGGGGTCATCGGCGCGACATCCCAGCAATATCCACTTCTGATGGCCTCTCTCGGCGTGGAAGCGGTCAAGAACTGGGCCGAAAATGGCGCGAAACCCGCGAATACCCCCGGTAAGGACTTCTTTGACACCGGCGTAGCGCTGGTGACTGACCAGTCGGTCATCGGCGTCGAGTCCATCGATACCGATGAAGGCACTGCTCGCTGCTGGGGCTGATACCTTACAGCCGGTTGCGAAGGGGCGTTCATACGCCCCTTCCAGATGGACGAAGCGGTCAGGCGGGCTAGATCCCTAACCTGACCGCATCGCATAGCGGTCGTTCAAGGAGGGGCAATGTCAAAGTCGCCGAACAGCGGGCAGGGGTTCGAGTCCTCGCTCAACGAGGCGGCCGAGGCCGTAGTGGAATTCGACGACCCCCGTTCGGGTGTGGTCTATCGAATACAGCACATCCTTCACCTTAACCCTTCGCTTGTGCCGCTGGTCGTGCTGGTCCTGTCGATCGCGGTATTCGGCATACTGCTTGGATCAAAGTTCTTCTCGCCCTTCGCGATGACACTGATTCTTCAGCAGGTGCAGATCGTGGGTATCGTGGCCGCCGCCCAATCACTGGTGATCCTTACGGCGGGAATCGACCTGTCCGTCGGCGCGATCATGGTGCTCAGTTCAGTGGTCATGGGCCAGTTCACCTTTCGTTACGGCCTGCCGGTCCCTCTGGCGGTTCTGGGCGGGCTTGCCTGCGGCACTCTTTGCGGGTTCATTAACGGATGGCTTGTCGCGCGAGTCAAGCTACCGCCGTTCATTGTCACGCTCGGCATGTGGCAGATCGTTCTGGCCTCGAACTTCCTTTACTCGGCCAATGAGACCATCCGCAGTCAGGACATCGCGGACGAAGCCGCCCTGCTGCAGTTCTTCGGCAACAAGTTCAGCATCGGCGGTGCCGTCTTCACGTTTGGCGTGGTGTTCATGGTGCTTCTGGTTTTGATCCTTGCCTACACCCTGCGACACACCGCCTGGGGCCGCCACGTCTACGCGGTCGGGGATGATCCAGACGCCGCGGAACTCTCCGGAGTTGAAGTCAGGAAGGTACTTGTTTCGGTCTATATGCTGAGCGGTCTTATATGCGCATTTGCGGGCTGGGCGCTCATCGGGCGGATCGGGTCGGTGTCCCCTACCGCCGGACAGCTCGCGAATATAGAGTCCATAACCGCCGTGGTGATCGGTGGAATCTCGCTTTTTGGTGGACGCGGATCCATTCTGGGTACGCTTTTCGGCGCTCTAATCGTCGGTGTCTTCACACTGGGACTGCGTCTGCTCGGCGCCGACGTGCAGTGGACCTACTTCCTGATCGGCGTTCTCATAATCGCGGCTGTCGCGGTCGATCAGTGGATCAGACGGGTGTCGGTCTGATGGAACCCATTCTCGAAGCCAGGCGCCTGGTCAAGCGGTTCGGTCGCGTCACCGCACTCGACCACTGTGACTTCGCGCTCTATCCGGGTGAGGTTCTGGGAGTGATTGGCGACAACGGCGCAGGAAAATCCACGTTGATCAAAGCGATATCCGGCGCATTGATACCCGACGAGGGCGAGGTATATCTTGAGGGCAGGCAGATGCACTTCACCTCGCCGCTCCATGCCCGCGAATATGGGATAGAAACAGTCTACCAGACCCTGGCCATGTCACCAGCCCTCTCGATCGCGGACAATATGTTCATGGGACGGGAGATTCGAAGACCTGGCTGGCGCGGCGCTGTCCTACGGCAGCTTGACCGGCCGGCGATGGAGAGGTTCGCGCGGGAGAAACTTACCGAACTTGGACTGATGACGATCCAGAACATCCGACAGGCGGTCGAAACCCTTTCGGGTGGACAGCGCCAGGGTGTGGCCGTCGCGCGCGCGGCGGCCTTCGGCTCAAAGGTAATCATTCTCGACGAACCAACCGCGGCGCTTGGTGTCAAGGAAAGCCGCCGCGTTCTGGAACTTATCCAGGATGTCCGCTCCCGTGGAATCCCGATTATCCTGATCAGCCACAACATGCCGCACGTATTTGAGGTTTCGGACCGGATCCACATCCATAGGCTTGGTCGACGGCTATGCATCGTGAATCCAAGGGAATGCGCCATGTCGGACGCCGTGGCGTATATGACCGGCGCGAATGAACCGCCGAAGACCGCCGCGACCTGAACAGAGCGGGTGTCGTCTGTGCTCAGACCGGAACAATGGCACCCCGCGCCTGAACAACCTTTGACGCGAGCGCGTGACCGGCCCGCATCGCCGCGACCTGACCGCCGCCCCGAACGATCTCCGCCAGAAAACCCGCATTGAAGCTATCCCCGGCGGCGGTTGAATCGATGATTCTACCTACCGGAGCGAACGTCACTCCGTCCGACGGTCCGTCGATCGCCACCGGTCCCGCGGCACCCCGTTTGAGGGCGCCGCTCCTCAATCCCAAACCGCGCAGGCGGCTTAGGATCTGTCGCTCTCCACTCTCGCTATGGATCTCAAGTTCGTCGTCAACCGACGGAAGCCCGATGTCGGTACGGGCCCACATCTCGAGATTGACCTCACGCGCCTCACCGGCACTTTTCCACAATAGGTGACGATGGTTGCTGTCATATGCGACCAGCCCCCCGGCGGCGCGAAACCGGTCCAGGCCGCGCATCAGACGGCAGCGAACGGACGGTGGCAATATCGACAGTGTGATGCCGGATAGATAAACCAGATTGAAATCCTCGATGACGTCCACCCCCATACCGGTCGACTCAGAGAACAACGTCCGGGCGGCGCTGTCCGAACGCCAATAGGTGAAACTGCGTTCCCCACGATGGTCAGTGTCGATGGCATAAAGCCCCGGGGACTTATCCGAGCGCCGCTCAAGGTAGCCGGCGTCAACCCCATGTGCGGTCATATGCGCCACAATCCGATCGGAGAACCGATCCTGACCCAGCGCCGTAATGAAAGAGACGGAGGCGTGATCGCGGCCGAGCAGTCGCGCCAGGTAGACCGCTGTGTTGTAGGTGTCCCCGGCGACATTCAATTGCGCCCGGTTCTCGCCTTCGGTGATCAGTTCGATCATTACCTCGCCGATACACGCCACCCTGCGAATATGACCTTTTACGCCGCTCATACCGTTATCTCCGAAGGTCTTCCCTGCCCCCGCCATAACCCGGATATGGCATGCCGCCCCGCACGATCCGCGTCGAATAAATGAACCAGTTAGCCCGTGTCGAGCGGCATCGACAATGTCTGGAGACCGCACGGAAACAGGCACCGCGGCCGTTGGCCTCAGGGTGCCGATGATGGGCATGAAACGGAATTGCGCAGTACATCAACCAGACCCGATCACGGCTGTTCAGTGTGCACACATAAGAGGCTCCCGCCGATGCGGAACGCGGAGATCACACCCATTTCCAACTCTTGCCCGTAACCTTCGAACCTTACGACGGATCAAATGGCATTGGCTAGGCCCATACCGGCGGCAAACGCGGGTAAGCAATGAAGCCCGATCGATCGAAACGGGCTGTCACGCGCGATCGACGATCATGATTCGCGCCCCCGGACAGAGCGATAATGGGAACGTCCATCATCGTCCGTGACATCTTGGGCCCGGGAGAAGGGCGGCGCTCGGTACGTGCGTATCGCCTTATGAGTTTGCTTCGCTCACCGACACCGCTCCGAGAACCCGGATATGATCAAACTCCGGACCGATGCCCGCCCTCCGGACACGACGGGAATCGGACGTGAAAACGACGGGAACCACGATCGGGCGTCCTAGATCGACCAAAGGGCGCGTTATCGCCGAAAACCGCCCAGCGATGGCGGTCCTGAAGTTCCCATTCGTTACGACGGTCTCCGATAGTGAACCTGAACGACATCGGTCGTTCCCGCGGCGAAACCGGCGGCGCTCGACGCGAGGTAGAAATTCCACATACGGTAAAAACCGCGGTCAAAACCGAGTTCCGCGATCCTGTCCCATCTGGAATTGAACTGACGGCGCCAAGCGCGCAGCGTACGCGAGTAACTGTCGGCGAAGGAGTCCCACCCAATCTGTTTCAGTCCAGCCGCTTCGGCCGGATCCCGCAGCGCCGCCGAATTCGGAAGCATGCCACCCGGAAAAATATGCTTCTGCACGAAATCGGCCCTGACGCGGTATTTGGGAAAGAGGTTGTCCGCTATCGTGATCGCCTGTAGAGCCGCATTTCCACCCGGGCGGAGCCGATCGCGAAGCGCGCGGAAATAATGCGACCAGTATCTCTCGCCAACCGCCTCGATCATCTCGATGGAGACTATCCCGTCATAGCTGCCGCGCTCATCCCGGTAGTCACGCAGGACTATCTCAGCCCGTTCCGCAAGTCCCGCCTCGAATAGCCGCCGTTGCGCGTAGTCCCGCTGCTCACGCGAGATCGTGAGGCCCATCACCCGGAGTCCACGATCCCGGACCGCATATTCGAGGAAACCACCCCATCCGCATCCAATCTCCAGTATATGTCCGCCGGGCGCCAGGGCCAGCCGGTCACAGATGGCCGCATATTTGTTTCGCTGCGCTTCGACGAGACTCTCATTGTCGTTCCGGAACAACGCGGAGGAATAGGTCATCGACTCATCAAGCCAAAGACCGTAAAACGCGTTGCCGAGATCGTAGTGGTGCGCGATGTTGCGCCGGGATCCCTTCCGGCTATTGGCGTTCAGCAAATGGAGAAGGCGCTCTCGAAGGCGGAACAGCCATGTGCCCGGGAATTCCCGCGCCATGTTCTCGTTGTTCAGTAATATTACATCCAGAAGACTCTGGAGATCCGGGGTTGTCCACCATCGCTCCATATACATCTCGCCAAAACCAAGATCCCCCTCGGCCAGCAGCCGACCGAAGAACCGCGGGTTGAGAACGGTGACCCTCCCACACGGCCCGGGTTCACGTCCCACGGCACGGATCCGTCCGCCTTCAGGCAACTCGACCTCTATCTCACCGGATTCGACACGCCCCAGGATCGACTTGAAGATCCGTAGCCGCCGCGGCGGGATCCGTGGGGTATTGCGGCCTCTTTCCAGATAGACGCCCGGCCCGCCAACCGAAGCGTTCATGACGTCTCAACCGGCTTGCCGACCGCGTAAGCCAGCAGCGCGAAATAGACCGGCCTTGGCAGGGATGCCAGAAGCCTGAGTCCCAGTGTCATGGCGAAAGGAAAGGCGATCTCAAACCGGCCGCGAACCATTCCACGCACAATCCTGTCCGCAGCGGCCTCAGCCGTCATGATGAAGGGCATCGTGAAACGGTTCTTGTCCGTCAGACGTGTGGAAACAAAACCGGGGTTGCAGATCTGCACCGTGACACCGGTCTTACGCAAGTCACAGCGAAGGTTTTCGGCGAGATGGATAAGCGCCGCCTTGGTCGCGCCGTAACCCCACGCGTTCGGCAGGCCGCGATATCCCGACAGCGAACCCACCAACACGATATGACCTGCGCCCTTTCCGCAGAAAGCGGGCACGCAGGCAGCCAGAACACGCAGGGCACCGGTAAGGTTTACGTCGATAACCGTCTCCAGTGCATCCACGTCAGGCCGACGCGCTGACATCGGCTCGTATGCGCCGGCGCAGTAAATTACACCATCCACGTCACCTACCCGTCCGAACGCGTGCGCCGTTCCAACGCCGTCGCGGACATCGAATGGCACCGCCACATGGCCATCACGGCCGGACTCCACGGGTGTCATCTCGTCAATAAGTCCCGAAAGCGCCTCGCTTCCGCGGGCCGAAACCGCAACGGCAGCCCCTTCCCGCGCGAGCCGCAACGCCAGTTGCCGACCAATCCCCGCACTTGCGCCGACAAGCCAGAAGCGCTTACCCGCAAGCCAGCTCACGACGGTTTCATCCCTGCGGTCGCCGTTTCCTCGAGTTCGCGCCTGCGGAACGAACCGCACAGTTCGCCTACCTTGAACCCGTATTTGGTCATTATGGCACGGTTGATCAAAGTGGCGTCAGCCATTAGGTGGAACCAATCCTCCATTGCGACAACGACTTCGCCGCTCTCTCTGCTAATCCGAAGCCGATAACGCATAACGGCGGAATTTCCACGCTGGACACCGGTGGCGATGCCCTCAACGTCATGCGCGGTCGCGGTGAAGTTTACCCCGTCGGCGAAAACCAGTTTCCAGCATCTCTCGCCGGTCATACCGTCACTATAGCGGAAACGCTCGTCGAGCGTACCGGTGTTGCCGGACCAGCGC
>JAPOUP010000192.1 GCA_026708635.1 Rhodobacter sp.
GATTCCGAGTGGCACTACAGGCGGGATCCTGCGACTGACAGGCGCGGTGCGGCCTGAGGCGGGATAGAGCGTAAAACGACGGTCCTGCGGACGCTGCGCGGCGGCGGCGTGATACCCATGACGTGATGGAGGACGGCCTGCCGGTCGTCGGCGAGCGCTGCCCTGCGCAACGGGGTTCCGCCATCCCTGCGGTTGAGGGTGGCGGTGACGTGCGCAAGGGTCCGGGGCATGGCGTATGGAAGACCGGCTGTTCGGGGGCCCCGACCCGCTTCATGCGCGCGTCGGTTTCGGGGAGATCCCGGGACTGGCGGGGGCCAGCGACGACGATCCGGAGCCGGGCCCGCCCATTGCCCATAAGTACTGTCCAGCTAGCTGATGTGCTTCCGCACTTCTTCGCTGTCTTCCCCGACATCGATGCTGTGGCCGAGCATCCACGCGGTGAACGACAGCGCGGCCCGTCGTTCCCGCGGTTCAGGTGGCCGCCCATCGTCGCCACGAGGCGGAACGCCTGTCCCAGGTTCCCGAGCGGCGGCAGTTTGGGCTGCGTTCGGGCCGGGTGCGTGAGGGTCGCGTTCCGCCAGGCGATCACCGCGTTGACCGCGACCGCCCGCTCGATGCGCGCTCCGGTCCGGTGCGCGACCGTCTCCGTCCTGCATCCCGACTTCAGGATCCTGTGCCAGTCCTCGAGATACTGAAGGAAATGCGACGAAGGATCGGCCCAGCCAATCAGAATTGAGATCGGACGCTTGCAAAATTAAGATTGGACGGCTACAGAATTTAAATTGGACGGATTTGGAATTAACAATGGCCGACGGAAATGGACTTAGATTTCCTCGCTATCTGGAAAGCGGAATCAGGGAAGCGATGGACGACACGCGCGTCGTCCTGATCTCAGGCCCTCGCCAGGCCGGAAAGACAACGCTCGCCAAAAAGCTTGCTGACGAACGGCGGCCTTACGTGACTCTCGATGACGAGGGTGTTTATCAGGCGGCCATCTCGGACCCGGTCAGTTTCATAAAGCAGTTCGAATACGTCACCATAGATGAGATTCAACGGGTGCCAGCCCTGATTCGCGAAATCAAAATATCGGTGGATGGGGATCAAAGAGCCGGCCGATTTCTCCTGACTGGCTCCGCCAACATCCTGACCATCCCAACCGTTAGTGAATCGCTCGTCGGACGCATGGCGGTAAGCGAGTTGCTGCCATTATCGCAAATCGAAATCGAGCGATGTGCGGCCAATCCATTGGACAATCTCTTCGAAACCTCAAAAACGCCTTTCCCTCCAGGCCCATATGATGTTTCCACGATAGCTGATCGGGTGCTCACGGGCGGCTACCCCGAAATTCTGACAAGGCAAACGGACGCTCGCCGACGGGCATGGGCTAACAACTATATAAGAACGCTACTGACCCGCGACATCAGAGAAATCATGGACGCCCATCATCTTAAGGATATCACTGCACTTCTGCGGGCGTCTGCGATTCAGTCCGCTCAACTGATTGTCTATACACATATCGCAAACGATCTCCGATTGAGCGTTCCAACCGTTCAGCGTTACGTCAGAACGCTGGAACAGACGTACCTCATACGGTTTCTTCCAGCATGGCATCGGAATGAGCTGAAGCGGCTCATCCGCACACCCAAAATGCATTTTCTCGATTCAGGTTTGCTCGCGGCGATCAGGAAGATCACGCCGGACCGGCTAATCCGGGATCGGAATCTATTCGGGCCACTGCTCGAAACCTTCATCCATTCCGAGCTTCTGAAACATGCCTCATGGTCAGAACACGCATATGACTTCTATCACTATCGAGACAAGGATAAGGTCGAGGTCGATTTCGTCATCGAGCGCTCTCCCGACAGTCTCATTGGCGTCGAGGTCAAAGCATCGGCCACCATCAGGGCGGATGACTTCAAAAGCCTTAAGAGACTTCAATCGGTGGCTGGAACGGCGTTCAAGAAGGGCATCGTGTTCTATGCCGGCGAAAGGGCGCTTCCTTTCGGCGATAGACTTCAAGCCCTGCCGGTTTCGATACTATGGGCCCCGGGCCGTTAGCAAGAAGTTCAGGTCCGACCACGGCAAGCCTCTTGTAGGTGACCGGAGCCGTCACGTTCAGGAAATGGGAAAGGCCTGAAATAATCTCGGAATGATCAAAACCCGTCCCGGTGTCCGCCACTGTCGCTCCTAGTCATGCTCCACGGGCCGTGGAAACCGTTACCGTCGCGATCAATGCGCTCGAACCCATGAGCGCCGAAAAAGTCGCGTTGCGCCTGGATCAACGCCCCCGTGCCACGAGCCCTGCGCATTGTGTCGAAATATCCAACCGCGGCCGATAGAGCGGGCACTGACAGGCCCGCGAGCACCGACCGCGCAACGACCCGGCGTAAGGAGCCAACGTCGTCATTTAGGATCCGCACGAATGCGGGCGCCAGTATCAGACTGTTGCCCGGTGGTGGATTACGGAACGCGCCGGCGATGTCGTCCAGCAGTGCCGAACGGATTATACATCCCGCACGCCATATCTCCGCTATCCTGGCCAGATCCAGATTCCAGCCGAACTCGGCGGACGCCACCGAGAGTAACGCGAAGCCCTGCGCATGGCTGATGACCCGTGCGGCGAGAAGCGCCCGTTCCAGATCCGCGTCCAGAAGCGCCGGACCGATTTCGCCGGCACGGGGTCCGGTAAGACGCTCCGCACCGATCTCCCTGAGATCCTTCGCCGCCGACCAGGACCGGGCGCCAACAGCCGCCTCGATCACGGAAACCGACTGCCCGAGCTTCAGAGCCTCGATCAACGTCCAGCGTCCGGTTCCTTTCTGGCCAACCCGATCAAGAATGGCGTCGACCATGGGCTGGCCGGTTTCGGGGTCACGGGCGGCAAGAACCCGGGCCGTTATCTCAATCAGGTACGACTTGAGCGGCCCTCCATTCCATTCCTCGAACAGTGACATGACCGTTTCCGTACTGCGTCCCTCGCCTTGGCGTAGAAGACCGTAGATTTCCGCGATCATCTGCATATCGGCGTATTCGATTCCGTTATGCACCGTCTTCACGAAATGCCCCGCGCCATCGGGACCCAAGCGAGCGGCACAGGGTAGACCCTGATACCTCGCGGCGATGGCTTCGACGATCTCCGAAATTGCCCTGTAAGCCTCTTGAGAGCCTCCGACCATAATTGAAGGACCGTTCCGGGCTCCCTGCTCACCACCCGATACTCCCATTCCGATGAATTGGAACCCTTCCGCCAGCAGCGCCGCCTCGCGTCTTCGCGTATCTCTGAAATCGGCGTTTCCCGCGTCAATCAGGACATCCCCTGCGTCAAGATGCGGCCTCAATAGATCGATCACCGCGTCAACGGCGTCACCGGCCTTAACCATGATAATCACCGCCCGAGGCCGTGGCAGGGCGGCCGCCAATGACTCAAGCGTCGGCGCCACAACAAATCTGTCGGAGAGAACACCGGCTTCGGCGATGAACCCGTCGATCCGGGAACCGGTGCGGTTATGGATAGCGACCGAAAATCCCTTTTCGGCGATATTTAGCGCCAGGTTGGCCCCCATAACGCCAAGCCCCGTCAACCCGATCCTTGCTTCAGCCATACACCACTCCTACTCCTCCCAAACGGATATTCGGCAGCGTAATAGCGCAACATGGAGATTCAAGTGGTTTACACAGTCGCGCCGACGGCCACAAAGCTGCAAACGATACATCTACCGATGTAGCCAGCAACCCGGTCCCGACCCGGATCCGCGAAGCGATCCAATCGGATAATGTGGCTCTGCAAGTGATCGATTAACGCCGCCGATTACAGGCCAAGGCACCATCTAACAATCGCCTTCTGCACATGCAGCCGGTTTTCGGCCTCATCGAACACCGCGGACTGGGGGCCGTCCATGACCGCGGTCGTCACCTCATCTCCCCGGTGCGCCGGCAGGCAATGCATGAACAAGGCGCCAGGATTGGCCGCTGACATGAGTTTGGCGTTCACCTGATAGCCGCGCAACTGGTTGTGCCGACGCTCACGGGCCGACCGCGGGTCATGCATGGAAACCCAGGTGTCGGTCATTACCAGGTCCGCACCCGCGACCGCCTGAATTGGGTCGCGCTCCTTTCGGTACATGCCCTCGAGCGTGGCCTCGGGATCAAGCGCTTCCGGTCCGGAAAACGTCAAGTCAAAGCCGAACCGCTGCGCGGCATGCGCCAGAGAGGCAAAGACGTTGTTGCCGTCGCCCGACCACACGACCCTACGTCCGGCGATGGGGCCGCGGAGTTCCTCGAAGGTCATGACATCCGCCATTACCTGGCAGGGATGTGAGCGGTTTGTCAACCCATTGATTACAGGAACGCTTGCGGAGTCGGCCATTTCTAGCAGCGTCGCCTCCTCGAAAGTCCGTATCATGATGAGGTCGACATAGCGGCTAAGAACCTTCGCGGTGTCCGCGACCGTCTCGCCGTGCCCAAGCTGCATTTCATTGCCCGACAGTGTCATCGTCTGACCGCCAAGCTGGCGCACGCCTACATCGAAACTGACACGTGTGCGTGTCGACGGCTTCTCAAATATCAACGCCACCATATAACCCAGCAATGGAGTATCATCGTCCGGCATGGCCTTGGGGCGGCCACCTCGGGCCGCTTTCATCCTCCGGGCACCTTCGATGATGCTCATTAGGTCAGATGGATCGGTTCTGGAGATATCGAGAAAATGGTTCATCGTGTATCGCTTTCCCGGAAATCCGATGGTCGGCGGCCGGACGTCTACCTCAAGCGCTGTTATGTATCCGGTGTAGGTCGGGATAGGTGAGTATCCAGACGTCCTCACCGGTCTCGCATGGTCGTGTCGCGCTTTTCTGGAATCCCGCCGCGAGGTACATCGCCACGCCCCTTGGATTGGAGAGCCTTGGATCCGTGGCCACCAACGGCGCGCCTCCGGCGATCAGGTCAAGGGCGTATTTCCGGACATAGGCTTTGGCATGCCCTTGGCCAAGGAAGCGACTCTCGCCAAGAAACGTGTCCACCGCGCGCGACCCCTCCGGAAGGTCATGGAAATGGTTTTCCGACCTCGCGTCCCAATCCTGAATGTATCCGATCGGCACACCCCAATTGACGACATACATTCCACAGTCACCGCCGTCCACCTCTCGCTCGATCAGCGCGAGCTCCTCGTCCGGATCACCCCACACGGCCATCACGTGTGGCATTGCCAACCAGCGCCACAGCAAAGGGAAGTCCGCGCGGGTAACCGTTCGGAAACCGTAGTCAAGCCGCGACATTGCGGGAGACCACGCCAGCGGCCTGCTCAAGGCGTTCGGTCGCCTGCAGGATTTCGTCTTCCGTGATCGTCAGCGGTGGCACGATGCGCACGGTGTTCCCGGCCGCCGGTATGGTGAGCAACCGGGCATCGTAGCATGCGCCAATGACATCCGTGTTGGTCACCCTACACACTATTCCCAGCATCAGACCCATACCACGTACCTGCTCGAACATGTCCGGATACCCCGCGACCAAACCCTCAAGCCGCTGCCGGAGAAGGCCAGCCTTCCTGTTCACCTCTTCCAGAAACGCCGGGTCAGAGACTATGTTCATGACCGCAAGTCCAACGGCACAGGCAAGGGGATTGCCACCGTAAGTCGAACCATGCGTACCGACGGTCATTTCACTCGCCGCCGCCTCCGTCGCCAGCAGAGCTCCCATGGGAAATCCACCGCCGAGGCCTTTCGCCACCATCATTATGTCGGGCACGATTCCCGCCCACTCATGAGCGAACAAACGACCTGAACGTCCGACGCCGCATTGGACCTCGTCGAGAATCAGAAGGATTCCGCGCTCGTCGCAGAGATCCCGGAGCCCCCGCAGGCATTGGTCAGGCAAGGGCACGACGCCACCCTCGCCCTGAATTGGTTCGACGAGAACCGCTGCCACGCTGTCATCGGCCGCTGCCCGAAGCGCATCGTGGTCACCCCAAGGCAGGTTGATAAATCCGGGCAGGAGCGGGCCGAAACCTTCGGTCATCTTGGGCGACGCCGCCGCCGCGATAGCCGCTGCGGACCGGCCATGGAACGCTCCGGCAAATGTAATGATGCCATTACGTCCGGTCTCGCCTTTGTCATGGAAATGTTTGCGCGCCATCTTGACCGCAAGCTCGCAGGTTTCCGTACCGGAATTGGTGAAAAATACGGTATCGGCGAAAGTATGCTCGACCAACGCATCGGCCAGTGCCCGCTGGTTCGGAATATCGTACAGATTGGAGACATGCCAGAGGTCACGCGCCTGATCGGTTAGGGCCTTGACCAGCGCGGGATGGGCGTGGCCGAGCGAATTCACCGCGACACCCGCTCCAAGATCTAGATATTGCGTGCCGTCCTTCGCTGTAAGCCAGACGCCCTCGCCCTTCGTGAATGCGATCGGGGCGCGATTGTAGGTTGGCAGTACTGACGGAATCATGGCTCGAATCCTTCCATGTGGATCTAGGGAAACGCCACATCGGCGTCATAGATCGATAGTTTGGGTCAATAACTGGAATTGATCACGCTGACGCGCGGCAAATCACGGACAGTCGCGGCAATGGCCTCGTCGGCGCGGCATCGACATATTTTCGATCATGATCATGTAGGCGGCGCCTATCCGGTTCCGGAGCATATGTAAAGGGGGTTCAGGAGAATACAGGATCATCCCACGCTGATTTTTCCTGACGGCGAACCGCCACCCCGGCCCGGAAGTCCGGAAAACGAATCGCCTTTCGGGCCCGAAGGAAGCCGTTTCGGCGTCCGTACGGCCACCCCGATACCTGATCCGGCCGCCAGACGACACGCTCACCATAGCGTGGGAAAGTCCCGGGAGAAAAAGAGTATGTCCATCTTCGCCGTTATGCCGGATCTCCTACGGTACTCCGCCAACGCCCTTGAATTGCCGAGAATACGGCATTACCTCGTCATTCACCGCGGTGCCCGAAGCGCATCCGGCATAACCTCAAGCATGTTTTGCTGGGCGGCAACGGTCCAACATGCTCGTCTCCACGCCGAGATCCGTCGGCCACGACGGATGGACGGTGATCCAATGCGGACCGGTCCGGACGCGGCTGCGTCCGGTGTGTTGGGGCCGCCCTAAATCGGGAACATCGAATGTCCTGGACCGAAGAACGCGTCAAGCTCCTGAAGAAACTTCTGAACGATGGCATGACCGCCAGCCAGATCGCCAAAGAGCTTGGCGGCGTGACACGCAATGCGGTTATCGGCAAGATACACAGGCTCGGCCTTTCCAGCCGCCCGGACCAGTCAACTGAGCCGTCGGGCACACCTGAGGAAGCCAGGAATGATCCGGAGTCGCGGGAAACCACCAAAGGTGACTCCGACCAAGTCCCCACAAATGGGTCCAGCGTTCCCTTGCGTAAGACGATTTTGTCTGCTGACCAGCCGCTTCCACCACAGCCTTCGGCGAACGAAGTGAGCGCCGAGGCGCTCGCGAATGTTCGTGAAGTGGAGATGAACGCTCCGAAAATCAGCTTGCTCGAGTTGACGGAGCGAACCTGCAAATGGCCGATCGGCGATCCCGCGACAGACGAATTCTGGTTTTGTGGGCTGGCGGCAAAGCCGGGCAAACCTTATTGCGAGGCACATATCGCGGTGGCGTTCCAACCGCCGAATTCGCGGCGTGACCGACGCCGGTAAGGCTCCCGCGCCGCACTGCGGGGACATATCCATGTATCGGCACCTCCAGCTGGCGTATCAGTATATCGCAAGCGAATGGCCACCTTTGGGATAATTTCCCGCTTGATCATTGTCCCTACCACCTTACGGCATCTCCATAACTACCTTCTGTGTGGTGAGCCGGCGGATATTGTTTGTCGTAGGAGTCGACTGGAAGATCCTCTCACGACGCAGATGTCGAGGCACCGTTTCACGCGCCACGCGGCTGACGAACGCCTCCACGATGCCCGTGTCCCGAATGTCTCTCTTCTGATATCTTCCTGCCTCGATCGTCCTTGTTACCGGCCGATCCGGGGCAACGCTTCGGTGCCGTTGAACGCATCAAAACAGTCGGCGAATCATCAATCAGGGCTGGATTCAGGAACCGGTGAATAATTCCGGCCACACCCGAACTGACCACTCCATATTGTCGCGTGCCCGGAGTCATGGAATCGTCCTAGGGTTGACATAACTCGCGGAATGCCTCAACACTTCCTGAATACAGGCAATCAACATTGGCTAGGCCCCGCATCCCCGCTGTCGACTCTATCCTGAACTTTACGGCGCGGCGCACTTTCCGCGATTATCCATCGAGTAAGTGCCGTCTCCCGACGCCACGCAAACTAATGAAACATCCAGGATCGATCACTTGCTCAGCTTCCCGGACAGGTGAGTTAACCAAACGGATATCAAAGGCAATCTCAGGTGTTTACCATCGAGCATGAGTTCGACGCCACCGTAGTAACTCTGGTTGACGAAGGCGGCGCACATCTTCAGGAAGATGTCACTGTCAATGCATTCGAGGAATGCGTCACCATCGAACAGTACGATCCGCGCAACCACCGGATGGCGAGAATCACGCTCTCGATATCTCAGCTGAACGACCTCGCCGCTGCACTTGATCTGCCTGAAGGAGCCTATCGCCTTAAGCGAACCGGCAACTCAGAAGTTGGAAATTAGTCACGGAAATTTCGATGGAAATCAGAAAAATCCCCGTCTTTTGCACCCAGCCTGGTGCGATCCCGCACTAAGCGGCGTCCGGATACTCGGGCATGGTCTCCCTCCGCCAGCCCGCCAGATCGGAGACGCGAATATCCGCGCGAGGATGCAGATCATCCGTATGACCGCCGTTCTCCCGGGTTCGGCGGCGTCCCCGCG
>JAPOUP010000303.1 GCA_026708635.1 Rhodobacter sp.
GGAGTGAAACATGACGTTTGACCATGATCTTTTTGTCATTGGAGGAGGATCCGGGGGCGTGCGTGCCGCACGGATGGCCGCCGAGACCGGCGCGAAGGTGGCGCTGGCGGAGGAATACCGGATCGGCGGCACCTGCGTCATTAGGGGATGCGTGCCGAAAAAAATCATGATGTTCGCGTCCAGCCATTCGGCCAGAATTGAGGACGCCGCCGCCTTTGGCTGGAATGTCAGCGGCGGCGGATTCGAATGGTCCAGGTTCTGGCCGCGCCTGCGCGCCGAGCTTGATCGGCTGGAAAGTGTCTACAGAGCCAACCTGGAGCGAGCGGGTGTCGAGGTTTTCGATCAACGAGCCGAGATTGAGGACCCGCACACCGTTGGACTTGCGGACGGACGGAAGTTCGTCTGCAAGCACATCCTGATCGCGACCGGCGGTAAGCCATTCCTACCCTCGAATACGCCGGGAATCGACCTCGTCGGCACTTCAGACGATATATTCCTTATGCCGGAGCTGCCAAAATCAGTCCTAATTGTGGGCGGCGGGTATATTGCCTGCGAGTTCTCGTTTATTCTCAATGGGCTAGGGGTAGAAACCACCCAATACTACCGTGGCGCGCAGATTCTTCGCGGATTCGACGATGACGCGCGTGAGCATATCGCCGCCCAGATGGGCATGCGTGGCATCGGTCTCTCGGTCAATGTCGACGTAGCGCGCATGGAGCGGCGTGACGGCGGAATCCTGGTCAAGGCCACTGACGGGCGCGAGGCCACGTTCGAGCGGGTGATCTACGCCACGGGCCGGCGCCCGAATTCCGCCGGATTGGGGCTGGAACGCGCGGGCGTGCCGTTAGGGGGAAGCGGACAGATCGAGGTGGACGGTTACAGCCAGACCAGGGTTCCGTCGATCTACGCGATCGGAGACGTGACCAACCGCGTAAACCTGACGCCGGTGGCGATCCGTGAAGGCGCGGCCTTTGTCCGGACGGTCTTCAGCGCCGATCCCACGAAAGTGGACCATTCGAACATTCCGAGCGCGGTTTTCACGCAGCCCGAATTCGGCACGGTGGGGCTGACCGAGGCGGAGGCGGCCCGACAGGAACGGATCGAGGTGTACTCGACGGCCTTCCGGCCGATGCAGAACAGCTTCGTCGACAGGAATGAGCGGGCGTTTTTCAAGCTGATCGTATCCAAGGCCACCCGCAGGATTCTTGGCGTGCACATCATTGCGGATGGAGCGGGCGAACTGATACAGCTAGCCGGAGTCGCTCTCAGGGCGGGCGCCACGAAAGAGGTCTTTGACACCACGGTGGCGGTACATCCCACGATGGCCGAAGAGATCGTATTGATGGACAGTCCTATCCGGACGGCTTGAATTCTTGGGCTAGCGAACACATTTTGACCGACAGGACGCGGCGAAGCGAAACGGGAAACGAAACGGAAAGGCGGCCAGATGGCGGACAGAGGAAGCGGACCCTGGGGCGGCAGCGGCAATGGCGGCGAGCGCGGTGGCAGACCCCGACCTGACGGAGAGGGCCAGCAGATACCCGAAATCGACGAGATCTTCCGTAAGGGACAGGAACGCCTGCGCGCCATCATTGGCGGCGGGCAGGGCGGCGGGCGGCAGAACGGCGGCGGACGGGGCGGCGGCCCGCGGTTCAGCCGGCGCAACGTGGCCATCGCGGCCCTCGCCGTCGCCGCGCTCTGGCTGTATGCCTCCCTGTATACCGTGAAGCCGGAAGAGCAGTCGGTCGAGCTTTTCCTGGGCAGCTATTCCGCCACCGGCAATCCAGGTCTGAATTTCGCGCCGTGGCCGCTCGTGACCAAGGAAGTCATCCCCGTGACCCGCGAGCAGACCGAAACCATCGGCGTGGCCGGGGCGCGGGGCAACGACAGCGGGCTGATGCTGACCACTGACGAGAATATCGTCGACCTGGATTTCCAGGTGGTCTGGAACATAAACGATCCGGCGAAATTCCTGTTCAACCTGCGCGACCCGGACGCGACGATCCGGGCGGTGTCGGAATCGGCGATGCGTGAAATCATCGCCGCTTCGGAACTCGCGCCGATCCTCAACAGGGACCGGGCGATCATCGCGGAAGACGCGCAGACACTCATTCAGGAAACCCTCGATAGCTATGACGCCGGGGTAAACATCGTCCGCGTCAATCTCGACAAGGCCGACCCGCCCCGCGAGGTGATCGATGCGTTTCGCGAGGTCCAGGCCGCCGAACAGGAGCGTGACCGCCTGGAACGCCAGGCCGATGCCTACGCCAACAGGGTGCTCGCGGGCGCGCGCGGCGAGGCGGCCCAGACCCTGGAACAGGCCGAGGCCTACCGCGCCCAGGTCATCAACGAAGCAGAGGGCGAGGCCGCGCGTTTCGTCTCGGTTCTGAACGAATACTGGAACGCGCCGGAAGTGACACGCAAGCGCCTGTACATCGAGACGCTTGAACAGGTTCTCGGCGATGTCGAAAAAATAATCCTGGACGAGAGCGTCTCCGGAGGCGGTTCCGGGCAGGGCGTCGTACCCTATCTGCCTCTTAACGAACTTCGCCGCAACACGACGGAAGGGAACTGAGCAATGCGTCGTTTAACGATTCTGCTTCCGGTCATCGCGGTGGTCGCCATCGCGGTCCTGAGTTCGATCTTCATCGTGGAGGAGCGCGAAAAGGCGTTGGTCCTTCAGTTTGGCCAGATCAAGTCGGTCAAGGAGGACCCGGGGCTGGCGTTCAAAATCCCCCTGATACAGGAAGTCGTCCGCTACGATGACCGCATACTGTCGCTCGACACGCCGCCGACCGAGGTAACGCCGTCGGATGACAGGCGTCTGGTCGTCGACGCATTCGCGCGCTACCGCATAGCAGATGTCGTGCAGTTCCGGCAGGCCGTGGGCGTTGGCGGCGTGCGAAGTGGCGAAGACCGGCTCGAAGGTATCCTGAACGCGCAGATCCGCGCCGTATTGGGTTCCGAGGGCGTAACCTCAAACACGATTCTCTCGGCGGACCGCGCCGCGCTGACGACGCGTATCACCCAGCAGTCGCGTGATCGAGCGCGACCGCTTGGACTTGAGGTGATAGACGTGCGGCTGAAGCAGACGAACCTTCCCGCCCAAAACCTTGACGCGACTTTCGCGAGAATGCGCGCGGAACGGGAGCGGGAAGCGGCCGACGAGATCGCGCGCGGCGAGGAGGCCGCGCAGCGGGTGCGGGCGCAGGCTGACCGGACCGTGGTGGAACTGACCTCCGAAGCGCGGCGCGAGGCGGAAATCGCGCGCGGTGAGGCCGATGCGGAGCGAAACCGAATCTACGCGGAGGCTTTCGGCCAGGACGAGGAATTCTTCGAATTCTACCGGTCCCTTTCGGCATACTCCCGGTCCCTGCAGGGTACGAACTCGACGCTTGTCATCACGCCGGACAGCGAGTTTTTCAATTACCTTGACAGCGCGACGGGCCGCGGTACGACCCGGTAATGGCGACGGTCGTTCTGGCGATCGGTCTTGTACTTTGTCTTGAGGGGCTGGCCTTCGCGCTGGCCCCGGCACGTCTTGAGGATCTCCTGAGGCTACTGAGCCGGATCCCCGTCGATACCAGGCGGGCCATAGGTCTGGGGGCAATGGCCATCGGTGTGCTGTTGGTATGGATCGCGCAGCGAGGGCTGGGTGGCTTCGGCGTATGAACCGTGGGTGAACCTTGGTCAAACCGACTGCCATAACGGTTTGGACGCTCCGCGATCCCGATGGCGCCAGATATCGGCGGGATCATCGGCAAGAGCAGGCGCTATCAGTCACCGGCGGGTTCATCCGATATCCGGTCCGCCACAGGAAAGGACGTTGGGCCGAGTCCGGTGACGCGTCGCACTCGCCCGGCCCCGGCGCGAGAACGGCCGTGCGTGCCGAAATGACGCCGGAGCGGTCGATTTGAACACCGTCTGAAGGCCGTACTGGCATATGCCGGTTTTGGAGGCCCCCACCCTTTCCTCCATTCACCCGCACCGCAGAGGTCCTGGCAGGTTGGGTTAAGGGTCGCGCCCGCCGCGCGAGCGCCCCGGTTGTCAAGCGATCGGGCCACCCAGGGAACGGGGCGGGTCAGTCCAGTCCCGCGATCGCTTCCGCCAGCCGGTCTTCCATGCCCTCAAAGGCCAGATCGTTCAAAAACTGCCGGCGCCACAACAGACGCCGATCGACCTCGCTCAGACCCGCCTCCCCGCAGAGCGCGTCCCAGCGGTTTCGGATCAGCGTAATCTGGTCGGTCATAATGCGAAGTGCCGCCTCACCCGAGAGATGGAACTCCGGCGCCGCGGCCAGACAGAGCGACAGCAGGCTACGGCGCTCGGTGCCAACAATGCGCATGGCCTGCGACGCCTCACGTCCCGCGCGGGCCTGGGGACAAATGTCATAGGCCGGGCTCAAGGTCAGCCGGTCCCCATTCCAAAACGCGGCATGATTGCGTGCGTGATCGTCGGTATTGCCCACCAATATGTTGAAAGTCATTCGCGCGAAGAGCTCGTGCAGGGTCTTCCTGGGCTCGCTAAACCGGGCACGTATCGACTCCGCCAGTTCCTGGTAGCTCGCATGCGCGGCCATGATTTCATCAAGGCCCAGTATCGTCAGGGCCGAGACGAGCATACGCCTTGACCACCCGCCGCCGGTCATTTGCCGATCAAAACGTTCAATCAGCAGAACATCCGTGCCAACCGATGTCGTGAGCTTGACGGATCCCACGTTTAACCCGGCGAGCGCCGCCATCCGCATGGCGACGTATTCGCCCTTCACGACGCTGTAGATGTCATTTGAGGACGAGAATTTGGCGATGTATTTTTTGTCCCCGTCATCAATCAAAGCCTTGGGACGCGCACCGCCGATGGCCGTGCCATGCTGGAGAACCTCGGCCAACGCCGGTGTCAGCGGAACACCGTCATCGACCATAGCCGCAGCCTCCCGCAGTTCATCGAGAGACGCCACACCGGTTTCCCGTGCCGTGTAGTCACTGGACGATCTCTGAAAATCTAGCCCTCCGATGCGGTCCGATCCCGATTCCAGCATAAAGGTCAGCTCATCGAGCTCGACAACGTCCGCATCCTTACCCGAGGAGCCTGTCAGTCGGTTGATGATCACACGCCGTCCCCACGCATCCGGGGCGGCATCCCTCAGCGCGCCCGCCATTTGAAGTGGAGCGATCGGGTCGATCCGTCCCACCCTCATGGACAATTCGGGAACATAGAGCGGAATTGCCCCCTCCGCCTCCAGATAGGATCGGCCATAGTTGAAGACGTAGAACTCTCCATCCCGTTCTATACGCCCGGCCACGACCGGCTCGGTCGCCCCGGGGAGCCAGGCCCAGACGAAGGCCTCGCCCGGCGCCCTTTCCTCAGAAATCATCGATCACCTGGGTTCTCGGCTTTTTGATTTTTCCCGGCATCAGCGCGAGCTTGTCCCGGACCCGGTCCAGCTGCGGAACCAGTGATGTGGCCTCGGACTCAAAAAGAGGCTGTCCCACCAGAACGGCCGCTTCGAACACGAAGCCGATATCCACTCTCGGATCCCCTTTCTCAATCTTTTGAAGCGTACTGCGGGCGATGCCGATACGCTCGGCAAGATCGCGTTCCGACATCCGGCGCTCCTTGCGGGCCAGTTTGATCCGCGCGCCCAAGAGAGCCAGAGCCTGCCGCGTGAGTCTAGAATATGTCCTGTTCGACATTGGTGTGTTCCGTTTGAAGTGACCGCTTTCGCGATCATATAGTCTCTATTGACCGCGATGGCATCCAGAAAAGATGAAACTCAAAGGGAAATTCCTCAGGATCAAACGGATTGTCCGCAAGCCCGGATATCGCCCGCCCAATCTCAACGGGGTTCATCGATCATCCCGCATTCATCGAAAATATCCAAATTTGCCGCGGTGTCGCGCAGAACGCTCACCGCTGGCCGACAGTCCATGGGTCGACCGTTTCGACGCCGGCGTTTCGAAACTCCACCCGGTTACGGGTAACGACGGCGAGTCCGCGCACGGCGGCGGCGGCGGCCAGAAAGGCGTCCGGAACGTGGCTGTCCAGTGGCTCGCCGCGTCGGCGTTTTTCCTCCATGATCCGCGCGCAGGCCCGCGCATCCGCTGTTGACCACGCGACGACCCGATCCTTGAACAGATCGTCGAGGAGGTCCTGGAACCGTTCGGCAAGCGCACGCCGGCGCCGGCCGGGATCGAGCCGGCCGATGCAGTTGAGAATCTCCCAGACGGTGATGGAAGCCAGACCCAGCCCTTCGTCGGCGATGGAATCGAGAAAGAAGGCCACCCTCGGCGCGGGCCGCGGCCGCATCATTTCGGAGACGACATTCGCGTCGGCCAGCCATGCAAGCCGAACCGTCATTCCCGCTCCGCACCGGAGAATGACAGCGGCCTGTAGCTGACGCGGGCCGGCGACGGAAGCTCGACGCCGTGCTCCTCGCCGAAATACCGCGCGAACGCTTCGGAGGGTTTCAGCCGGCGTTCGTGCTTCGCGCGCTTTTCACTGATCATGCGGCGCACCAGTTCTTCCATCGACACACCGGCCTGCCGGGCCTCGCGCCGCAACCAGGACTTGTCCCCAGGGTCGATGTCGCGGACGACGATACTTGTGCTCATGCCGACGCTTCCGGTTCGATAGCGGTTAGGATGCTATCAAATTATGCTATCGGGAAGCGAAGATCAAGAACCGATACCCGCTGTCTGTCGAAAGGGCCTGTCGCCCATTCGCTTGGGGCCTTTCCGCCGCCGGCAAATTCAGGGCAATACCCTCGCGGCTCGCTCTCGAACAGATCGACGCCGGTCCGGTCCTCTTCTTCCCTGAGGATATCGAGCGCAAGGGCGCGTCGTGCGAACTCTCGCAACGCCCGTCTAGCGGCGATCTCGTGAGGTGACGATGGCCGGGGACTGGATGGGAATCGCAGGCTCATTGGCGATATTCGGCAAATGAGGACAAGCGCGTAGATTTCGCGGATCCGCTCCCGGCGGGCAGGAGTTTTCATTCCACCCGAGCGAGAAGGTCGTTCCGGTCAGCACCAATACAGCGGTAAGTCGCAAACTTTGCGCGAAATGAAGGGCGGCCACAGGGGCGAAATAACGGCAGGTTCACACTGCTTTGAGGAAACGCTACCGCCACTGGTATTGCGTACCGGGGAACCTATCTTGATCCTGTAGCACACAGACCGCGGCGGCCCGCGCCGCCCGCAACAATTCCATACGGAGTAGCATCGTGAACACTCTGGCAATCACTAAATTCAATCCAACCCGCGCGATCTGGATGATCGCACTGAGTCTGGCCGTCCTGTTCGCGCAGACCGTGACGACCACCGCGAAGACCATACCGGGATCCTTCGCGGAACTCGCCGAGGAGGTCAGCCCCGCAGTGGTGAACATCACCACGTCGAAGAGGGTGGCCGCATCTACGGATGTCAACCCGATACTTCCGGAAGGCTCGCCTTACGAGAGGTTTTTCCGGGACTTCCTCGACCGTAACCCGAACCGACGGGACGTTCCGAGACGCTCGGATAACCTGGGCGCCGGTTTCGTGATCTCCGGCGATGGCCTGATCGTTACGAACCTGCATGTCATCGAGGCCGCTGACAGGATCCAGGTCGAGTTCTACTCGGGTGAAACGCTGCCCGCCACGATTGTCGGGCGCGATCCCAACACCGACATCGCGCTGCTGAAGGTGGAGAGTGAGACCACCCTGCCCCACGTCGGCTTCGGAGACAGCGACATCGCCCGCGTCGGCGATTGGGTAATGGCCGTGGGAAATCCGCTGGATCAGGGATTCTCCGTTTCGGTCGGCATCATTTCCGCCAGGAACCGCACGCTCAGGGGCAGTTATGACGACTACATCCAGACCGACGCCGCCATTAACAAAGGCAATTCAGGCGGTCCGCTCTTCAATATGGACGGAGAGGTCATCGGGGTGAACACGGCGATCATTTCCCCCGACGGAGGATCGATCGGAATTGGCTTCGCGATGTCCTCGGCCGTCGTGTCCTCAGTAATCGAACAGTTGAAGGACTTCGGCGAGACAAGACGCGGCTGGCTTGGCGTCCAGATTCAGGAGATCGACGAAGACGTCGCGAACGCGCTCGGAATCGACCGGGTATCCGGTGCGCTTATCTCGGAAGTCATGGACGGCCCGGCACTGGACGGCGGCCTGGAGACCGGTGACGTAATCATCTCCTTTGACGGGGCGGAGGTTCAGGACACCCGGCAGCTTGTCCGCCGGGTGGGTGACACTCCCGTGGGCAAGGAAGTCGAGGTTGTCGTATTCCGCGATGGCGAAATGAAGACACTTTCGGTGACGCTGGGAAGACGCGAGGCCGTCGAACGACTCACGCCCGCCAGCGCTCCGGATGACGGTCCAGCCGAAGCGGACGTCCTGGGACTAACCGTCACGGAGATAACGGACGAACTCCGCGAGGAGCTCGGACTGGCCCAGGATATCGAGGGATTGGTGGTCAACGAAGTGGATCAGATGGCCGCCGCCTATGACAAAGGCCTCCGTAGCGGCGATGTGATCACGGAGGTCGGACAGGAAAAAGTCCTGACCGTAGCCGACCTTGAGGATCGCATTTCGGAAGCGAAAGAGGCGGGCAGGAACTCGGTCCTGCTTCTGGTGCGGCGTGATGGCTCACCGATGTTCGTCGCCCTTCCCCTGAGCTGAGGCTAGCCCGGGAACGGACAGGGTGCCCGTCGGCACCCTGTCTCCCGGCGGGATCCACCGCGATGGACGGACCGCACGGCGGTCACTTCGCTCCCGATCTCCGG
>JAPOUP010000187.1:0-1703 GCA_026708635.1 Rhodobacter sp.
CCGTTTAGGTGATCCTCGACGGCCACCACAAAACCTGGGTCCCGAATGACGCCGGTATCGAGCCCTTCGTCATTGGTTGACACGGTAGATCGATCAAGGGCTTGATTCCGGATCGGCCGGACCGGTGATCTCCTTGGCATAAAAGCGTCCCGCGAGCTCGCGGGCCTTTCCGCTTCGGAAAAGCTCGGGCATCGACCATTCGGGTTCGGCTCCGGCGAAGAGATCCAGAAACGCGATGGCCAATGACGGGTCCTCAGCCAAATTCTCGCGGAAACTCCACCATGTGCGCAACTCATTGAGTGAGTCGTCGGGAATTTGATTGGCATGGAAATCCCGCTCCAGCACAAGACCGCGCACATTCAGGCAGAACGCGACATAGAGATAGCCCTCGGGCCAAAAGTAAGCCGGATTGGTCTCATCCGCGCCGACGGGCCTGTCAATCAGTGTCAATGGATTGCGTGTGATCAGGGTGCGAAGCATCAGCCCGGCGGCGAAGCCGACATACGCGGGCCTGTCGTCGGCGCTGGATGGTTTCTGTTCGTCGAACGCCTTGATCCATTCGGCGAATACCTGCGCCAGAATGCCCCGATCGACGGAAAACCGATTTCCGGTTTCAGTTGCCGTACGACCCACCTGTTCCTCGAACACATCGACGAACCAGCGGAGGCGTTGCGCCGATTTTCGGATCTGCGGCGTATCGGGCTTTACGACGGTAAGCGTCATGGATGGTTCCTCAAAGATGCGCCGAAACGTGGAGAAGCAGTGCCGCCAGTTCATCGGGTTGGTCGATGGCCCCGAGAACGTCCTCGCTAACCGCGGTGATCAATGCGGACGAAAGATCGAGAAGTTTCTCCTCTCCGGCGATCCCGTCATCGCGGGCCGAGAGCAGCCATACGACGATGGCTGTCAACGCAAGGTCCGTCGCGTCCCGTTCCCCACCGGGAATCCCGCTGGCCACACCCGGCATGAGCCCGATGACATTAGAGTTTCTCAGCATGCCGAGAAGTGCCGCGGCCGTAGCTCCGGGCGAAGACGTATTGTCGGGCAATCGCGTAAGTTTTCCGGCGAGAAGCGTCTCGCTGATAAGGAAACGGTGTTCCGCTCCGGATTTCTGAAGATGTTCCCATGCGTGGCAGACGACCGCCGCGCAACTTTCCAGCGACTCCCGATCATTGGCCAGTCCCTGAACGAACTCGGCGGCCCGCCGCACGCGATCGGGGTCTATGGGTGCGTAAACGAGCCGTTTGCCGGCGCTTTCACACGCTGAAAGGGCATCGCGGAAGCGGTTGCGGATCGGCTCGGGCAGAAGCTGTGCGGCGGGTTCCAGCAGATCCTCGGTCGTATCGGCAATGGTTACCACACCGCGAAGCGCGTCGCGGATTGGCTTCCGAAAACCGGAGAAAAAGTCGGTCAGTGATGGTTGATGCATGGAGAACTCCGTACGGAAATGGAAAAATCTTCTGACACTTCATCCAGCGCGAATTTGTTGAGGCGCACAGCTCAGACACTCAAAAAACGAGCCTCAATACTCTTCGATTTCCATGGCATAATCGGAACGCATCGCGGCACTGGAGGTTTGAACGTGACCACGCAAAACCTGTCCCCGTGTCTTGATGGCGTCCGGGTCGATACCCAGATCTTCCATCAATTCTTCGGCGGCCCCTTTACTGATTTGAATCCGTGCGGATTGGTATGAGGGATTG
>JAPOUP010000187.1:2378-8765 GCA_026708635.1 Rhodobacter sp.
CGGTCGGCGGTCGGCGGCTTGCCGCTGGACTTGCCGGTTTCCGTCACCTAGGACGGATACGTTATGGCCAGACCTGACACAAAGCAGGATCCGAATTACAGGATCGTCGCCGAGAACCGTCGCGCCCGCTTCGATTACGCGATCGAGGACGATCTGGAATGCGGGATCGCGCTGGAGGGGTCGGAGGTGAAATCACTGCGTGGTGGAGGCGCGAACATCGCCGAGAGCTATGCGGAGGTTCATGAAGGTGAACTATGGTTGGTCAACAGCTACATTGCGCCATATGACAAGGCGAGGACATTCAGGCATCTGGAGCGCCGCCGCCGCAAGCTGCTCGCCTCAAGGAAAGAGCTTGCGCGACTTTGGTCGGAAACCCGGCGGAAGGGTATGACCCTCGTTCCCCTGGTGCTCTATTTCAATCACCGCGGAATCGCGAAGCTGAAGATTGGAGTCGCCAAGGGGAAAAGGACTGTCGACAAGCGCGCCGCCGAGGCGAAGCGCGACTGGGACCGGCAGCGGCGCCGCCTTCTCCGTTACGGTGGCTGAGGCGATTCACCGACTGTATGCGCGGTATCGGGCGACAGGCATCGCAAGGCCGCCATCGGCGCTTGCCAATGCCATGACCATCGGGGAGAACCCAACGACCGTGAACTGGTGAGGGATTTAAGATGCCGATAACCGTACCGGGCTTCGACCGGATCGGAGAGGAGAACGCGTTCGCGGTTCTCGCGCGTGCGGTCGAACTCTCCGAACAGGGCATGGACGTCATCAACCTCGGTATAGGCCAGCCGGATTTCCCGACACCGGAGCGTATCGTCGAGGCGGCGGTGAAAGCGATGCGGGATGGCCATCACGGTTATACACCCGCAACCGGCATACAGCCTCTTCGTGAGGCCGTAAGCGCCGATCTGGACCGTCGGTTCTCGGTCGATGTAAATCCGGACCAGGTGCTGATCGTACCCGGCGGCAAGGTAACGATCTTCGCCGCTATCCTGATGTTCGGCGAGCCCGGTGCCGAAATTCTTTATCCCGACCCCGGCTTCCCGATCTACAGATCGATGATCGAGTTCACGGGTGCCCGTCCGGTCCCTGTCCCTATCCGTGAGGGTAATGGCTTCGCGTTCGACGCCGAGGAGACACTTTCGCTGGTCACGCCGACCACCCGCCTCATCATCGTCAATTCGCCGGCCAATCCCTGCGGTGGCGTGACTCCGCTGGCCGAGGTTGACAGGCTTGTGGCCGGACTCGCGAACCACCCGAATGCCGCGCTGCTGTCTGACGAAATCTATGACCAGATGCTCTATGACGGTGAGCGGCATGTCACAATGCTGTCCTACCCTGAAATCCGCGACCGGTTAATTCTCCTGAATGGATGGTCCAAGACCTACGCGATGACCGGATGGCGGCTCGGATATTCAGTCTGGCCGCTGCCGCTCCTTGACATGGCCCGAAAACTCGCCGTCAACGTCTGGTCCTGCGTGAATGCGCCTGCGCAATGGGCCGCGTTGGAGGCACTGACCGGCCCTCAGGACGAGATCGCGTCAATGGTCGCGGAATTCGATGCCCGTCGGAAGCTTGTGATTGACCTTCTGAATGACCTGCCGGGAGTAAGCTGTATCGTCCCCAAGGGCGCGTTCTACGCATTTCCGAATATCGCGGGTACCGGCTGGAAAGCCAGGAGTCTGGCCTCGGCCCTACTGGAAAACGCGGGTGTCGCTGTCATCGGCGGCCCGGATTTCGGGGTGCTCGGGGAGGGTTATATCCGCGTGAGCTACGCCAACAGCCGTGAAAACATCCGTCGGGCGGCGGATCGTATGCGAGAGTTTCTCGAACGTGGGCCTGACGCCAGCCGGGAATCCAACGCTTCGTCAGGCTAATCGTTCAAGAAGCCTCCGCGCGATGACCTGTGCCTGGATTTCGGACGCGCCTTCGAAAATACTGAGGATCCGGGCGTCGCAGAGAATCCGGCTGGTTTCGTATTCGAGAGCGAAACCATTGCCTCCATGAATCTGCAGGGCGTTATCGGCGCAGCTCCAGGCCACCCGCGCGCCCAGGAGCTTGGCCATTCCGGCTTCCAGGTCGCACCGCCGACCTCCGTCCTTTTCACGTGCGGCGAAGTAGGTGATCTGGCGCGCTATCATGATTTCGGTCGCCATCATCGCAAGTTTTCCGGCGACACGCGGGAAGCCGATCAAGCTCTTTCCGAACTGTCGCCGGTCAGCCGCGTACCGTAAACCCGCCTCAAGTGCCGACTGCGCGACGCCGACCGCACGGGCTGCCGTCTGGATCCGGGCGCATTCGAACGTGCGCATTAGTTGCCGGAAACCATCTCCCTCGACGCCACCGAGGAGAGCGTCCGCATTCACCCTGAAGCCGTCGAAACCAAGTTCGTACTCCCTCATGCCTCGATATCCGAGCACGGCGATTTCGCCGCCGGACATGCCCGCCGCCGGGAAGGGTGATTCATCCGTGCCGGGAGGCTTTTCGGCGAGAAACATGGAAAGTCCCCGGTAGTCTGATGAGTTCGGGTTCGTTCTCGCCAGAACCGTCATGAGGTTCGCCCGGGCCGCATGGGTGATCCAGGTCTTGTTTCCGGTGATTTCGTATCCATCGCCCGTTCTGACCGCCCGGGTGCGCAGCGCACCGAGGTCGGAGCCGGTGTCGGGCTCGGTAAAGACCGCCGTCGGAAGGATCTCACCGCTGGCGATGCGTGGCAGGAATCGAGACTTCTGCTCGGACGTTCCACCGCAGAGTATAAGCTCCGCCGCGATCTCCGATCGGGTACCCAGGGATCCGACGCCTATGTATCCTCTTGAAAGTTCTTCGGAGACCACCGCCATGGATGTCTTCGAAAGGCCGGATCCACCGTGATCCTCCGGAATGGTCAGACCAAAGACGCCCATATCCGCGAGTTCGCGGATCATGTCGATTGGTATCAGTTCGTTATCCTGGTGCCATCGATGCGCGTACGGAACGATCATTTCGTCCGAAAACCTGCGGAACTGGTCGCGGATCATGTCAAGTTCCGCGTCGAGTCCACAGGCTCCGATCGTGGCATGGCCCGAATGCTCAACCATGAGTTCCACGAGTTGCATTCGCGCGGCTTGGGTATTGCCGAACCGAACCAATGTGGCGACGGCGTCTCCGGAAAACACGTCAAGATCCTCCGGACGCAGGCCGACGTCCCAGGGTCTGGCCATTTCAGTCTGGCTCATGGGAATTCCACCCTGGATCTGCGAGAGATATTCACCGAACGCGATCTGGAGAACCAGTTTCTCGATCTCGCCGAACCGGTTGTGTTCCCGCAGCCGCTCGGCCCAGTCCCGCATTTCACGCAGCGCCTCGGCGTATGTGGCCAGCCACGCAAGCCCATGCGCGGCGGCCTGATTCCTGTCCAGAAGCGCTACGGAAACCCGTTCGGCGTCACTAACCGCGTCCCGCACGCGCGGAATGGCCGTGCCCAGAACGGCGTTGACCCCATCAACGGCATCAGACGCAAGCGCCGCGATGTCGGGCAGCATCGCCGCGTCGGCGGCAATCTCCATTCCGTCGTGAGGCATGGTATCGTTCCCGTCAGGAATTTCGGTCCGGTCTAGCTATTCGGAAGGCTTGGGGCAACCCAGATCGAGTCCACGGCCCGTGGGTATTGCGGACTGGGCGGAGACCGCAACGCCGGTCATGTGCCTGTCATTTCAGTCAATATACCTTACTCTGTCACTGACCATGATTTCACGGATTTGGGCCGGGATTTTCAGTCCGTTCCTGATTTCCCCGTCAAGGGCGCTCTCAAGTTCAGTGACCTTGGCGAGCGTGGCGATCACCGTGTCTATACCGTCAAAGGGAACAACCACCACACCGTCACGGTCGGCAACAATCATGTCGCCGGTCTCGACCCTCTGGCCGCCGATCTGGATTGGCAGCCCCACTTTGCCCGGGCCATTCGTGAAGGGCGTGTTTGGCGTCAGTCCGGCACACCACACGGGCAGGCCGGTTCCGACGATTCCGACGTAATCCCGGACCGGTCCGTCAGTCACGAATCCGGCCGCGCCACAGTTTTTGAGCATTGCCGCGATGTTGTCTCCGGCCGCGGCGCACCCTTGATGGCCGTGAAACGCCGCAATCACGACATCGCCATCCCCGGTCAGTTCCAGAGCCGCGAGCAGCGCTAGAACGTCGGCCGGTCCGCAGTCGACGGTCAGAGCCGGGCCGACCGCGCGGCAATCGATATCGTGCCCATCGCCAATGGGGCTGATATCGCTCGCGAGAGCGCCACCGCCAAGCATGGCGTCAACGACAAAACCGGTGGATGCGCCATGGAAGGCATCGACCTGCCGCCGGGTAGGGCGTCGCATCGTGCGCTTGATGGTCAGAAGCGGCGGTTCCTCTATCATCGCGATCTTCCTCAGGCTGGCGGCCAGTCAGTCTAGCGGTTTCCCGGAACTACGTCCATGCCGACATTGGCGGCGAATCCGGGGATGCCCGTCTATCGGGACGACTGTGTTCAGCCGATCGCGACAGCTTTAACCGGCCTCTCGACGCAGTCCAGGTATTTCCGGAAGTTCTCCGCGAACATAGACACCAACCTGTTCGCCTGCGCCTCGTAGGCCTCTTGGGCGCTCCAGGTCCTGCGAGGATCCAGCAGTAGGTCCGGTACGCCGCTGACCCGGGTCGGTACGTCAAAGCCGAAATGCGGATCCTTCCGGAAATCCGCTTCGGCGAGTGATCCGTCTATCGCCGCGCCGAGGAGAGCGCGGGTCGAGCGTATTGGCATCCGGCTTCCTTCACCGTAGGCCCCGCCGGTCCAGCCGGTGTTGACAAGCCAGCAGGTGGCGCCGTGTCTGGCTATTTTCTCGCGAAGAAGCCGACCGTAGACTTCGGGCCGCAACGGCAGGAACGGTGCGCCGAAGCAGGTCGAGAACGTCGGCTGCGGCTCCGTAACGCCACGTTCGGTGCCGGCCACCTTTGACGTGAAGCCCGAGAGAAAGTGATACTCGGCCTGTGCGGGCGAAAGTCGCGAGATAGGTGGCAGAACCCCAAAGGCGTCACAGGTCAGCATGACGATATTCTTGGGATGGCCGCCAAGCGCGGACACCGACGCGTTCGCGACAGAGCTCATGGGATAGGCGCAGCGCATGTTCTCCGTCAGGCTGTCGTCCCCGAAATCCAGCTCCAACGTTTCGGGGTTGAATACCATGTTCTCGATGACGGATCCGAATTTCTCTGTCGTGGCGTAGATCTCGGGCTCCGCTTCAGGTGACAGGTTAACCGTCTTCGCGTAACAGCCGCCTTCTAAATTAAAGGTGCCCTGGTCGGACCAGCCGTGCTCGTCATCCCCGATCAATACGCGGTTGGGATCGGCCGAGAGCGTTGTCTTGCCAGTCCCGCTCAGACCGAAGAAAATGGCTGTATCGACTGGATTGCCGAGCGCATGGTTGGCGGAGCAATGCATTGGCATGACGCCTTTGCCCGGCAATATGTAATTCAGGAGCGTGAATACGGATTTCTTGTTCTCCCCCGCATATTCACTTCCGGCGACGAGAACCAGTCGTCGATCGAAGTTGAGCGCGATTACGGTCTCGGTCCTACAGCCATGGCGACTGGGGTCAGCGAGAAAACTGGGGCAGTTGACGATGGTGAACTGCGGGACGAATTCGCCGATTTCCGATCGATTGGGGCGTCTCAGCATGTGACGGATGAACAGGCTATGCCAGGCCAGTTCATTGATCACCCTGACGTCCAGGCGGTAGTTGGCGTCAGCTCCGCCATAGAGATCCTGCACGAAATAGTCGCGGCCCTTCATGTGATCAAGCATGTCGCTGTACAGCCGGTCGAAGGCCTCAGGTTCCATCGCGCCGTTGTTTTCCCACCATATATGCGGCTCGACGGCACCGGTCCGAACGATGAATTTGTCCTTGGGCGATCGCCCGGTGTGTTTGCCGGTTTCGACAAGCAACGCACCGCCTTTGCCAAGGGTCCCCTCTCCCCTGGAGATCGCGTGCTGCACGAGGGCGGGTTCCAGGAGGTTGCAGTAGACGTTGCGAAGTTCCGTGAACCCCTGATGTTTCAGGCGGCACTTCTCGTTGATCCGTCCGGCTTCCATTTTCCCGCTCCTCCGTGCCCTTGACTGGCCCATGAAAAAGCTTTGCTTATAGCGGTTGCATAGCATGGCTCACGCTTCCATCAAGGCATCAACGGGGCGGAAAGATGCAGTTAGCGCAACCAAGCGTGAATTCAGGACTGGTATGCGGCCGGCCAACGGTTACCGCTGGGGTATTCGCCGCTGAACCGGTTCCGCATCGGGCGTTGATCCCACTTTCATTGGATCCGCTGCCGTGGTGGTGCTCTCTGATCAGGACATTGCAAAAGAGGCCGCATTGAATATGCTGC
>JAPOUP010000028.1 GCA_026708635.1 Rhodobacter sp.
AGCCGGCAACCGCGCGAAACCCCGCCAGGACGCCCGAACCGGCGAACCGGGGGATGCCGACCATACGCTCTCGGGGCGGAAAGGGCGCGCATGTCGCGGATGACCGCACGCAAATGACCTCACCTGGACAGGTTGGTCCCGGCCTCCCGGCCCATGAGCGTATCGTTAAGTGGGCTCCGCTTCTCGTGCTGATGTTTCTCGTGCTGGTCTTTCCGGTATTCGAGTGGCTGGAGGACTTTCGGGACGGTAAGGACCACATCTACCTGCTGGACTCGCGTTTCCTCTCGATCAGGAACGCCGCGCGCATCGCGGTCGCGGCCACTCCGGCACTGATGATAGCGATCGGGGTCACGTTCATCATCATCATGGGTTCGATCGACCTCTCCATGGAGGGAACCGTCTCCGTCTGCGCCGTCGTTTTCGCCTTTGCCTTTATGGCCCTGGGCGGCACTCTGGCGAGTTGGGCCTGGCTGGCGATACCCCTGGCGCTGATTGTCGGCGGGATCATGGGCTTCATCAATGGGCTCGTCCATGTCCGTATGAAAATACCGTCCTTTATGGCTTCCCTCGCCATGGGCTTTGTCGGCACCGGTCTCGCGCTGCTCCTGACGGGTGGCGACCGCGTCCGCGTCGAGGACGAGCTGTTCCGCTCTCTGCTGACCGTCAGATTGCTCAACTTTCCGATCATGTGCTATGTCGCGTTCGCGGCGCTGCTTTTCGCCTGGTTTATCCAGTCGCGCACCACGTTGGCCCGGAACTTCTATGCCATTGGCGGGGGGGAGGAACTGGCGGTGGCGAGTGGACTTGACGTCGCGCGCGTGCGGATCCTCGGCTTCACTCTCGCCGGAGTCTTCTTCGCGCTTGGCGCACTGATGGCCGTCGGCAGGATCGGAATCGCCGAAACCGTCACCGGCAAGGATTTCATGTTCATCTCGATCACGGCCGTCGTCGTCGGCGGCACCGCGCTCTGGGGCGGAATCGGAGGTGTTTGGAATACCCTGGTCGGTGTCCTGATCGTGAATGTCATCAACAACGGAATGATTGTCATAGGGCTGCCTGATTTCGTGCAGGACGGAGTTCTGGGCGTTCTGGTCATAATCGCGGTTGTGCTGTCCACGAACCGCAGGACGGTCAGTTTCGTGAAATAGGGGCGGCGATGTACGAACTCAGACAGGTCGACAAGCATTTTCCCGGCGTCCATGCGCTGAAGTCGGTTGATTTCACGGTCAAGCGCGGCGAGATCGTCGGGCTCGTAGGCGAGAACGGAGCGGGAAAATCGACGCTCATGAAACTGATCTACGGCGCCTATCAGCCAGATGGCGGCACCATATCGATCGATGGCAGGACGGTGCGTATCCAGAATCCCCGCAGGGCCATGGAGCGGGGCATCGGGATGGTTTTCCAGGAACAGTCGCTGATTACGAACCTGACCGTGATGGAGAATATCTTCCTCGGCTACGAAAGCCAGTTCGTGACATACGGCGTCATCGGCTGGCGAGCGATGGCCGATGCCGCCCGCCGGCAACTCGCCAAGGTCGATCTCGATATCGATCCCGCGGTGGTTACCTCCAGACTTTCCTTCGCCCAGAGGCAGCTTGTCGAGCTCTCCAAGGTTCTGGCCTTGGAGGAGCGGGTTGACGGCGATCTGGTGATTCTGCTTGATGAGCCCACCTCCGTGCTGGCCAGGGAAGAGGTGGATCTCCTGTTCCGGATAGTACGTGACCTGACCGAGCGGGCTTCCTTCATATTCGTTTCGCATCGGATGGAGGAGGTGCTGGAACTCTCCGATCGAATCTATGTGATGAAGGACGGTGAGGTAGTGGATGTGGTCGCGCATGACGACGCCGAGATCGACGCAATCCAGCACATGATGGTCGGGCGCGATGTTGACAGGGAGTATTACCGCGAGCAGAAACAGAAGCCCTACGACGGCGACCGGGTATTGGCCAGTTTCGAGAACGTAAGCCTCGCTGGCCGGTATCGGGACATTTCGTTCGAACTGCACCCCGGCGAGGTGCTCTGTCTCGTCGGTACCGAAGGGGCGGGACGCGAAGCGATTCTGCGCACGCTCTACGGTCTCGATTCCCCGACCTCCGGGTCGGTGACCATAAGGGGTGAACGCGTGAACCGGTTCTCCGCACGCGGTGGCGTGCGCAGGGGTGTCGGTTATGTTCCGCGCGAGCGCAAGGTGGAGGGCATCGTGAACGGAATGAGCGTGTACGAGAACATCACGCTCAGCCAGCTTCGGAACTACGCGTACGGAGGGGTTCTGAGAATTCGCGGCGAGAAGGCCCTGGCGAGGAGTTGGATCGAGCGCCTTGGAATCAAGACGCCCTCGGAAAACACGGATTGCGGGAGCCTGTCAGGCGGTAACCAGCAGAAAGTGGTGCTGGCGAAGTGGCGCTCGGGTGGATCGGACATCATGCTGCTCGATCATCCGACCCGCGGTCTCGACATCGGCGCCAAAGAGGACGTTTACGATATGATCCGCGAGATGTCGGATGCGGACGTAGGTATCCTGCTCGTCGCCGACACGCTTGAGGAGGCGATCGGCCTTTCCCACACGATCATCGTTCTCAAGGACGGTCAATTCCAGAAAAGGTTCGACGGAGCGCCTGGCGCAAAGCCCTCGCTCTACGACCTAGTGCATCATATGATCTGAGCAGCCAATGGACATTGAACGCCTGAAGCCGCATTTTCCTTGGGTCACGCTCCTGGCGCTGGGCGCGCTCGTGGGTACCGCCAATCCGAATTTTCTCGATCCCGCCGGGTTGATCCTGCTGATGGCCGATATCGTGCCATTGTTCATCATGGCACTGGGAATGACATTCGCCATCTATATCGGCGGCATCGACCTATCGGTTCAGCAGCTCGCGAATATGGTGACGGTGATCGCCACCGTCTATCTGGCGCATTTCGGGGTCGGTGTCGCGTTGGTCGCGCTTCTTGCCGGCGGACTCACGGGCATGATTTCGGGCTATGTCACAAGCCGATTGTACGTGCCATCCTTCGTTTCGACGCTGGCGATGGGATTCGTGGCGCTCTCGATCGCGAAATGGCTCTCGGGCCAGCGCGCGTTGCATATGGACGCGACCCTTCGCGACATCAATTTCGCCTGGATGTTCGGGAACACGGCCGGTGTGCCTCATGAGCTCGCGATCGCGGTCGCGCTGCTGGTACTCGCGTGGTTCCTGCAGACCAGAACGACCTTCGGGCGGTCACTGAAAGCCGTCGGCGCTGGAGAGCTCGCCGCCGTCGCCTCGGGTGTCAACGTCGATCGGATCAAGATCATCGCGTTTGGAATCTCGGGAGTGTTCGCGGCGATGGCCGGGCTCATCTTTTCGGTCAAGCTGTCGGGTGGCGACGCCCATCTCGCCAACGGTTTCCTTCTTCTGGCCATCGTGGCGGTTCTTGTTGGCGGAACGCCGCTGACGGGCGGCGTTGGCGGGGTACTGAACACAGCCATCGGGACGCTCATCGTGATGGTGATCCGGGCCGCCATGGTCTATCTTGAGATCGACGCCACGCAGCAGCAGATGATCTTCGGTCTGGTCCTGATCGTCGCGATCGCGCTGACCATTGACCGATCGAAACTCAGGGGTGTTGTCAAGTGAACGACATGCGGGCCGCGGTTTTGGTGGAACCGGGTCGTTTTGAGATCGAGGCGGTTCCGCGTCCCGAACCGGGCCGTGACGATGTTCTCGTCAGAATCGCACGCACGGGCATCTGCGGAACCGACATTCACATTTTCAAAGGCAATTACGCGGCCGACAGATTGCCAATGATACCCGGGCATGAATTCACCGGTTATGTCGCCGCCTCGGGCGCCGAGGTTACCGGGCTGAACGATGGCCAACCCGTGGTGGTGGACATGAACATCGGTTGCGCGAACTGCTATTGGTGCCGTAGAAACGAGGTCCTGAACTGCCCCGAAATGCGGCAGATGGGAATCACGACGGACGGTGCGTTCGCGGAGTACATCTCCGTTCCGGCGCGTCTCGCCATTCCCGCCCCCGCAGGAACTCCCGTGGAAGCCCTGGTGCTGACGGAGCCGCTGTCGTGCGTGGTCCGCGCCGCCCGCAAGGCAAGGGTCACTTTCGGCCAGTCCGTGGCTGTCATGGGAGCGGGGCCGATCGGAAACCTGCACGTCCAGCTTCTGCGCACGATCGGTGCCGCACCCATCATCGTCTCGGACGTCAGCGCGGAAAGGCGCGCCAGGGCGAGGGAAGGCGGAGCGGACGTCGCGGTGCCGCCCGAAGGGTTGATTGACGCGGTCATGACGGCCACGGAACGGCGCGGCGCCGATATCGTGATCGAGAGTGTCGGTTGCCCGGCGCTTTATTCCGAAGCGAAGGCATTGGTGAGGAAAGGTGGCCATATCGCGGCTTTCGGGTTGACCGGTGCGGGCGAGACCCTGGCTCTCGATATCCTTCAGACGATCCTTCATGAGAATTCGGTCAAGGGTTCGGTCGCGGGCATGGGGCAGGACATGCATGACGCCCTGACACTTCTATCCCACGGACGGATTGACACGGAGCCATTCACGGGCGCCGAATACGGCCTCGAGGACATTCAGCTGGCCTTCGACACTTTCGACAGACGGACGGATGACCTCAAAACCCAGATCGTGATGTAGGGAGTGCGCTGCCATGCGGACGGAAACATATACCTCAAAGCCCCAGGGCATGATTCCAAATAGCCGATTTCCGCTTCTCGTCCATCGCGGAGCCGTTCCGGGTGGCGGCGCCGAGGCGGTGAAGCGGCGCTTCCGCGCCAACGGCTGGGGAAACAACTGGGAGTTTCCCGGTGTATACGAGTACGCCCACTTTCACTCGACCAGTCATGAATGTCTTGGCTGCGCGCGGGGGTGGATGGAATTCTCGCTATCGGTTGGACAGAGTGGCTGGAGCCGCGTCAGGGTTCAAACGGGGGACGTGATCGTTATGCCGGCCGGGGTCAGCCACGAGATGGTCGGTCGCTCCGATGACATCCTGATGTGCGGCGGTTACGCGGGGGGGCGCGACTGGGACAATATCCAGGAACGGTTCCTGACCCAGGCGCTATACTATCAAGCCTGCAAAAACATCATGAGTCTGCCGATTCCCGACAGAGACCCGGTGACCGGCGAAGTCATGCGTCATTGGCATGACGCGCCGTCCTCGGTGGATGGTGGCTGGAACGATTGGCGCGACGTTCTGGACGCGTCCCGCTGACCCGGCCCGAAAACGGGCATGGCCGCATCGCGTCGGCGTCTTTCAGCCCGTTCGGGACGTGTGCTGGTGGTGGCTTTGTCCATTCCTGTCCGCCGGCGCGGCGAAGCGGCCTTCGCGCCCGAACGTGGAATCCGGGCGCGGGGAACGGGGCGTGTCCCATCCCCGGTGCCAGATGGGCGGGATAGTCCGCGGCGCTCCGGCATTGACGGATCGTGGTGGCGAGCGCCGTGCGGGTGCGGGTACCTATCGAGCCGAAGGCTCGAAACATCTATTCGCGACCCCGGTCTCTGTCGCGGGGACCGCGCGGCATGAATCCACGGACCCGATCCGCACCGAGATCGGGCAACGTTCAGGGGGGATCGGTTCAAATGGCCGAAGCGGATTATGATTATGTCATCGTAGGCGGTGGATCGGCAGGCTGCGTTCTCGCCGCGCGATTGACCGAGAGCCCGGACGCGCGCGTACTTCTCCTGGAGGCCGGGGGTAACGACAGGCACCCCCTGATCCATATGCCGGTTGGATTCGCCAGGATGACGGCCGGACCGCACACCTGGGGATTCACCACGGTTCCCCAGATCCATGCGGACAGCCGGGAGATTCCCTACGCGCAGGCCCGCGTGATCGGTGGCGGCTCGTCGATCAATGCGGAGGTGTTCACCCGCGGCAATCCCGTGGACTATGACCGGTGGGTGAGGCACGAAGGCTGCGACGGCTGGTCCTTCGGTGAAATCCAGAAGTATTTCATTCGTTCCGAGGGCAACACCATACTCTCGGGCGACTGGCACGGAACGGAGGGCGGACTCGGAGTATCGAACATCCCTGATCCCCAGCCGATGACGCGGGCGTTCATTCAGTCCTGTCAGGAATTTGGCATGCCTTACAATCCGGATTTTAACGGCGCGAATCAGGCGGGTTGCGGGGTATATCAGACCACGACCAGGAATTACCGGCGATGCTCGGCCGCCGTGGGTTTCCTCAGGCCGGTGATGGGGCGCCCGAACCTGACCGTTGAAACCTGTTGCAGGGCTGAACGCATACTGTTCGAAGGTGTTCGGGCGACAGGGGTCCGATATTCCGGCAACGGGCAAAAGACCGTGAGGGCGGCGAATGAGGTGATCGTCACTTCCGGCGCGATCGGAACCCCAAAGCTCATGATGCTCTCGGGAGTTGGGCCCGCGGCGCATCTCGAGGAACATGGAATCGATGTGGTGCAGGATCTCCCCGGCGTGGGCGGGAACCTGCACGATCACTTCGGTATCGACATCGTGGCGGAGCTCACCGGTCACTATAGTCTGGACAGGTATAAAAGGTGGCATTGGGCGGCGCTCGCGGGTATCCAGTACCTTGCGTTCAGATCCGGGCCCATCACCTCGAACGTTGTGGAGGGTGGCGCTTTCTGGTTCGCGGACAATGACTCCGGGAACTTCGCGGTGCCCGATCTCCAGTTCCATTTCCTTGCGGGTGCGGGTGCCGAGGCCGGCGTGCCCAGCGTACCGCCCGGTTCATCGGGTATTACGCTCAACTCCTATACGCTTCGTCCCGAAGCGCGGGGCAGCGTGCGGTTGAGGTCTTCGAACCCGGACGATCCGCCGCTGATCGATCCGAACTTCCTCGGCGATCCGGGTGATCTAAGGACCTCGGTCGAAGGCGTCAGGATCAGCCGGGAAATCTTCTCCCAGCCGTCACTCGGCAGGTACATCAAGAAGGTCCACTTCCCGGATGCCAGCGTCAGGACGCAGGAGGATTACGAGGCTTACGCACGCCGATACGGCCGCACCTCCTATCACCCTACCGGGACATGCAGGATGGGAACCGACGAACTATCGGTAGTGGATCCATGGTGCAGGGTTCGTGGACTCGATGGGATCCGCATCTGCGACAGTTCAATCATGCCAAGGCTTGTGGGATCGAATACAAACGCGCCGACGATCATGATCGCGGAAAAGGCGAGCGATATGATCCGGGGAAACCGTTAAGCCGGGTTTCCCAATGACTCCACCTGTGGAATCACCGTCAATAGCTGATCCTGATGGGGGAATGACACCTCGGCGTATCCCATGTGAGATATCCGGTAGTGGGATTCTCTCGTTACCGGAATTTTTGCCCGCTTTCCCGGGCGGAGGGCCTTCCGCGCCGACGATCGTCAATTCAAGGCGTTCAAGCATGCAGCCTCAACAGGTAGATTGCGGATGAGTACAGAATTGGGTTTATCCCAACAAAGGTTCAAAGTGCGAGAGGCGAGGGAACTGGGAGACGGAGGTTCCGGGAACCGTCCAGGCCCGCAGGTCCGATGACGTGCCGCATTACAGCCGCACGAATGCGGATGGCCTGACCGCGAAAGGGTGACATACCCGGCCGGATGGGAGGCGGGACCGTCGCGAGCGCGGTTTTCCCGGACTTCGGGACCGTCGATTCAATTTCCGACAGACAAGGGGGATACCCGCCGGGTTTCGTTATTCCGATAAAGTGAGCCTCTTGCGGAAAAACGGGAGCGGTCCGTCACCGTACCCACCGGTCCGGGCGGCAATTCCGGTATGCGCCATGGCGAGAGCGGGACCGCCGTTCCGGAAACTCGGCGTGACCGTCCGTCGGCCTCAGTCCCATTTCGGTGCCCAAGGCACCAGATCCTTCGTCACGATCCGATGGCCCGTGCCGGTCAGCCCATCGATCCTGGCCATGTCCGGATGGGACAGGGTGAAATCCATTATGTCGAAGTTGGCCCTGATGTTATCGGCTTTGGTGGACATGGTGTTCACGCTGACGCCTTTCTGGACGATCCAGCGGAGCGCGACCTGGGCGGCGCCCTTTCCGTAGCCCTTTCCGATCTCGGCGAATTCGGGATGCCTGAAGATCTCGCCGCGCGCGACCGAGCAGTAGGAGGAGAGGGGAACGCCGACCTCGTTCGCCCCCGCCATCAGCCTTTCCTGGTTCAGGAGCGGGTGGAACTCGACCTGGTTGGTGACGATCGGGGCGTCGACGGTTTTCACGGCTTCCCGCAGCATGGAGACCGTGTAGTTGGACACGCCGATGTTTTTCGCGAGACCCTTTTCCCGGCACTCCTCGAGCAGGCGGAGCGAAGGCGCAATATCGCCGTCGGCCGGGGGCCAGTGAAGCAGCAGGACGTCCACGGCGTCCAGCCCCAGCGCCCTCAGGCTGGCTTCGACCGAGGCGGCGAAACTTTTCCCGTCAAAATTACCGGGGTGCACCTTGGTGGTTACGCAAAGTTCGTCGCGGGGGATGCCGGTATACCTGAGCGCCTCACCGGTTTCCGCCTCGTTCCGGTACATCTGCGCCGTGTCGAATGCGCGGTAACCGGCTTTCGCCGCCGCGAGTATGGCGTTGTGCGCCTGCTCGCCGGTCAGGGGAAAGGTGCCAAACGCGCGTTGGTAAGTCTTTTCGAAGTATATGGTCATGCGGTTCTCCTCGAGCCTGTCGGAAAGGTAACTCATTGGTTACCGATTGCAAGGCGCCGGCGGCATGAACTTCGGTCTTGGTGCCCGTTGGGATTGCCCGTGGCGGTCCTCCGGCGGGGGTTCCGGGGCGTTTCC
>JAPOUP010000314.1 GCA_026708635.1 Rhodobacter sp.
ATCCCGGCTTTGTCCGGCCGTTCTCGGTCGCTGATCATGACTGCATATGGCATCCCGCTTACTTCCAACGCGACGCACGGCGTGCTAACCCCGCCCAATGAAGAAGCTATGTCGGTTCCAAATCTTTGGCATCCTCGATCTCTCTTCGCTGGGTGATGGAAGCGGTTGCCATGAAACGACTCCTTGCCGTCATATGATGATGCCCGGACGTTTCCTTGGACCGAATCAGCCGAACGGGCAGTTCCTGGCACCGGCTCATGATATCTGCCTGCGATAATAAAGCGGGTCGAGGTCGAGCGAGGTCATTGGCCGCTCCGAAAACTCCATAGGATAGGAGAGAAAATGGCTCATGGATACCAAACTGGTCGATTGAATTTGCCCTTTGTCGGGATTCCAACGTTTGCAAAGGCACCTTACGAACCCGATTGGACCGGGATCGATGCCGATGTCGCAATACTGGGCGCGCCATTCGATTTCGGCACCCAATGGCGCGCGGGCAGCCGGTTCGGTCCGCGGGGCGTTCGCGAGGCTTCCACACTGTTTTCGTTCGGCCATGCCGGTGCCTACGACCACGAGGATGACGTGACTTATCTGGCAGACGCGCGAATCGTCGATCTTGGCGATGCGGACATCGTACACACGGATACGCTTGCCAGCCACGCTAACATCGAAGCCGGCGTGCGTGCGATCCTGCGTTCCGGAGCGATGCCGGTCGTCATTGGTGGTGACCATTCGGTTAACATCCCGTGTGTGGCCGCGTTTTCGGATCAGCGTCCGATACACATCGTGCAGATCGACGCGCATCTCGATTTCGTCGATGAACGACACGGCGTACGATTTGGACATGGCAACCCTATGAGGCGTGCGGCTGAACGTTCTTGGGTTTCCGGACTGTCACAGATCGGGATACGGAATGTTTCGTCGACGGCAAAAGAGGGATATGACGATGCACGTCGGATGGGTTCGGACATTGTTTCGGTTCGCCAGTTCCGCGCCATGGGCGTCGATGCGATGCTGGATCGGATTCCCGAAAACGGACGCTATTATGTCACGATAGATATCGACGGTTTTGACCCGTCCATCGCATCCGGGACCGGCACACCTAGCCACGGCGGTTTTCTTTACTACGAAATTCTTGAGTTCCTGGCCGGCCTTACCCGCCGTGGTACTATAGCCGGGATCGACCTTGTCGAGGTCGCGCCGGACTACGATCACTCAGGCTCCACGGCGATTCTCGCTGCCCAATTGCTATTGAACCTGATCGGCCGGGTTTTCGCGCCCAAGTAGGCCTGGAGTTCTAAGCCGCGCGTCCGGTCAGGAGACCGAACAGAATGTTGGATCCAGTTTGCCCGGTAGGCCGCACATCTCCCCCCACATTTTAGGGCTCCCAATCACCCATTTATGCCGCCGACCGAGCCCAAGCCTATGGTTTGCAAAATCTGGCACACTTGACCGACAATCCGGCGGCACTTGATCAGGAATCCGACGGTACCTGATGGCTCCTTGCGCGAAGCGCGCTGTCTCTTCCTTCCTGATGTTGGCAGGCTGGACGGAGGCCAGCCCCTCGTTGGCGCAAGCGAGCCATTCTTGGCATTCGAGGTCGCCGCGCGAGGCTTTCATACGGAGGTATGGGCGGCTGATGCGGGACGCGTCGCCCGACGTACGGCCGGTCCGTTCGCGGGGACAGGCCCGCGACCGGGTCCACACGGGCCGGCGGCACCGGGACGACCCTGAGGCTGCTGACGGGGCTGGAGCGCGACCACCCCGGCAAGCGGGACAATCTATGTCTTCCTGGATAGTGCCCGCGACCCTCACGCGAAGGCGCTGAAGCTCTTTCTGGAGCGGCCGGAGTACCGCGTCCGGCCGCGTTTCCCGCCTTACGCTCCGCGCAACCGGTTCCACGCGGACTTCCGCCAGTTCACCGAAGCGATCTTCAGGTTCTTCAGCGAAACCCTGCCACGGGACCGGGAGGCCATCGCGGAATCCGTCACGGACAGCTTCCGGGTGATCACCCATGACCGGTACGGACCAGTCGGATAGGGGAAGGCATGCCGGATCCGACGCGACAGCGGCGAACCAGGCCCTGAAATGCGGTCCAATTCGGTTAAACGATTATAATACATCCGTAAATTCAGCTTGGGCATGTCACGAATTCGGAGGCAGTGGAACTGTGCGTACAATTTCCGTAGCTTGGCAAACCAGCTTAACGACCGATTCGAAGTCTTTATCCGCAATTAATTCCTTCTCTACCATCCAGGATCCCCCGCATGCCGCGACGTTGTCCAGCGAGAGGTATTCAGCGAGGTTTTCCGGGTTGACTCCGCCAGTCGGCACGAAGCGTACATCCTTATATGGTCCTGATAGGGCCTTTAGCATCGCCAGTCCTCCACTTGCCGCGGCCGGGAAAAACTTCAGTAGCCTGCACCCGCTGGCCATTGCCATCTCAACTTGGGTCGGGCTGTTCACCCCTGGTATGATTGAAAGTCCGCATTCAAACGCGGCACTCACCACTTTCGGGTTAAAGCCGGGTGTGACGACAAACGCGGCACCGACATCCGCGGCCCGAAATACATGTTCGGAAGTCAGGACCGTTCCCGCTCCGACCAGGATGTCAGATCGTTCCTTTCTGATAAGTGCGATTGCCTCGGCGGCCGCTTCCGTCCGGAAAGTGACTTCCGCGATTGGCAGGCCGCCGGCCATCAGGGCATCGCATAGGGGAAGCGCGTCGTTGGCGTCCTCAAGCACGACCACGGGAACGATTCGAAGCTTTGTCACACGTTTCTCAAGTCCATCCACCGTTAAATCCCCCCTCAATAGCTCCTCCCGCAACATGGGGAAGAGCCTAGTGTTTGGGTCCGGGGGTGCCAAGCAAGATCGCGGCCCCGGCGGTCATACCGGGACAAGAGTCGAGAATGCATGTCCATTCCGGCCTCAGATACTGTCATCGACAAACCGTCCGATTTCCCGGACAGCCTGGTCGGCCTCCGGCATTGTACCGGCGAAAAAGTGAAAGGAATGCAGCATGCCCGGAAAGTGCTTGTGCTGGATCGATGGTGCGTCAGGCCATGCGTCGGCAAGACGGAACACATCCTCGCGCAGGAGATCCAGTTCCGCTGAGTGGGCAAGGAGGGGCGGAAGATTGTCAAATCTGTTCCAGAGCGGCGAGGCATCGGGGTCCCGGACATTCCGACCGTCGAGATAAAGGGCGGCAAAGTTGCGCAGATTGTTGAGGGTCAGGATCGGGTCATCAATGATCCCGGCCCGGAGATCCGGCCCGGAAAGCGACAGATCAAGCCACGGCGACAGGAGAACCATGGCATCAGGCAGGGGTCCGCCAGAATCCCGAAGATGGCAGACAGCCGACAGGGCCAACCCACCTCCGGCACTGTCGCCAATGAGAATCAATCGGGTCACGCCAGCTCTGCGACGGGCCCGGATGAGTTCGGCGCATTGATCGCGGGCAACCGGGAAGGGAGCCTCCGGGGCCAGCGCGTAATCTGGGACCAGGACCGCATCCGCGATGACGTTGGCGATATGCCCGGCGAGCCGATGATGGGTCCATGCCGACATCAGACAGAAGGCGCCACCGTGCAGGTAGATCGCCTCGCGGCGCGACCGGGGACGGTCGGGCACGATGCGCAGGCAGGCGACATCGGCGACGATCTCGTCCCGGATCGTAACCTTCGAAGGAATGCCGGTCAGTTCATGGGCCCCGGCGGTGTTTTCGCGCTCCCGCTGCAGATTGAACGCCGGGTGCCTGTCCTGGGAGCGGAACAGAGCCTCGATCTCGCGAGCGCGAGCGGAACGGGTTGCCGGGGTCATAATCGATCGCGCCTCTGCCGGATGGCGCCGGAAATCGTCACGATAAGGATCGTGAGAAGAAAGGGCGCCATCAGCACGAATTGGGTTGGCAGGCCTGACCGGTCATTGAGCTGCAGAAAAATACCAAAGGCATCGGCAAAGCCAAAGAAGAGTCCGGCAAGGGCCGTTGCGATTGCCGAGAATCCACCAAAGAGCATGGCTGCAAGGGCAAAAAATCCCCTTCCGTTTGTCATGTTTTCAGCAAATCCCGCGACATCGCCAATGGCAAGCTGACAACCGGCGATGCCGCAGCCAAACCCTGTTAACAGGATTGCGACAAGCCGAACCCGGGATGCATCGACGCCCGCCGCCACGGCTCCGTAGGGATAGTCCCCGACCGCGGCGATTTGCAGACCGAGATGTGTGCGACGGAGAACAATCCAGGCAAGCACGATCAACAACGGTGTCGCCCATGTCAGAACCGTTAGTTCAGACACATAGGAGAGCAAACCCTCATCAACACCGCTGATGACACGTGGCAGACGCACTGTGGAAGCCATCTGACCCCGCTGGTCGAAGAGTGCCTGCATGGCAAACGCCGTGCCGCCGACACAGAGCGCCGTCAGTCCAAGGCCGGCAATGACCGTATCGGCACGAAGCTGGTCAATGAAAAACCAGTAGATCACGGAGAGCAGCAGTGCGACCGCAATGGCGGCGGCGAGACCGATCCAGGCCGAACCGCTGGCGGTCCCGACCGCAACGGCCGCGAAGGCCGAAGCCAGCATCAGTCCCTCAATGCCCAGATGAAATATTCCGGCGCGAATTGAAAAAAGGCCAAACACCGCGGCAATGACAATGGGCGTTGCACTTCTCAGGGTGGTCACGGTGAATTGGTCGAGAAATTCCATTGGATCAACGCTGGCGCCAGTGCCGGAGGAATTCCGCGGTCACGAAAAGGGCAATCATGCCCTCAAGAATCTTGATTCCGGAACTCGGGAGATCCGAGACGATGGGCAGGAACAGAATGGCTGCCTGCAGACCGCCAAAGAAAATTGCGGCAATGACGATCCCGGGAACCCGGGAAAGTCCCACGATCGTGACAACAATCGCTGTAAAGCCAATTGTCGGTGTCGCCCCCGTCACAAGCCTGCCATTCGGACCGAGGACCTCGAAAGCCCCGGCCAGACCGGCGAATGTCCCGGCAAGGAGATAAGCCTGGAATTTCAGGCGGCGCACAGCCATCCCCTGCCAGCGAGCGGCCTGCGGAGCCTTGCCAACATAGCGCAGCTGCACTCCCATTCGGCTTCGTTCGGCAATCACCCAGGCCGCGAGAATGGCGAGCCCGACAAGAATCAGCAATGTTGGTGATATGCCGTCACTGCCGCCAAGGCGCAGCGCGGAATCGATCTTTGGTGTCGACGCCGTTTCCCCCCGAACCGCCGGGTCTTTCAGGGGACCCGTTGTCACCCAGGACACAAGCAACACGGCGATGAAATTCAGCATCAATGTGACGATGACTTCATCCGCATGATACCGAACCTTCAGGAATCCCGCGAATCCCGACCAGATGAGACCACAAAGCATCCCGGCGAGAAGTGCCGTCGGCATCGCAATCCAGACAGGTCCTGGAAACAACAGAGCCACCGCCACACTGCCAAGACCCCCCATCATCATTTGACCCTGACCGCCGATATTGAATTCACCGGCCCGCAAGCAAAACAGAAACCCGAGAGCGATTAACAGGAGCGGCATCGCCCAGCGCAAGGTTTGCTGAAACGATCCAAAACCGGTGAGGGCGCCCTCGGTAACACCCAGAATGACCGAAATGATGTCATAGCCGGCAAGGGCAAAGAGAAGCATGCAGGTGGCGACGGCAATTCCAATCGGGAGGATGGCCGCAGCACCCTGCCCAACCCTGTTCATTCAGCCGCTCCAACCATGGCAGAACCAACCGTTCGGGCCGAGTAGGGTGGCGTGAATGTTCCCACAACCCGCCCACCACGCATGACCAGGATGCGGTCAGAAATCTCGAACAGTTCATCAAGATCGGATGAGATGAGAATGATCCCGGCGCCGGTGTCACGGACCCGATGCAGTTCCTGCCACACAAACCGTGTTGCGGCAAAGTCAAGTCCCCGCGTTGGCTGTGCCGCGAGCAGGACCTTGAGAGTGCCGGCCAGCTCCCGGCCAAGAATAACCCGCTGCAGATTCCCTCCCGAGAGTGTGTCCCCCCTCTGTGTGGTGGTGCGGTAGGAAACACCAAATCGATCAAGAATCGCACGCGTCGACTCCTGCATCCTCGCGATGCTGATCAGGGGCCAGGGGCCTGTGCGAAACCTCTCGGCGACCCAGCTTTGCACGTTTTCCCAAAGCGGTGATGTCAGGCTGAGACCCTCGGTCATTCGATCGAAGGGGACCATCCGGAGACCCATGACCCGCCGTGCGGCTGTCCCTCGCTCCGTGACATCGCTCCCCGCCAAGGTGAGGCGACCAGCAAGCGGTGCCTCGAGACCGGCTATGGTCTCGGCCAGAGCCCGCTGTCCGTTGCCCTCGATCCCCGCAACGCCAAGGATTTCACCCTGCCCGAGAGTCAGGTCGATGTCATGCAGACCGGGTTCCGACCCCCGGGACCGAGTGGCGATGCCGTCCAGCCGACACAGATCGGCGGCAGGCATGTCTTTGGTGGGAGTGGCGCATCTTGTCGCAACGGACACTGCGCCGACCATGAGCGTACTGATTCTGCTTGTGGTCAGGGTGTCCTTGGGTGTCGGCGGCAAAACCAGCTGTCCCTGCCGGAGAATCGCAACCGTATCAGCCACAGCCAAAACCTCTTTCAGTTTATGAAGAATGACAATGGGTGTGACACCCTGATCGCGCAACTCCCGCAATTGCCGGAACAGTTTGTCAATCGCTGTAGGTGAAAGCAGGGCTGTCGGCTCATCGAGTATCAGAACCCGGGCATCGTTGGCCAGAGCCCGCAGGATTTCAATGGACTGTCTTGTCTCGACGGGGAGCGAGGCCAGCCGGGAACGCAAATCGACGGTGATCCCCACGGCATCCAGCCGTTCCCGCCAGCGCCGTTCAATCCTGCGAAGTGAATAGACCAATCCACCCATCTTCCGGGCGGCGGCAAACTCCAGTGCCTCGGCCACGCGGAATGATGGCGGCAAACTGAACCGCTGGTGGACGATATCAAGTCCGGCCGCCCGGGCGGCGGCGGACTGACCGGACTGGATTTTCCGCCCACAGATTTCAACGGACCCTCTTGCGGGCCTCAGGATGCCGGAGAGAACCCCCGCCATGGTCGATTTGCCGGCACCATTCTGGCCGAGAACGGCATGAATCTGGCCTACCGGGAACGCCAGCGAAACATTATCGAGCGCGCGAACCTGACCAAATTGGACCGTAATGCCGTCACACCGCACAGCCGTCGGCCGCATAAGGCCCTACTTGGGTTCGGTTTCGTCGTACGGTACCGTCATCTGGCCCGCCGCAATCTGGTCATAGACCGTTTCCGTTGCGGCACGGGCCTCAGGGGCTCTGGGATTTGTTGCGGCGTACGCATCACTGAAGGTCATGATGATCTCGCCCGTGGCAATGCCGCCGACACGAAACCCCGACTCAAAGTCACCCAGGGCATTCTCGATCTCGATCATCATAGTCCGGGCCCATTCGAAGGATGCCACAAAACCAACGCTCTCCGGGGCCTGCTCTACGAGCGGTGGCGACGCCACGATGACCAGATTGTCTGTTTCATCGGCCGCCTCGACGACACCGATGTCGCTTGCGGCAGCCCCGGTGTAGATCACATCAATCCCACGATCATACAATCCTGCCGCCACTTCACGGCCCTTGACCGGATCCTCGAATGACTGAACGAATGCGTGGGTCACTGTGGCCTCAGGCTTGACCGCCCTAGCGGCCATCGTCATCGCGTTGACGTCGGCCCAGACATACGGCAGCGGCACACCAGCGATCAGGCCAAGATGGCCCGTCTCACTCACCGTCGCACCGAACGTGCCAGCCAGGTAGGCATTTTCCTGCGTTGCGTACCCGACGATCCGGGCATTCGCGAGGGGCGGATCCAGGGGGGCGGCCACCACGACGACAAACCGGGTCTCGGGGTATTCGGCCGCCAAATTCTGAACCGCGGCGCCCATGGCAAAGAATGTCGTCACGATGATGTCCGTTCCACGGCGGGCCAGGGCATGCAGGGTGTTTTCGAATGTGGCTGGATCCAACGCCTCGATAAAGCGCGTCTCGACCCCGAAGGCCGCCTCGGCTTGCTCCAGACCGTCAATCAAACCATCGATCGGGCCCCGATCACCTGCCTTTTGCGTGGCAACAAGCACGACGCTTCGATCTTCGGCGAATGCCATGGGTGCACCAAGCGCCACCAACATGAAACCGATCGCCTGCAACAGGATCCGGCTATGCTTCCTGACCATTTCCCGATCTCCTTCTGACCATTACCGGGGCTTTTCCACCATAACGGATTTCCCATGGCGCCACAATGAGTCCGTCCAAAACCGGCGCTCCCGCGGCGACACCGGTCCGACCCCGACACTGGATAGCGGAAACCCGCCGGGGTTCCGGCGGTGGATCGGGCAGGCCTGCGACCGAACGGTGTCCGATAGCGGGGAAAATGGGCGAACCAGCGCGTGAAAACCCCCGGGCCGAAGACAAATCAACCATCAGACGTTGCCGCCGGTCTGAAGGATGGCACCGAGGATACCGCTTTTGGTCGGAGTGGCGAGATTCGAACTCACGACCCCTGCCTCCCGAAGACAGTGCTC
>JAPOUP010000238.1 GCA_026708635.1 Rhodobacter sp.
GACGCCTATGGTTACGGATCGCCACACCGAGGCGCGCGAACGCATCCGATATCCGGCATTGTGCCGCGTAACGATATGAGATAATTGGAATCATGATCCGGAACTTTCGTCATAGGGGTCTCAGGCGGATGTACGAGCGCGGGGATACGAGCGGGGTGGGAGCCAATCTGGCGGATCGCGTTCGTCTTGCGCTGGCCGATCTCGACGAAGCCCGCAAGCCTTCGGATGTCGATCTGCCTGGCTATCGGCTTCACCCGCTGAAAGGCAACCTCAAGGGATGCTGGAGCATATCGGTTTCCGGAAACTGGCGGGTGACGTTCCGCTTCGAGAGCGATGACGTCCATGACGTCGACCTGACTGACTACCACTAAGGGAAGGCAAGAACATGGCGATGAGGGATCCGCCACATCCCGGACGCGGCATCCGGGAGAACTGCCTTGAGCCGCTCGGGCTGAGCGTCACCGAAGCGGCCCGGGCGCTCGGTGTTGCCCGCCATACACTGTCGCGGGTCCTGAACGGCCATGCGGGCATCTCTCCGGAAATGGCGATCCGCCTTGAGCGGGCGGGTTGGTCAAATGCCGAGTTCTGGCTGCGCCGCCAGATGGCTCACGACCTCGTCCGGGCCCGTCGTCGGGAGGATCGAATCGATGCCGGCGACCTGACCGACATCCATGGTAGGCGGCGGGCGGGCCCTTCTTCCCCTCAGGCCACACACGGGTGAACGGCGGTGGGACGAAAGCCCATATGTTCATGGGGAGGTAATTCCCCAAACCCTGGGGAGCCTGTCGGAGCCGAAACCGTCACGGCTGACGGCGCGAAGCGGGACGTTCCCTATTCCAGAAGCCGGTTCACGGCATCGAGAACCGTCCGTATGTCTTTCGCGGAAGTGTCCAGCGCCTCCAGCGCGCCGCTGGCCCGACCGGCCTGGGCCGTCTGGCCGGTCCCGTCGAGTTCCGCGATTCCATCCGCCAGGGACTTCGCGTCCGTGACCTCAATCGCGCCGCGGGCCCTGTCGAGCGCGGCGTAGGCCGAGGCGAAATTGCCCACATGCGGTCCGTGCAGGATCGCGGAACCAAGCCGCATCGGCTCGTAGGGAGTGTGGCCGCCATTGTCGACAAGCGATCCGCCAACCAACGTGACGCCGGCGAGCGCGTACCACAGCTGCATCTCGCCAAGCGTGTCGGCGACGTAGACCGCCGCTTCGACGCCAGGATCGCCGGATGCCGAGCGAACCGAACAGGTCAGCCCCGCCGCCCTCGCCATATCCGCCACATCACCGCCCCGACGCGGATGGCGGGGAGCGATAATGAGTCTCAGATCGGGTTTCCGGGCGCGCGCCAGGGCGAAAGCGTCGAGAACGATCGTCTCCTCACCCGTATGGGTCGAGGCCGCGAGAACCGTGGAGTGGCGCGTGAACGCCTTCGAGAGCGCCGCGAGCGCGGCGGCGTCGGGCGGCGGGGGCCTGACTCCCGACTTCAGGCTGACGGTGCGTCCAAGACATTCCGGGACCAGGCCGAGCGAGACAAAGCGGGTGGCGGAGCGGTCATCCTGCGGGAACAGCCATGATACCCGTCCGAACACCGTGCGGCACAGTCCGGGGAAACGGCTCCACCGCCTTGCGCTACGCCCGGAGATACGTGCCGCGACGCAGAGGACGGGATAACGGGCCGTAACGATACGGTTTGGCCAGAACTCGTTCTCCAGGCTCAGAAGCGCGGCGGGACGCCAGCGGCGGTTGAAACGTCCCAGGACCCAACGCAGGTCAACCGGCGCGAGACGGGCCGTGACGCCGGGAAGGTTCCAGCCGGCGGCCAGATCGCGGCCGGTAACCGTGTTGGCCGTCACGATCACCGGATGATCGGGATGGTCGCGGCGAAAGGCCTCCAGGAGCGCGCGTGCCGATGTCAGCTCGCCATTGCTCGCTCCGTGCAGCCAAAGCGCGCCGTTTCCGCCATCCCCGCCGCCAAGGCGCTGCGAGAGGTCGGACAGTCCACCACGCCCGACCACGGCCCTCCAGAGCGGGGAAACCAGCGGAAAAGGTACGCAGAGGCTTATGAGCAGGCGGTACCAGAACAAACCCGTGTCCCCCCATACCGTGACCCTCCCGCGGTCAGGGCCGCTCCGCCCGGTCGGCCGCGTTTCGGCGTGTGGTGGATGCCGGACCTTTCCGCCGGGTGCCGGGTCCCTGCGGATTCGGGATTATCGCGAAGCGTCGACGGACCGCGCGTGTTCGGCCCGCCCGTCAACGGAACGCCCCTTAGGCCGGGAAAACCGGCTTCGGCGGGATCTCCCAGCGGCCCGGGGAAGTCCGGACGGATCCTGCGGTCCGCGACCCCGGGAATGGGTAGTGCGTCACTTTGGTCCCCGCGGTCGAATGTTCCCGCACCGTTCCGGGCCGGCGCAAGCGCCACGCGTCGTCGGCGCCGGCATCGCGCGGTCATGGCGCCGTTGCGCGTCGGGCGGGCGCGGGAAGGGGTTCCGATGATCGCCGTCATCCCGAACAGTGTACGGGACCTTGGAGCGGCGCGTCAATTCAGGGATTTCCGCAGTATGGGGCGCGCCCGGCGGGCGGATCGTGGCGCGCGCCGGGGACGCCGGACGCCGGAAAAACGCGTCATCGAGGATTTTTTGTTGGCAGCGGGCCACCGTTCCGGCTATGCTGGGCGCAAGACCCGGTGAACGGGTGAACTTCCAAGAGGCAGCATTGGGCAACCCGCATGACTGAAATGGTTTACGGCTCCCTCCCGATTCGGGACAGCGAGCCAATTCTTCCAAACTGGTGGCGCACGACGGACAAGGCGGTGGTCTCATGCGTCCTGCTGCTGCTTGGCGTGGGTCTTCTTCTGGGCCTCGCGGCCTCGCCGCCCCTCGCGCATCGAAACGGACTCGAGCCGTTCCATTACGTACAGCGTCAGGCCGTGTTCGCGGTTCTGGCGCTGGCGGTAATGATTCCCGTATCCATGGCCTCGCCGAAAACGGTGCGCCGATTCGGGGTGATGGGCTTTTTGATCACTTTCGCCGCAATCGCGCTGCTGCCCTTCCTCGGCACGGATTTCGGCAAGGGTTCCGTACGCTGGTACTCCCTTGGATTCTTCGCGCTCCAGCCGTCGGAGTTCCTCAAGCCCTGCCTGATCGTCGTGTCCGCCTGGCTGATATCCGCGGTGCAGGAAGTCGACGGCCCGCCGGGGCGCCTGTTTTCATTCCTGATCACCTCCCTGGTGGTGGCCCTGCTCGCGCTCCAGCCCGATTTCGGCCAGGCATGCCTCGTGTTTTTTGGCTGGGGCGTGATGTACTACGTCGCCGGCGCGCCTTTCACGCTGCTGGTCATCATGGCCGGAAGCGTGGTCGCCATCGGCGTCGTCGCCTACAACGGTTCAGAGCATTTCGCGCGCCGGATCGACGGCTTCCTCTCGACGGACGTCGACCCGAACACCCAGCTCGGTTACGCGACGGACGCGATACGGGAAGGGGGCTTCTTCGGGGTGGGTGTGGGTGAGGGCAGCGTGAAATGGTCCCTGCCGGACGCGCATACCGATTTCATCATCGCCGTAGCCGCCGAGGAGTACGGGCTTGTGCTGGTGATATTCGTCATTGTCCTCTATCTGGTCGCCACCGTCGGTACCCTGATGCGACTGGTCAGGGAACGCGACCTGTTCATCCGTCTGGCGGGCACCGGTCTCGTCTGTACGTTCGGTATCCAGGCATTCATAAACATGGCGGTGGCGGTGCGGCTCCTCCCGGCCAAGGGGATGACGTTGCCTTTCGTGAGCTACGGGGGGTCCTCCCTCATCGCCAGCGGATTCGCGCTCGGGATGCTGCTCGCGCTCACTCGCCTGAGGCCGCAGGGAGAAATCGGAGACATACTGTCCCGAGGGGGAAATTGAACGATGCCGGGCGGGACCTCCGGTCCGCGCGTGGGCGGCCTTCCCGACGGTTCCGGGCGCGCGCCGGAGAGACCAGCGTGAGCCAGCCGCTTCTCGTCATCGCCGCGGGCGGCACCGGAGGGCACATGTTCCCGGCGCAGGCCTTGGCCGAGACGATGCTTCGGGCCGGCTGGAGGGTGACGCTCGTCACCGACGACCGGGGAGAGCGTTACATCGGCGGGTTTCCCCACTCGGTCGGTGTCCTGAAGGTCGCGTCCGCGACGTTCGCCGGCGGTCGGTCGGCGAAAATAAAGGCTCCGTTCCGCATAGTCGCCGGAACCCTGGCCACCTATGGAAGTTTCCGCCGCGACCGGCCCGCCGCGGTCATCGGCTTCGGGGGGTATCCCGCGGTTCCCGCGCTGTCGGCCGCGGTCTGGCTACGGCTTCCGCGGATGATCCACGAGCAGAACGGCGTTCTCGGCCGCGCGAACCGGATGTTCGCAAGCCGCATGGAATGCGTCGCCTGCGGATTCTGGCCGACGGAGCTGCCGCCGGGGACAAGGGGAATCCACACGGGCAACCCGGTACGCCGAACGGTCGCCGAACGGGCCGGAGCGCCCTATATCCCTCCCGGCGACCATCCGATGGAAATCCTCGTGATCGGCGGAAGTCAGGGCGCCCGGGCGCTCAGCGAACTCGTTCCTCCGGCCATAACCTCGCTGCCGCCGTCCCTGTTGCCGTTCATCCGGGTAAGCCACCAGGCGCGGGACGAGGATTTCGCGCGGGTAAGCGCGTTCTACGCGGAACATGGAGTCCGGGCCGATGTTCAGCCATTCTTCGGCGACATTCACAAGCGTATCGCCGAGGCGCAGCTGGTGATTTCCCGTGCGGGCGCGTCGACTCTGGCGGATCTCACAGTCATCGGGCGGCCCTCGATCCTCATTCCGTATCCCCATGCCACGGCGGATCACCAGACAGCCAACGCCAGCGCCCTCGCTGACGCGGGCGGGGCCCTGCTGCTTCAGGAATCCCGGGTGGACAGCTCCGGGCTCGCCGAGCGCATCGCGATGATTCTCGGGAATCCGGCCACGGCGGACGAAATGGCCAGGGCGGCCCTTGCCGCCGGGCGGCCGGACGCCGCGGGCCGCGTCGCGGAACTGGTGGTGGAACTGGCGAAGCGGGCGACGGCGGGAACGGAGACTATGAGCGTCGGAACCCGTTCGGGCATCGTTCGGTGAACGCGGCGACCAAACTGCCCGTGGAGATGGGACCGGTCCATTTCGTTGGCATCGGCGGGATAGGCATGTCCGGAATAGCCGAGGTGCTGTTAAATCTGGGCTACCGCGTACGGGGTTCCGACCTCAAGGCCTCGAACATTACGGCCCGCCTGACCGCGCTGGGGGCGGAGATATCGATAGGTCAGAGCCCCGAGGGCCTCCGGGACGCGGAGGTCGTGGTGATCTCATCGGCGATCAGACCCGGGAATCCGGAACTCGAAGCCGCCCGCTCGCGGGGACTGCCGATTGTCCGGCGCGCGGAGATGCTCGCCGAACTGATGCGGCTCAAGTCCAACGTCGCCATTGCCGGGACCCATGGCAAGACCACGACGACCACGTTGGTGGCGACGCTACTCGACGCCGGCGGGTTCGACCCGACGGTCATCAACGGAGGCATTATCCATGCCTACGGCAGCAACGCCCGGATGGGGCTGGGTGAGTGGATGGTTGTCGAGGCTGACGAGAGCGACGGTACCTTCAGTCGCCTTCCCGCGACAATCGCGGTGGTCACGAATATCGATCCGGAGCATATGGAGCACTGGGGAACGGAGGAGGCGCTGCACCAGGGATTTCTCGACTTCGTCGAGAACATCCCGTTTTACGGGCTCGCCGTCTGCTGCGCCGACGATCCCGATGTCCTGAGGCTGGTTCAGCGGGTTCACGACCGGCGGGTGACGACGTTCGGTTTCGGTTCCGCGGCCGACGTTCGGGCGGTGAACCTTTCCTACGCCGACGGAATGTCACGATTCGATGTCGTCCTGGCGTCCGAGCGAACGACGATCGAGGACTGCGGTCTTCCGATGCCCGGCAATCACAATGTATCAAACGCGCTCTCGGCGATTACCGTGGCCAGGCACCTTGGCATGTCGCGGGACGGGATCCGACGTGCGATGGCCGGCTTCCAGGGCGTAAACCGAAGGTTCACCAAGGTGGGGGAGGTGAACGGGATCACCGTCATTGACGATTATGGCCACCATCCCACGGAGATCGCGGCCGTTCTCAACGCGGCGCGCCAAACCACTGACGGGCGCGTGATCGCCGTACACCAGCCGCACCGTTTCAGCAGGCTCAGTAACCTGTTCGACGAATTCTGCGCCTGCTTCGACGGGGCCGACGTGGTCGCCATCGCGCCTGTCTTTCCGGCCGGTGAGGCTCCGGTGGAGGGCGCTGACCGCGACTCCCTCGTCGCGGGCCTGACCCGTCACGGGCATCCCGAGGTGCGCGCCCTTGACGGTGAGGAGGATCTCCTGGAGATGGTTCGCGCGACCGCACGGACCGGGGATCTGGTGATGTGTCTGGGCGCGGGTACGATCAGTTCCTGGGCGCACGCCCTGCTCGAACGACTTGCCCACTGATGCCGGACGTCGGCGGCGGTCCGGTATGGCTGGAGACCGGGAACGGTCCGGGAGCCGGGGCGCTTGAATGGGCATGGTGGATATGGCGAGCGTCGGCATATGGGCCATATCGGAAGGTTTCTTCATAGAACCATGCTAAGGAAGCGCTTCTTGGTGGCGTGCATGATTTGATGCCGCGCTTCAGGCCGATCCTGGATGCCGCGGATCCGGGCGAGCTGGATCGGCTGGGCGGGGCGTATCCCCATTTCGGCCTGCGGAATGCGGGCCGGTGCGTTCGATGCTGACATCGGGCGCGGGTGAGGTTATGCGGTGTGCGGTCTGTCCGACCCGGGACTGAAACCCCTCAGGCGATAACGGCCGGCTCCGCCCGCACCTCCAGCAGGTTGCGCACCTCGCGCCCGCAGACCACCGCGACCAGATGGACGGGCTCCTCGCGATCCCGGTATCGGGTCGCGTAACCCCGCTCCCGCATCCGGGTGAACGCCTCCGTAAGCTTCGTGTCGGCATCCGCGGCCGTGTCCGCCATCTTGAACTCGAGGATGAACACCTGCCCGCCGGTGCGCACCACCATGTCGGCCCGGCCGTGGCTGGACGCCTCCTCGGCGCGCGCGTCCACCCCGATGGCGCGGAAACACGCATGCAGCAGACCCGCATACCAGGCCTCATAGCGCGCCGGATCGTTATTGTGCCACGAATAGGGAATGCTGGCCAGGTAGCCCCTTAGCGTCTCCGCAAACCCGGCGAAGTCGTTGGCCTCGAGGAGTGCGCGGAGACCGCGCCCCTGGCCGGTGGCTTCCGTGACCGTCTTGCCCAGATACTGCAGCAATCCCCGGTTCAGGCTTACACGCACCTCCTGATTGGGATAGTCGAGCCGGTAGAGCGTGTCGAATCCGTCGCTCCGCTCGGTCACGATGGTCAGATAGCCGGTCTGGAACAACAGGGCCTTAACGTCAATGTCATCGATTTCGAATGTTGACATCAGCGACTCGTCGGCCACCCGGTTCTCCAGTTCCATCGGGCTGATGGACTTGGCCCTGAGCGTCTCGAACAGGAAACGCGGCGAGCCGGTCTGGAACCAATAGGGCCTGAACCTGCGGGTCCGCAGCAGCAACAGCACGTCAAAAGGATTGTAGAGACGTGTTTCCCCCCGCCAGTGATAGCCATTGTACCAACGACGGATCTCATTCCGGTCCAGCCCGTCGATCTCCGGGGCGAACACGGTGTCGATATCGGTGTCGGTGTAACCGCAGATCGTGGCGAAGCGGGGATCCAGGCTGATGTCCTCGAGATTGTTCATGTCCGAGAACAGGCTGACCCTGGAGAACATGCTCACGCCGGTGACAAAGACGAAGCGGACATGCTCGGCACTGCCCTTGATGATGCCGTAGACACCGCGCAGCGTCTCCCGGTTGGCACGGGCCCGATCAGGGTCGGGCAACCCGTCCAGAATCGGTTTGTCATACTCATCGACGAGGACCGCCACCCTTTGTCCCGTCTGGCGGTGAAGGCGATCCAGAAGGTTGCGCAGACGTCGGGGGCCGGTATCGGAGGTTGGAGCCGGCGCGAGGCCGTATTCCCGCTCGACGGCCTCCAGCTGCTCAATGACATCCCCTTCGATCTCTCCGGGCGTGCCGTACTTTCCGTCAAAGCTGAGCCGCACCACGGGGTGGGTCACCGACCAGTCCCAATGATCATGGATGTCCAGCCCCCGGAACAGGTCCTCCCGTCCCGCGAATAGGGCCTTGAGCGTATCCACCAGCAAACTCTTGCCGAACCGCCGTGGCCGGGAGAGGAAGTAATGCCGCCCCTCCTCCACAAGCCGCCGGATGAGGGGTGTCTTGTCGACGTAATAGAAATCCTCGCTCCGGATCGTCGCGAAGTCCTGGATGCCGATGGGCAGGGACTGACGGGTCATGGTTCATCTCTCGCTTTGCGACACTCTCCGGGTCGGCGCCCGGCCGGAACCCGCCCCACAGGGACTATCCTCTCCACCGGGAGTAACCCCATCCCGTCCGGCCGGCCTCCTCCCGCCGGGCCGCCGGGCGGGCCGGC
>JAPOUP010000309.1 GCA_026708635.1 Rhodobacter sp.
AGGCCTGCCGCCAGCGTTCGTTCTGAGCCAGGATCAAACTCTCAAGTTGAAAGACCGTTACCGGCCTGTCCTTGACGTTCGAACCCATGCACATTTCCACCGTCCCGTCCGGAACGGTGGAACTCCTGTTCAACGTGCATCATTCCGGAGAACGACGTCCGCCAAACAGTGAAGCTGACACTCCGGTCATCGGTCTGGACCTCACCGGGCCAAACCTGCGGAGCCGATATGCAGGGACGATCCATCACATAGACCAGACCGCCCTCATATCCCTTCAGATACCAGCGATGTCAAAGAGCCGCGTAAACGCATAACAACCGAAGGCGCAGCAATCCGTGCCGACGCACTCGATCCCATGCATTTCCACAATCCCATACGCCAAGCCGAAGTTCCGGCCCGTTCGGCGCACCGACACGCGCACTGGCGTTGCCGGTAACGCGCTTTCTACGTCGCCGCGCAGCCGCCGACAAGCGGTTTTTTCGATAATGGCGATTTTTTTTCAGCCCCTTGATTCACAACCAAATATGGGGGTTAGGCTCCCTGAACCAACAACAAAGACTCGGACTCCGGCGAACGCGCCGCTCGGTTTCTCCATACCCGGGTGAGTTTCAGGTAGCCGGATTGCGCCGCCGGCGCGCCAGACGCGCCGCGAGGAGAATCACTATGACACCCAGATAGATCATCGGCTCCAGCTGCCAGCCTTTGACCACCATCAGAAAGTGCACGCCACCAAGGAGTACGGCACCGTAGACCAGACGATGCAGCCTGCGCCACCGGAGCGGACCGAGCCTGCGGACCGAAAGGTTATTCGAAGTCACCGCCAGAGGGAGGAGCGTAACGAACCCCACCATGCCAATGGTGATGTAGGGACGCTTCAGGATATCGGCCCAGATCTGGCCCAGAATCTGGACATCAAGGACCAACCATACACAGAGGTGAAGAAACACGTAGGAAAAGGCGATCACACCGATCGCCCGCCGGAACCGGATGAGGTTCAGACCGGTGAATTCACGCAACGGCGTCACCGCCAGGCCGACGACCAGTAACTGCAGGGCGAACTCACCGCAAAGATGCTCGAGGGCCTTGATAGGTTCAGGGCCCAACCCTCCGGTCGCCCCTTGATAGAACCACCAGACCGCCGGGAATGGAGCCACTAGATAGAGCAGGCCGGGCGGGAACCGCCTCACGGCACCGTTTATCCTCTGCGAAATGGACGTACTGTCGACCAAATATCCACCCCTAGAGCATCAAGGCCAAACCGAAGGGGTCGCTCCCGAGAACCGGCGCGGGGTGCGCGCGAAGTTTGGAGGCGACCGCCTGTAGACGCCGCTCAAGGTCAATAGAACTTCGCAAGGTCCATGCCGGCATACAGGTCCGCCACCTCTTCCCCGTAACCGTTGAACATCCGTGTCGGAAACCGGCGCGCGAACAGACCGCCACCGATTTTTCGCTCGGTCGCCTGGCTCCAGCGCGGATGGCTCACGTCCGGATTCACGTTCGAGTAAAATCCGTATTCACGTCCGTTCGACATGTTCCAGCTTGTCGGAGGCTGTTCTTCCGTGAGAGCGATCCGCACAATCGACTTGATTGACTTGAACCCATACTTCCATGGCACGACCAGCCGGATCGGGGCACCGTTCTGCTTGGGCATCGGCTCATCATAGAGTCCCGTCGCCAGAATGGTCAGCGGATGCATCGCTTCATCCAGCCTCAGGCCCTCGCGATATGGCCAGTCCAGCACGCCATAGCGCTGCCCCACCATCTCCTCCGGACGCACGAGCGTCTCAAAGGCGACATAGCGGGCGGATGGCTGGACTCCAACACGCTCCAACAGATCCGCCAACTCAAAACCAACCCAGGGAACCACCATCGACCACGCCTCGACGCAGCGGAACCGGTAGATGCGCTCCTCCAGCTCCACAGGCCTCACTATGTCTTCGAAGGAATAGTCGCCCGGCCTGTCCACCAGACCGTCGATCCTGACCGTCCAGGGTTCCGTCGTAAGATTTTCCGCGTGACGGGCGGGATCGTCCTTCCCGGTCCCGAACTCGTAAAAGTTGTTGTAGCTCGTGATATCCTCAAACGAATTGGGCTCCTCATCGGTCGAGTAGCGGCTCGGCACGGCGCCAAGCTCCGCCAACGCGGGCCCCGCGACAGCTCCGAGACCCGCCGCGCCAACCCCAGCCATAAGCCGCCTTCGGCTCAGGTACACTTCCCGGGGCGTTACGTCGGACCAGTTCAGATCGTTTCTCCAGCGTCCGGCCATGAGTTCCTCCATGATTGCGTTCAGGGGGTTATAGCCGTGACAGCCGGATTAACCCATTCAACAAGCATTCACATTCGCGTCGGAAAACATTTCAGGATTTGTGTCCGCTCAGTGGAGAACGGCATCTTGCGGCGGATACCCTCTGGAGGAGGCCAACCGCTCACCGATGAGCAGTCCCTCCGCTCCAGCCTTTACGCTCACCGTCTGGCCATCCCGCAGGTCACCCGACAGCAGCATCTCGGCGAGATGGTTCTGAAGAGCGCGCTGGATGATGCGCTTCAGGGGCCTTGCCCCGAAGATCGGGTCATAGCCCTCGTCGGCGAGCCATTTCCGGGCGCCCGAGTCCAGTTCCAGCGCTATGTTACGTGGCAGGAGCCTTCGACGGAGAAGCTCGAGCTGTATCCCGACAATTCCGTCCATATCATCCCGCGACAGCCTATTGAAGACAATCGTTTCATCCAGTCGGTTTAGGAACTCGGGCCGGAAATGCGCCCTGACCGAATCCATCACCTTATTATGCGCCTGAACGGAACTGGCCCCGTCCGGCAACTGGCTTAAGGTCTGGCTACCCAGGTTTGACGTGAGCACGATCAGGGTCTGCCGGAAATCCACGTTGTGACCCTGACCGTCCGTCAGCACCCCATCGTCCAGAACCTGAAGCAGCACGTTGAACACGTCGGAATGCGCTTTCTCGACCTCATCGAACAAAACGACCTGGTAGGGCCGGCGCCGGACGGCTTCCGTCAGGACGCCGCCCTCCTCGTAGCCAACATATCCCGGCGGCGCGCCGATCAGCCGCGCCACAGCATGGCGTTCCATGAATTCCGACATATCCATTCGCACCATCGCCCTGTCGTCATCGAACAGGAATTGCGCAAGCGCCTTCGTCAGTTCCGTCTTGCCGACTCCCGTAGGGCCGAGGAACAGGAATGATCCGAGTGGACGACTTTCGTCCTGCAGACCGGCCCGTGCGCGCCGAACGGCATTCGACACCGCGGTCACGGCCTCTCGCTGCCCGATCACGCGCTTACCGAGTTCGCTCTCCATATTAAGCAGCTTGTCGCGTTCTCCCTCAAGCATCTTCGCGGTCGGTATTCCGGTCCATCTCTCGACAACCTGAGCGATCTGTTCCGGACGAACCGCCTCCTCGACAATCAGGCCGTCGTTCGCGTCCTCGGCATCCGTCAGCTGTTTCGCCAACTGCGGGATGATACCGTAGCTGAGCTCGCCCGCGCGCGCGAGATCGCCCGCCCGCTTCGCGGATTCCAGTTCCGCGCGCGCGCGGTCGAGACGCTCTTTCATCTCGCGGGCGGATTCGAGCCTGTCCCGTTCGGCCTGCCACCGCGCGGTCAGTTCGGCCGATCGCTGCTGCAGTTCGGAAACTTCCCTCTCCAGCCTTTCCAGCCGCTCACCGGAAGCCGCGTCATCCTCCTTCTTCAACGCCTCCGCCTCGATCTGCTTCTGCAGGATTTCGCGGTCCAGCGCGTCAAGCTCCTCCGGCTTGGAGTCCACCTCCATCCTCAGGCGGCTCGCGGCCTCGTCCACCAGATCGATGGCTTTGTCCGGCAGGTATCTGTCCGTGATATAGCGATTGCCCAGAGTCGCCGCGGACACCAGCGCCGCATCCGAAATCCGCACGCCATGATGCAGTTCGTACTTTTCCTTTATCCCGCGCAGGATGGAAACGGTGTCCTCGACAGTCGGCTCATCCACCAGCAGAGGCTGGAAGCGACGGGCAAGCGCGGCGTCCTTCTCTACATATTTTCGGTATTCATCGAGCGTGGTCGCCCCGACGCAATGCAGTTCACCCCGCGCGAGCGCCGGTTTGATCAGGTTGGCGGCGTCCATCGCCCCGTCAGACTTTCCGGCTCCGACAAGCGTGTGCATCTCATCGATGAACAGTATGATCTCACCCGCGGCGGCCTCGATTTCCCTGAGAACCGCCTTCAGCCTCTCCTCGAATTCACCACGGTATTTCGCGCCGGCGATCAGCGCGCCCATATCGAGTGCCATGAGCCTCTTTTTCCTTAGGCTCTCGGGAACGTCGCCGTTCACGATCCGGATCGCCAGACCTTCCGCTATCGCGGTCTTTCCCACTCCCGGATCACCGATCAGGACCGGATTGTTCTTGGTCCGGCGACTCAGAACCTGCATCGCGCGGCGAATTTCCTCGTCCCGCCCGATAATGGGATCGATCTTTCCGTTAACGGCGGCCTCGGTCAGATCACGGGCGAACTTTTTTAGCGCATCGTAGCTTTCCTCCGCCGATACGGTGTCCGCCGTCCGTCCCTTCCGGATGTCGTTGATCGCCGAGTTAAGCGCCATGGCGGTAACCGCGCCGGCTTCGAGCGCCTCCCTGGCCTTTGACTTGACGACCGCCAGAGCGGTGAGAATCCTTTCGGCAGGAACGAATTCATCACCGGCCTTGGCGGACAGTTTCCCCGCCTCGTCAATCACCTTGGCGAATTGTCTATCCAAGAGTATCTGACCCGTGGCGCCACTTACCTTCGGAAGCTTCGATACGGCGAGATCCACTGCCTCGACGACGCGTTCGGGCGAACCACCCGCCCGCCTAACCACGTTCGCGGCAAATCCCTCCCCGTCATCCATAAGGGCTTTCAGCAGGTGTTCGGGAACGAGGCTCTGGCTGTCCTCTCGCTCGGCTATGGTCTGGGCGGCCTGCAGGTATCCACGCGACCGTTCCGTGAGTTTCTCCGGATTCATAGATCTCTCCTCGCTACAAGCACCGCATCGGAGGCACCCGCTATCGGCGTGCCCGCGTCGGCCTTGAAACGCATTTGGAAATCGTTCAGAAGGAGTTCAACCCACCCGGCGAAAATCGCCGCATTCCCGATTGTGTTTGCGTAATGGCGGAAATCCCTGCCGGCGACGGTAACGCGCCACTCCGGCAGCACATGGGGAACGCCCGCATCGCAACGTTTACCGCCCGCAAGGATCCCGAATTGAATGTTACCGATGAACGATTGATCGTCGCCCTCGACCTTCCGGAAATTTCCGGCGCGCGTGAACTGGCCGCCCGTCTTGGTGACTCCGTTTCCTTTTACAAGATCGGGCTCGGACTGCTGGCCGGCGGTTATCTGGCCCTCGCCGAGGAACTGAAGAAGACGCAGGGAAAACGGGTCTTCCTGGATCTTAAGCTATTCGACATCGCCGCTACGATCGAGGCTACCGTGCGGGCGCTAACGCGCGTGGGCGCGGACTTCCTGACCGTTCATGGCGATCCACACGTCGTCCGCGCCGCACGGGAGGGAGCCGGTAGCTCAGAATTGAAGATTATCGGGGTAACGGTACTGACTTCGCTTGACCGCAAGGATCTTGACGCCTCGATGATCGTAAATGGACCGGCTTCCGGAATCGTTGTCGAGCGGGCCGCGCGGGCTTATGAAGCCGGAGCCGACGGGGTGATCTGCTCTCCGCTCGAAGCGGCCGCGGTCCGTGCCCTTCCCGAATCCCACGGGCGGCTGATCGTAACACCGGGCGTGCGTCCCTCGGGCTCCGATCCCGGCGACCAGAAGCGGACAGCGACCCCGTCGGGCGCCATCGCGGCGGGCGCGGACCATATCGTGGTCGGGCGCCCGATCTGGAAGTCCGCTGATCCCAAAACGGCGGCCGCCGCGATTCTCGCCGAACTGGCCGGCGCCTAGCGACCGGACCGTTATGTGCCCCACCGCTCCGGACGGAAGACCGGACCCCAGCGTATCAATCGGATCGGCCATCCCCTCAGAGAAGGCTCTCGATCTCCTCGCGCAGTGGCATCGAGGGAGCCGTTCCGGGCCGCGTCACCGAAATGGCGGCGGCGGCACATCCGAATCGAACCGATTCGATTGGGTCCAGATCTCTCGCGAGCGCTGAGGCAAGACCGCCGTTGAACGCGTCACCCGCGCCCGTCGTCTCCAGCACCGGTCCCGCGCTGAATGCCGGAACATGTACCGACTGGGTGGCGCTATGGTAGAGTGCACCGTTCGCTCCCAGCGTAACTATGGCGGTACCCGCTCCGAGAGCGAGTAGCAGTTCGGCGGCCTCGCGCGCCTCCTCAACGTTGGTTACGGATATGCCGGTAATGCCCGTGGCCTCGGTTTCGTTCGGAGTCACGTAATCACAGAGCGCAAGCATTCCGTCGGCGAGGTCCACTGCCGGCGCGGGATTCAGGATTGTTGTCGCGCCACCCCGCCTTGCGATCTCAAGCGCTCGCACCGTGGCATCGACCGGCTGTTCCAGTTGAGTCATGAACACCTCGGCGTCGCCGATAAGGCCCGCCCGGCCCTCAATGTACTCGGACGATATGGTTCTCGCGACTCCGGGGCAGACGATGATCGCGTTCTCGCCGCTGTCTTCATCGACATAGATGCAGGCGGCGCCGGTATAGCCATCCTCATGCTGCGTGACATGCGGAACGACGCCGGCGCGCTCCCAGGTTTCAAGCGCGATGGCCGCGAAAGCGTCCGATCCCAGCTTTGTGACGAAACGCACATCACCACCCGCCCTGGCGCAGGCGACGGCCTGGTTGGATCCCTTGCCCCCGGGACCAACCGCGAACGACCTGCCGAGAATGGTTTCACCCATCTCCGGGAAGCGGTCGGCACGGTAGGCCGTGTCGGCGACGAAAACGCCGAGGATAACGATTTTCCCGCTCATTTCACCTCCGGCGGAATGACGCCTTTGCGAAGCATGAAGCACCCGTAAAACCGACGCTCACCGGACTGGATAACGGCGTAGGACCGTTTGGCGAGCTCATAGAAGGCGAACCGTTCGATACCAACCATTGGACGATGGAGTCCCTCCGCCGCGTCAATGACCGCCTGGACCTCGGCCTGAACCGGCAGCACCGTTTCGGGATCGTCCACGACTTCCATTCGCCCGGCGAAGTCGTCAACAAATGTATCGAGCGGCAGGACGGACAGCACCGCCTCAACCACTTCGCCGGCGGTCAGGTTCTCCATACGCAGCAACTCCCCCAAGGCGGTGTCCCGAGCGAGTGATCCCGCCGGAAAATTCGTGTCGGCGACGATCAACGTGTCACCATGGCCCATATCACGCAACGCGTAGAGCACATCCGCGTTCAGCCGTGGATCAATTCCCTTCAGCATTCCTATCCTCCCTAAATCTCCTCATTGAACAGGCTTGCGACCGCTTCCGCCATGGCCGTGCCAACAGCCGCCTGACCCTCGGCGCCCAGATGTATGCCGTCAAGCGGATCCACTTCCGCCACACGTCCCAGATCAATGAACCCCGCACCCTGCCGCCGCGCCACCTCAGCCAGAAGGTGTGGCAGCGCGCGCGATTTTTCGGCGGCGCCCTCAAAGATATCACCGAGAAACCCGACTTCCTCAATCGGCACCGGTGCCGACAGAAGCACCCGGGGGGGCCTGAAATTCGGACCTGCTTCAGATGCCGCGATCACACGCACCAGTCGCTCGAGACCCAGGGCAATATCACTGGCAGGCAACGAGAACCGCGCCTTCAGGTCGTTTGTTCCAAGTACGACGATAACCAGATCGATCGGTCTGTGTGTCTCAAGCAGTGCGGGCAATATCCTGAGACCGTTCTTGTGCACACCTTCCACCGGATCGTCGAGGACGGCGTTACGCCCCGGCTGACCCTCGGCGATCACGTCCCAGCCCGAACCAAGCCTTCTGGCCATTACGTTGGGCCAGCGGGCCGCCCGGTCGAAGCGCCTCAAGTCAGTCAGGTCGGCCATCGCGGCGGTGCCGTGGGTGTTGCTATCGCCAAAACAGAGGACAGTTCGCATCTCGCTTACTCCCGAGCGTCGCGGAACATATGTCCCGGTGCGGCAGGTGGGACGACTCCTCCGGTACTCGCTCCGCCGGGAAGAGGCAACGGATTATGCCCCCGCCGCGGTCGGCCGAGAACCCGCGGAACCACGACCCGCGCCCATCCTTTCATCCCGTCCGCACGACCGCTCTTCAGGCCTTGCGAAAAAGGGCGATATAACCACGGTCATGCCTATGAACGCCCCTGGCGTTTGGTCCGTACAGCGGGATCTCGAAAAGCTCAAACCCGGTAATCCTGTCAGCCAGAGACTCGAATTTCCCGGCAAATTCCCGCGCATGATAATGTAGGGCATTGATTGATAGGGCAAACAGCGCTCCCGGCGCCGCGCAATGGAGAAGCGCCTCAATGGCCTCCGGGCCGACATGGCCCTTTGTAAAGGTTCCGGAGCTTGTGACGCCGGCATACGTGCCGTCGTTTAGCA
>JAPOUP010000292.1 GCA_026708635.1 Rhodobacter sp.
GCGCGGAGCCGTGGCGACGTGTATCGCGTCTTTGGGTTTGATGCCGTGATCCCAAACCAAATCCCGCCCCGGCTCCGGGATTTTCCGGGAAACGCTGTAAACCCGAACGTCTTTCCGATAAACTTCCTGACAACCAGCGCCTTGTCCCCGGTGAGGCGCGGGCCACCCCGCATCCATGGAACCTCCGCCAGGGTGAAGGCGGACGTTATGATCAAGACCCCGCCGCGTTCGGCCCGCCGCAATACGCCGTCACATTTCTCGGCTTTCCCGTCCCCGGCCTTCAGGTGTCCCAAAAAACAGTCGCTGTCCCAATAAATCTTCTCGACGCTCATGGACCCGCCATGATCCCCCGAACGTCGTCGGCGGATGGCGGCCCATCGTCTTCGGGCAGTTTCCCGATGCTCTCCACCTCAATGCCTATCGGTGTCCCGTCCTTCCGGTAGTGGATGCGACCCTCGACCTCGACACGTTTGCGAAAGCTTTGCGGCGCGGTTTCCAGAAGGTCCTCGGGAACCGCGCAATTAATGGATTTCGGGTACGGAAGATCGTTGACCGCTATCCGGATGGAGCCGGACGCGTCCCGGATTTGCCGAAGCCGGCCTTCCAGCACCCCATAGTCGTAATAATTCCCTTTCATATCCTCGCGCACGGCCCGCGCGATGCCGGGGCCGATGCTGACCGGACGCCCTTTCACCCAGAGGTGAATCCCGCGTCCGTCGTTTCGCCTGCCCGCCAGCTCGGACAATGCCTTCAGGTGCCCAACGGCTCTTTCGCTCACGCCGGAGTTACGCACGTCCCCCCGGGAGACCGCGCCAGGCGCGTGTTCCGCAATGCGATGGATCATGGCCAGTCGGGACTGTGGCGCGCCCGCGTCCGGCTCGACGCCGACCGGGGAACTCCCCCCGAACCCTTACGGTCCACGCCACGTCCGCGCCGTCGCCGCTTTGCGCGTTCGTGATTTCAGCGACATACCCGAGGAAGTTTTTTACCGCCGCAAGAAACTCGTCCGGCGCGAGGCCGTCGCCCGGGTCAATGGTCAGATCGGTGGGAATCCGGTCTTCCGTCGCCAACTTCCGCACCTCCGGAACGGATCTTACGCGCCCAACGGGTTTCGGTAAAGGAATCTTTTACGCCGGTGTCGCGGTATCCCGCAAAGGCGCGGTTCTGTTATGCCCTGATCCCGCACGGCGCCGCGACGGACAACCGCAGGCTCGGAACTCCGGAGCGCGTCGTCGCCATGCGGGCGGCGGCGCGCCTCGAACGCGTGACCGTCAGCGAAAGTTTCCGGGCCCCACGCGCGCCACGGAGAGACGTCAGGCGGCACGGGGCTTCAACCGAAATCAAGCGCGGGAAAGTTTCCGTGAGGGCTTGAGATTACGCTTGACTCAAGTGTTTTCGTCACCAACACCCGTTCATCTTTTCAAAACGGGAGGACTGTATGTCCAGCAAGAATACACTGCTCAATACCGCAGTCGGCTTTGGGTTCGCGGCGGCGCTCGCATCCACGGCCGTGGCGGAGGAAATCACGATCGCCACGGTGAACAACGCCGACATGATCGTCATGCAAAAGCTGTCGCCGCAGTGGGAGGAAGCGACCGGGAACACGATCAACTGGGTCGTTCTGGAGGAAAACGTCCTTCGCCAGCGGACGACGCAGGATATCGCGACGGGCGGCGGCTCGTTCGACATCATGTTCATCGGCGCTTACGAGACGCCGATCTGGGGCGCCAACGGCTGGCTGACCTCACTGAACGAATTCTACGACGATCCGGACTACGATGCGAATGACATCTTTCAGCTGGTCCGCAACGGCCTGTCGGCGGACGGCAACCTCTACGCGGTTCCGCTCTACTCCGAAACCTCGTTCACCTTCTATCGCACGGACCTGTTCGAAAAGGCCGGCCTCACGCCGCCGACCGAGCAGATCACCTATACCGAATTCGCCGAGCTGGCCGCCAAACTGCATGACCCGGAAAACGGCGTCTTCGGCACCTGCCAGCGCGGCAAGGCCGGCTGGGGCGAGAACATGGCCTTTGTCGGCACCATGGCCAACGCCTTCGGAGCGCGCTGGTTCGACATGGAATGGAACCCGCAGCTCGACTCCCCGGAGTGGAATGCCGCGATCACGTACTATGTCGACCTGATGACCAACTCGGGCCCTCCGGGCGCCACGGCCAACGGTCACAACGAGAACCGCGCCCTTTTCAAGGACGGCAAGTGCGCGACCTGGGTTGACGCGACCTCGGCGGCCAACGACGTACGGAATCCGAATACGTCCAACGTTGCGGACGTAACCGACTTCTTCCAGGCGCCCAAGCAGGAGACCGACAAGGGTACGGGCTGGTTCTGGTCCTGGGCGCTGGCGATTCCGGCAAGCTCCCAGAAGGCCGACACCGCGAAGGACTTCCTGAAATGGGCGACCTCGAAGGAGTACTTCCAGATGGTCGGCGATACGGAAGGCTGGGTTGCCGTTCCGAGCGGAACGCGCGCCTCCATCCACGAGGATCCGCGCCTTCTGGAGGCCGCGCCCTTCGCCGAGACCATCAAGAACGCGATCTTCTCGGTCGATCCGGCGGACCCGACGCGTGATCCTGTACCTTACACCGGCGTACAGTTCGTGGCGATTCCCGAATTCCAGGGCATCGGCAACTACGTTGGCCAGCAGGTCGCCGCGGCGCTTGCCGGTCAGATGACCGTCGAACAGGCGCTCGCCAACAGCCAGCAGTTCGCGGTTCGCGAGATGACGAAGGCAGGCTACATCAAGTAACCTCCTCCCGGAGCGGGCCGTGGACCACACCCCGGCCCGCTCCGGGTTTCGACCCCTGACTTCAGCGCTTTGCGGAAGGCCCGATCCGGGTTTACCTCAAGCGCTGGTCCGGAATCCGCTTCGGGAGGGCAAAGCGCATGTCCACGAAAGCGTCACGATCCGCCGCGAAAGTGATGATCTCGCCAGCCGTGCTGCTGCTTCTCGGATGGATGCTGGTTCCGCTTTGCCTGACGCTGTATTTCTCGTTCCTGCGATACAATCTGCTGCAGATCGGTGACACCCCGTTCGCGGGGTGGGAGAACTACTATTGGTTCATCACCGATCCCAGCTTCAAGGCGGCGATCAAGAACACGCTGGTACTTGTCGGCGGGGTACTCGCGATCACCACGGTCGGCGGGCTATTCGCCGCGATTCTGCTGGACCGGCCGATGTTCGGAACCGGGATCATCCGCATTATGGTGATCGCGCCGTTTTTCGTGATGCCCACGGTTTCGGCGCTTGTCTGGAAAAACATGTTCATGAACCCGGTGAACGGCATTTTCGGTCGCGTCGCGACGAGCCTCGGCTTCCAGCCGGTTGACTTTTTCGGGCAGATTCCAATGGCCTCGATCATCATGATCGTGTCCTGGACGTGGTTGCCGTTCGCGACGCTGATCCTGCTGACGGCGCTTCAGTCGCTTGATCAGGAGCAGCTGGAGGCGGCCGAAATGGATGGAGCGGGATGGTGGAACAGGTTCTGGTTCATCATGCTGCCGCACCTCGCGCGCGCGATCACGGTGGTGATCCTGATCCAGACGATCTTCCTTCTGTCGATCTTCGCCGAAATCCTCGTCACCACCAACGGAGGACCGGGCACGGCAACGACCAACCTGACCTACCTTATCTACGTCTCGTCGCTTCTGCAGTTCGACGTGGGCATGGGCAGCGCTGGCGGCGTCATCGCCATCATACTCGCCAACATCGTCGCGATCTTCCTGATGCGAATGATCGGCAGGAACCTCGACGCCTGAGGAGGGAGGATCATGGCTCGCGCAGTCTCCAGAAGGACCAGGCTCACCAACACCGCCGTCGCCGGAGCGCTCGGCTTCCTGATGTTCTTCCCGATCCTCTGGATCCTGGTCCTCGCGTTCAAAACGGAGGAGGACGCGATCCGTGCGCCGCTCGAGGTGCTGTTCGGCTCAGGCTGGACGATGGAAAGCTTCACGACGGTCCAGGAGCGGTCGGACTACTTCAAGCACTTCTCCAACTCGGTGGTCATCTCGCTGGGGTCGACGTTACTCGGGCTGCTGGTCGCGGTTCCGGCGGCCTGGTCGATGGCGTTTGTCCCGTCGAAACACACCAGGAACGTCCTGATGTGGATGCTGTCGACCAAAATGCTGCCGCCGGTTGGCGTTCTGGTCCCGATCTACCTGATCTTCCGTGACCTCGATCTTCTCGACAGCCGCTTTGGCCTGACAGTCGTGCTGATGCTGATCAACCTGCCGATCATTATCTGGATGCTCTACACGTATTTCAGGGAGATCCCCGGAGAAATCCTGGAAGCGGCGCGGATGGACGGCGCGACCCTGCGCGAGGAAATCCTTTACGTGCTCACGCCAATGGCGATCCCCGGGATCGCGTCGACCGTGCTCCTGAACATCATCCTGGCATGGAACGAAGCGTTCTGGACGATCAATCTAACCGCCTCGAACGCCGCGCCGCTGACGCAGTTCATCACCAGCTACTCAAGTCCCGAGGGCCTGTTCTACGCCAAGCTCAGCGCGGCTTCGGTAATGGCGATCGCGCCGATCCTGATCATGGGCTGGTTCAGCCAGAAGCAGCTTGTCCGGGGCCTGACCTTCGGCGCCGTGAAATAGGGAAAGAGGGAATGGGACGCATACAGCTCAAGCGGGTCCAGAAGAAATTCGGCGACGTTGAGGTCATTCCACCTCTGGATCTGGAGATCGAGGACGGAGAGTTCGTGGTCTTCGTTGGCCCTTCCGGGTGCGGAAAGTCCACTCTTCTGCGCCTGATCGCGGGCCTCGAGGACACGACTTCGGGAACGATCGAGATTGACGGCAGCGACGCCACCGCAACGCCGCCGGCCAAGCGGGGTCTGGCCATGGTGTTTCAGTCCTACGCGCTTTACCCGCATATGTCCGTGCGCAGGAACATCGCCTTCCCGATGCGCATGGCGAAGATGAGCCGGGAAGAGCAGGACAGACGGATCGAGGCCGCCGCCAGGTCGCTGAACCTGACCGAGTACCTGGACCGCAGACCCGGCCAGCTTTCCGGCGGCCAGCGGCAGCGTGTCGCAATCGGCCGCGCCATTGTGCGCGAGCCTGCCGCGTTCCTGTTCGATGAACCGCTTTCCAACCTCGACGCGGCATTGAGGGTCGGCATGCGCATGGAGATTTCCGAACTTCACAGGAAGCTCGACACAACGATGATCTACGTCACCCACGACCAGGTCGAGGCGATGACGATGGCGGACAAGATCGTCGTCCTGCACGCGGGCGTGATCGAGCAGGTCGGCAGCCCGCTGGAGCTTTATCGCCATCCCCGCAACCTGTTCGTGGCCGGGTTCATCGGGAGCCCGAAGATGAACTTCATCGAGGGTGACGAAGCCGCCGGGCACGGCGCGCATGCGATCGGAATCAGGCCCGAGCACGTTGACGTCTCGACAACGGAGGGCCCATGGCGGGGCACGGTTGGCGTGGCCGAGCATCTGGGCTCCGACACCTTCATCCACATCCACGGCATTCCGGGGTGCGACCCGTTCACGGTTCGCGCCCCCGGCGATGTCGCGGTCAGCCACGGTGACGCGGTGTTCCTGACGCCGAGCGCCCCGCACATTCACAGGTTCGACGCGAAAGGACTGCGGATCGCATGAAACGGCTTGCCGGAAAGGTCGCCCTCGTCACGGGCGGCGCGCGCGGCATCGGTCGCGCGATCTGCGAATCCTATGCACGCGAGGGGGCCAGGGTCGCGGTTGCCGACTTGCTGGAAGCGGACGCAAGGGAGACGGCCGCGGCCATCGGCGGCATGGCCGTACCGATGGACGTCACCGACATCGCCTCGATCCGGGCTGGCGTTGCCCAAGTGGAAGGGGCCTGGGGCGGGATAGACATACTCGTCAACAACGCCGGCGTCTTCAACATGGCCTCGATCGACAGGATCACGCCCGAAGACTATCGCCGCCAGTACGACGTAAATGTCGGCGGCACGATTTTCGCCTGCCAAGCGGTCATTCCGTCGATGAAGAAACGCGGTGGCGGCGCGATCGTTAACCTGGCCAGCCAGGCCGGCCGCCGGGGAGAGCCCAACATCACCGTCTACTGCTCGACCAAGGCCGCGGTGATCTCGATCACCCAATCCCTGGCGCTGGAAGTGGCGGGCGACAATATCCGGGTCAACAGCGTCGCGCCGGGCGTGATCGACACCCCGATGTGGGAGTTTGTCGACGCGAAATTCGCCGAGTACGAGGGTAAGCCAAAGGGGCAGAAGAAGCGCGAGGTCGGCGAAGCCGTTCCGTTAGGCCGCATGGGTGATCCGGCGGACGTCGCCGATCCCTGCGTGTTCCTCGCTTCCGACGAGGCCCGCTACATCACCGCACAGACGCTGAACGTGGATGGCGGAAACTGGATGAGCTGATGCATTGTCCGGTGAAGCTGTCGAACGCGAATCTGGGCAGATTACCCGAGGGCGTGCTGGTGCCGGACTACGACCGGTCGCGGTTGACCGCCGGGATCGTTCACATCGGGCTCGGCAATTTCCACCGCGGTCACCAGGCCTGGTACCTGCACCGGCTGATGCAGACGGGAGAGGCTCTCGACTGGGCAATCGTCGGCGCGGGCGTGCGGCCCTACGACGAGGCGCAGCGGCGGAAGCTGGCGGCGCAGGACTACCTGACCACGCTGATCGAGCTGGACCCGTCGGGCATTTCCGTCGAGGTCGTGGGTTCCATGGTCGACTACATCCCCGTCGAGGAGGGCAACGGACCCCTGATCGAACGCATGGCCGACCCCGCGATCCGCATCGTGTCCACGACGGTCACCGAGGGCGGGTACTACATCGACCCGGCATCGAAGGGATTTGACGCCGCGCACCCGGACATCCGGCACGACGCCGTCAATCCGAACGCCCCTCGTACCGCGTTCGGCGCCATCGTCGCCGCCCTGGCCCGTCGCCGCGCGACCGGAGCGGGGCCATTCACCCTGCAAAGCTGCGACAATCTACAGGGCAACGGCGCGATCATGCGGCGGACCGTGGTCTCACTCGCGCGCCTGACGGATCCGGATCTCGCTGACTGGATCAACGCCGACTGCAGCTTTCCCGATTCCATGGTCGACTGCATCGTGCCCGCGACCGGCCCCGGGGAACTCGCGCTGGTGCGCGAACGGGGCATCGATGACGCGGTTCCCGTCAGCCATGAAAACTTCCGCCAGTGGGTGATCGAGGACAGGTTCTGCGCCGGTCGGCCGCTTTGGGAAAGGGTCGGAGCCACGATCACCGATCGGGTGCGCGACCACGAGGCCATGAAGATACGCATCCTGAACGGCGGACACCAAGTGATCGCGGTCCCCGGCGAGATCCTGTCCATCGCGACGATCGCCGGGTGCATGGCGCATCCCCTGATCGGGCCCCTGTTCCGCAAGGTAGCGATCGACGAGATCGCGCCGCATGTCCTTTCCGTTCCCGGCATGACTCCCGGAGCGTACGTGGACCTGATCGACCGCCGGTTTTCCAACTCCCGGATCGCCGATACCACGCGCCGGGTCGCCTTTGACGGTTCCTCCCGCCACACCGGCTTTATCCTGCCGGTGATCCGCGACGCGCTGGCGACGGGGGAACCGATCGAGGGTCTCGCCCTGACGGAGGCGCTCTGGGCGCGAATGTGCGAGGGCTCGCGCGAGGACGGAAGCGTGATCGAACCCAATGACCCGATGTGGGACACCCTGACGGTCGCGGCCGAAGTGGCCAGGGAGAGACCGCCGGCATGGCTCGAACAGCGTGGGCTCTATGGTGATCTGGCGGACAGCCGCCGTTTCTCGGAAGCCTTTTCGCGGTGGCTTGCCCTGATCTGGTCCGAGGGCGCCGAAGCCGCGATTGGAAGCTTTCTAGGCGGTTGACCCCGGACATCCACACCGGATCGCCAAACGCCTGCCGGAGCGTCGGGAGCGCACCCCGGAGACGCCGGATTGGGAGACGGTCGATGTCCATTCCGTCCAAAACGGCGATGCCCGGTCGATCGGGACCGGACACGCGGCGCTGGAGGCCATCAAACTGCTGGACATTCCCAATGCGCTCGGTTCCCTGGGCCTCGGCGGGCGGCAGCGGGGAGCTGCTAGGCATCGACTTCGGCGCCCTGGGTGACATGGCGCTCCATCGGGCGTCCGATCACCTCTTTCAGCACAGGACAGCACTCGAGGAACATATGTTCGGGAATTATAGGTAGTTGACATACCCCATTGTGTCTGATATTCGAGGAACGATAAAATTGTGACGAAATCGAGCGTAAATCAGAGAGGTGAGTGAAATGTTCAGACTATTCGCATCAGTTTGCGCAGTTTTCTTAATGATGCTAGCCGCAGGCACCGAAGTACGGGCAAATCAGGCAACCGGGATGATTCAAGGAAATTACGCCGGTCTTGTTCCAATCCCGGATTCAGACGATGCTGAATCAGAATGGGACAAGATTTGCATTGAACTGAAGGCAACTGGAG
>JAPOUP010000002.1 GCA_026708635.1 Rhodobacter sp.
CAGGAAGAAGCGTAAACAAGCAGGGCGAAACTCGCCGCATGGCTTTCGGGAAAGCCATAGCTAGAAAAGCCTTCAAGTTGCCTGAAACAGTTCTCGGCAAAGTCGGACCCATAGCCACGGTCAAGGCATCCCTTAATGAAACGCGCCCTGAAATCCTCCACCGCGCCATGCCGGCGAAAACCATTGAGCGCACGGCGCAATGCGTCGGCCTCGGTGGCGGTAAAACCCGCGGCTATAATGGCGATCTGCATGGCCTGCTCCTGAAACAGGGGTACGCCATAGGTGCGCTCCAGAACCTCACGCAGTTCTTCGGACGGGAAGACAACCGGTTCTTCGCCGCGCCTGCGGCGTATGTAGGGATGCACCATATTGCCCTGAATGGGACCGGGTCGGATGATCGCCACTTCAGCGATCAAATCCTGAAAGGTCCGGGGCCGCATGCGCGGCAGGAAATTCATCTGCGCGCGCGATTCCACCTGAAATACGCCTACCGTATCCGCCTCGCACAGCATGTCATAGACCCGGGCATCTTCCTGCGGCAGCGTCGCGAGCGTGTAGGCTTCGCCTTTCCATGTTTCGAGAAGATCGAAGCATTTGCGGATACAGGAAAGCATACCAAGGCCCAGCACATCGACTTTAAGCATACCGAGCGCATCGACATCATCCTTGTCCCACTCGATAACCGTGCGGTCTTTCATGCGGGCATTTTCAATGGGGCATAACTCATCAAGGCGGCCGCGCGTGATGACGAAGCCGCCGACATGCTGCGAAAGATGGCGCGGAAATCCGATAATCTCCTCGGTCAGCTCCAGCGTCAGCCGCAAGCGCCGGCTCTTGATGTCAAGCCCGACGGCACGGGCGTATTCCACACCAAGGCCATCGCCCGACAAGCCCCAAATCTGACTGGAAAGAGCGGACACCGCATCATCGGAGAGGCCCATTGCCTTACCGACTTCACGGATGGCGCCCCGCGATCGGAAATGCACGACCGTCGAGCATAATCCCGCACGGTGCCGACCGTATTTCTCATAGATATGCTGTATGACTTCCTCGCGCCGCTCATGCTCGAAATCGACGTCTATGTCGGGCGGTTCGTTGCGCGCTTCGGAAATAAACCGCTCAAAGACCATCGTAATCATGTCGGGGGAGGCCTCGGTCACGCCAAGCGCGTAGCAGACCACCGAATTGGCCGCGCTCCCGCGCCCCTGACAGAGAATGTTTCTGGACCGGGCGAATTCCACGATGTCATGGACGGTCAGGAAATAGCGGGCGTAATCAAGCTCCGCGATGAGAGCCAGCTCCTTTTCGACCATCGCCCTCACTTTCGGGCTTTCACCATCGGGATAGCGCCATTTCAGTCCGTCTTCCGTGAGCATCCGCAGGCGGTCATCGGGTTCCATGCCATCGGTGATTTCGTCCGGATATTCATATTTGAGATCATCCAGCGAGAAGCGGCATTTCTCGGCGATGGCCCAGGTATTGGCGAGAGCCCGCGGGTAGTCCCGGAACATGCGGCGCAATTCAAATTCAGACTTGATGCGGCGTTCTCCGTTAGCCTGCGCACGACGGCCGAGCCTGTCGATAGTGGTTTTTTCGCGCAAGCAGGCCAATATATCGGCAAGCCGGACGCGCCGCGCCTCGTGCATCAGCACATCGCCCAGAGTCACAAGCGGCAATCCAACGGCATCCGCTGACCTGGCGCACCTTGCGAAGCGATCTTCGTCCTCGCCATCATAACGCGGGGCAAGACCGATATAGACATCATCCTCAAATGCAGTGCGTAGCTCTCGCGTCATCGCTTCGGAATCGGGTGCGTCAAGCCCGATGAACACGCTTCCCTCGCCCCATTCCAGAACGTCTTCAAAGACCAGTTCGCAGCCGCCTTTTTCCGCGCGGCGCTTGCCGATGGTCAGGAGACGGCACAAACGGCCGAAAGCGGAACGGTCTTTTGGATAGGCAAGCAACTCGGCACCGTCCGTCAGCGCCAGCCGGGTGCCGACGATATAGCGCAACCCCAGCTCCTTGGCCGCGCCGTATCCGCGCACGATACCGCCGAAGGTGTTTTTGTCGGTGATGGCCAGCGCATCGAGATTGGCGCGATGCGCGCGCGCCACCAGCTCCCCGGCGTGCGAAGCGCCGGTGAGAAAGGTAAAATTGCTGGTGACGAAAAGCTCCGCGTAACTCATGGGAACCTGCCCGCCACAAACCAGTCCGGCGGGTTCACCCCCGGATACGTGAGCAGCCACAGGCGCGGACCATCCGCTGTCTGTACTCTCCAATAGTCACGTAAGCGCGCGTCGCCGTCGCGCCACCATTCCGGAGCTAACCGTTCCGGTCCATTGGCCGAGGCCGTCCTATGGGTTTGACCGCGCCATTCAAAACTTTGGGGCGGGCGGCCCGGTTCGAGCGCGCGCAGGCGTTCCGGTTTTGGAAACAGGCGCAGGGGACGTTTGCGTCGGCGGCGGTGCCAGACGTGATCGGTTTGGGGCGCCACCGCCTCGACCTGAAAAGACTCGCGTTCTGGCAAATGGCTGTCGTGGGTGCGGAAGCGACGCACATGGTCAAACCCTATCCTGTTGCCGAGCGTCGAGATAACCCGCGCCAGATGATCGTCCGCATCCCCCCGATCGCCCAACCGTGTCTGGCGAAATCGGATGGGTTCGACCTGCCGCGCCACCAGACGGAACAGATCGGCTCCAAATTCAAGTTTCAGGTCATCAAGGGGCCGCGCGAATTGCTGGACTATCGGGTCTATCCTGAAACAGGGCTTGACGAAACCGACCGACAGCAAATGATCGCCGCTATCGACGCACCGCACGGCCAGCTCAAAGCGCCGTGCGCCTTTCAGCCGATGCCGCAGTCGATGGCATACGGATCGTGCGAGCCTGCGCAAGACATCTTCGACATCCGAGAGATAGCCAATGGGTTCGGGCAGGCTCATACGCGCGGAAAAAATGGAGTCGGGAGTGTAAGGCGCGACCGGATCGGGGACATGGCCGCGAGAACGGTCCAGAGCATCCGTTAATTCCAGACCAAAGCGCCGCGCCAGTTCGCTTGCCTTGATCCCATATAGCTGACCAATGGTTTTAAGTCCTATCCGCGCCAATTCAGCGACGGTGCGATCGGGCAGATCAAGCGCCGCCGCCGGCAGGGCGCTTATCGCGTCACTCGTGCGTCCCGTCGGCGCCAAAGCAATTGGCGTTTTGCCAAAACGCGCGAGCGCGCGCGCCGCGCTTTTCGTATCGGCGATCCCCATACGCGCCGTTATCCGCATGTCCGCAAGACGCTGGCGGGCATGGTCGCACATCGCTGTCTCACCGCCAAACAGATGCGCACAACCCGCAATATCGAGCAGCAGGCCGTCCGGAGCATCGAGCGCGACACGCGGAGAAAGGCTGTCCGCCCACCGCGCAAGCGCGCGCAGCAAAGCCGCTTCGCGCATCGGGTCGCAAGGCTCGGTCAGAAGATCGGGACAGATCGCCCGCGCGTCAGGTATCGACAGGCCCTCTGTCAATCCAGCTTCCCGGGCATATATTGTTAGATTGGTGATACGGACCGCTTTCCTGATCTCGGCGGTGACGGCGAAGAGGCCGTCCGTGCGCGGATCGCCTCTGCGGACAAGACGGTCAAGTGGCAGTCGTGGCAACCAGATGGACAATACTCGGACCATCGTCATCCCCCAACCATTTGACCCGCCATGCGCCCAACTCCCCTTTCCGGTTTTTCGTGCACTCCCAATCCCAGGCAACCTCCCCGTCAGCGGAGGGATCACACCTCCAGCGCGTTTCGGCGGCCGAGGTCCGCGCATGCTCCGAGATCATGACAAGGCCGAGCGCGCCGTTTTCCTCCGCGGCAAGCTGAAGGCGGCGGCTTTCTTTCAAATCAGTCCCGTGCGCCAGTTCGATGACCACACAGGCGATACCCTGGGCACGGAGCGCCTGTTCGCCTGACCACAGGCATTCCTGACGCGATACCGCCTCGATGACCGTCAGTCTTAGCGGATCCATAAAGTCCCGCACGGCGGATGGATTGAGCGAGGCGATATCGGGTGCCGATCCAATCCAGATGACCGGCCCCCTGAGACTGGCCGCAACGGCAAGCGCAAAACAGTCAGCGCTGTCCCCCTGGACCTCATGTATTCGGCCTTTCGTCAACCGCACGGCTTCCCCAAGGGTCAACACCCCATGACGCCCGGGACAAAGAGTGTCCTTCAGCACATCTTGAAGTAATATGGATCGTCTCGACATGTTCCTATTTTGTTCTTTTGAAACGTGAGGAGTCAAGTGAATTCAAGAAGCGGTTTTCGATCAGATTTCGTAATTTCAGACGGGTGCCCGAACATCGGAGAGGGAACACGGCACCATATTTCCCTAAAGGGGCCCGAGGAATGGGTGATCGGCACGGCGGGAACACACGGTCCACCGCCAGAGGGGCCGCAGGACCGGCGGTGCCGGAAGCCGCCGGTCGGCAAAGGGAGCGAACGCCCCGCTGGCGCTGAAAGGCCGCCACGAAAACAACCGCCGGGCCGGCTTACGCCATTGGCCGGAAATGCGGAAAGCGACACCGTAACCCCAAAACTCGGGATACACCGGGCAGCCGGAGCGGATTTGACTCAGCGTCCGGGGAGGGCGATGATCCCGGTGGTGTGACCGGTGTCCCTGTCGGGGCCGCGCAGGAAGGCACCGCGGGTGTGTTGGAATATCCCGAAATGGCGGCGACCTTTGGGGCGGTGCGCGAATAAATTTCCTGGCCGCGGCCCCGTCGCGATGATAGCCATGGAACCTTTCGTATCTCGTGTTGGAAGCGACCCTGTGTCGACGCCGGTCCCTCAGTCCGATGGACAGAGAATGCCGGTATAAATGTCGTAGATCTCTCCGAAATGATCCTTGCACTTTTGGGCTCGGTCATCATAGAAAATCTCGGCGTGCGTCAACGTTCCCGCGAAGGTGTCCGACACGCGCCGGATAAGCGTCTCCGCGGTCGCGTCACAGCTTCGTTGAAGATCTTGACGTTCCTCCTTCAGGGAGGGCGCATCCGTGATCCAGTGTCCGGTCCCAACGGCCGGTTCCTTAACAACCACCGTTCCGTCCGCGTTCTCCCAGGATCCCATATCAAAGTATCCAAATGTGACCGGACCAAACGTGCACACATCCAATGGGCTAGCCGGGCTCATCGCGGCCGCTGTGCAAAACATAACGATACATAAAGGCGGCAGTTTCTTCATTCGTTTGCTCCCTTTCAAATGGTGTGTTTGGCCCAAATGTCATTACGTGCTGTCACCGAACCCTCCTGTCCAATCGTCCACCCGGACCCGTTCCGTACAGGGAACCCCTGCAGGCTTCGCCGCGAATGGTGCAAAATGCACTCTGATTGATCGTACTGCGGTTCGCGGTCGGAATGAGGGCTTGCGGACAATCTGCGGTCGTGGGCGATGCGGAGACGCTGTGGACCCGCATACATCGGACGCGCCCAGACAGGTTACGGCACCGCTCCACACGCGCTCAGCGAATACCAGGGCCACCAGAGCTTTTTCTAACAACCCGGTGGTCCCGGCCGGCCGGTCTTGTGGTCGTACGTCATGGTCCGCAGTGAATCCAGCGTTGATGAACATTGGACCTGTTTGTATCCGTTTCCGGTCGGGACCACAACATAATCCGTACCATTTCCTGGAAAAATGAGTCCCCTGGATTGGATCCTGAGACCGTAACGGCAATTCCTGAACGCAATCGCGAGCATGTTTGGATGATTCAAGTATTGGCGCCTCAGTTCGGTCAGGTTTTCCGGATCGGCAGTGGCTTGGTTGCTGTCTGTCCACCGAACGCCGTCCACCATGACCCCGCACTGTCCATTGAAGGTGGCCGGACTACGGTAGAAAGCCTCGTGTACGCACGCCCCGGTCGCGTCGCCAAAGAGATACCGGCGAAGTGGGACCTCCTCCGCATTTGCCGTGCCGAATCCGAAGCACACGACAGACGCTTCCACAGGAACGTGCCGCTCTTCCCGAAACGGGGCCCGGCGGCGGTGAACCCGACCATGCGCGCGCAACCGCGAAAGAGCAACGTGCCGCCCGGGGCGGGGACGCGGTCGCGTGGGCTGAAGCCGTGTGCGCGGGACGGGCAACGATACCACGCCCGCTACAGGGTCAGCGGCCCGAGAGTCGTGACGAGGGTCTTCGGTCGTCGCCCGACATTGCGGACCGCGCCGATGCGGCGGTTCATCGTCAGGAAAAACCGGCGCGGGATGGCGCTGCCTGAATGGAATCGGCGCTTGCGGACGCGTCGAGCATGTACTATAGATAGGATGTCGTTTGACGACTATGGCGATAAACGCGCACGGAATAAGCGGATCGGACCCGGGGGCGGTACCCGGCGGCTCCACCAAGACCCGTCGTTGGAGGGACCATGGGGCCGAAACAGGATCGACGGACGTGTAAAGGTGTTTGCTTTCGCCCGGTTAGGCACCACCGTTATCGGTCCACAAAGCATAATTGCCAACGACAATCATGCTCCGGTCGCTCTCGCCGCGTAACGCGGCGCGAAAGACCGATTTCTGAAGTCCCCGGCTCTAGCCAGTCGGGGCGGGGTCTGCAGGCGCCCGGCAACAGAAGCCTGCATTTCACCCCCGGAAACCGTTCAAAAAACCCGGATCAGGGCTTGAACCGAAACATGGATGCTTTATTCCTCCCGTTGACGCCGCCGGAATCCCGGGCCGTCCGGGCATCCACAGATGCCACGCGTCCGGATTGTCGCGGTACGGCAACGCCTCCCGCGACCGGCGAACGGGCCTAGCGAGTTCAGGCGGGACGATGCATGCCGTCACACGGACAGGTGCGGGACGACGCCGGAAAGCGCCTTCCGGGAACCCGCCACGGCCTATCGCCGTCGGTTCCGGGAATATAACCGTCGTCGGCTTTCCACGGTGACGGCTGCGTCGGTGCGTTGACCGTCACCTATCCAGACATGCTGCGGGTATTCGCGCGCATCGGTGTTCTCAGCTTCGGCGGTCCGGCCGCACAGATTGCCCTGATGCACCGCGAGCTTGTCGAGGAACGTCCCTGGCTGAGCGAACGGCAGTTTCTGTCGGCGCTGGGTTTCTGCATGCTGCTTCCGGGTCCGGAAGCAATGCAGCTAGCCACCTACTGCGGCTGGCGACTTCGCGGGATTCCCGGCGGAGTGACCGCCGGCCTGCTGTTCGTCATACCCGGCGCGGCATTTATGCTGGTACTCGCGGCATTGTACGCCACGTTCGGCGCGGCGCCGATCGCCCAAGCGCTGTTTCTTGGCATTAAGGCCGCCGTTTTAATCATTGTTTTGCAGGCACTGCTGAAAATCGCGCGCAAATCAATGTCGGACCTCCGAAGCCGAATGACCGCAGCGCTGTCGTTCGTCGCGATATTCCTGTTCGCCGCTCCATTCCCGCTGATCATCGCCTGCGCGGCAGTATATGGCGCGATCCGCGGCGGCGGGGAAATGAAACCGGCACCCCTTCCCGAACGCTCGGACACGCTGCGTACGGTCGCGTTCTGGACCGTGCTCTGGTGGGCACCCGTGGGGGCGCTGATGCTCGCCGGACATGAACTGCTGACCGACATCGGACTATTCTTCTCCAAACTGGCTGTCGTCACGTTTGGCGGCGCCTATGCGGTGCTCGCGTACATGACCCAGAAGGTCGTGCAGGATCAGGAATGGCTAACCACGGCGCAGATGATGGACGGACTGGGTCTCGCGGAAACCACCCCCGGTCCCTTGATACTCGTCACCGAGTTCGTGGGATTTCTTGCCGGATTCGGTTCCGGGGGCGCCTTGCTGGCCACGGCCGCCGCGGCGTTGACGCTCTGGGTTACGTTCGTCCCCTGCTTCCTCTGGATTTTCGCCGGCGCGCCGTATATTGAATGGATTTCAACCCGACCTCGCCTGTCCGCGGCGCTGGAGGCGATCACGGCTGCGGTGGTCGGCGTGATCCTGAATCTTTCCCTCTGGTTCGCCGCGCATGTCTTCTTTGCCGAAGTATCGCCGGTCAACCTCGGTCCCCTCCGCTTGATCGTTCCGGCGCCGGAAACGGTTGACTGGCGCACGGTAGCGATGGCGGTGGCCGCCGGCATAGCCGTCTTCGGTCTCAAGTGGGGTCTGCTGCGTGTCCTCGGGGCGTCCGCGGTGGTCGGTGTCGCGATGTCGGCCCTGCCATGAAAACCTGGTTCCCATTTCGCTTTGATTCCCGATCGAATCACTTATGGTCGCAACAATTACTGAGCATAACCGGGCGATGAGATGACACGCACGATCGATTACGGCAACCTGATGCACCGCGCGATGCGTGAACTGATCCGCAGTGTGCTAAGGGATGTTCAGAGCAACGGCCTTCCGGGCAATCATCATTTTTTCATAACTTTCGACACAACCCATCCGAACGCCAGATTCGCCGCCTGGCTTGGCGAGCGTTATCCGAAAGAAATGACGGTCGTTCTGCAACACTGGTTTGATGCACTTGATGTTTCGGATGCTGGCTTCTCGGTGACCCTGAAATTCAGCGGAAAGCCTGAAGTCCTTTTCGTTCCTTTTGACGCGATCACGACATTCGCTGATCCTTCAGTCGAGTTCGGCCTTAGGTTCGAGACCGCGGCCGGTTCGGAAGAAGTGGAGGAGGCGCCCATGGACAGCGATCCCGACGAGGCGAAGCCCAAAGACGCGGAAATAGTTAGCCTCGACAGCTTTCGCGGCCCCCGAAAGTAAACTGTGATATCGGCGGGCGATCATATATGAGAATGCGTTTCGGGCGAAACGCCTTGTGAGCGAGGGCAGGAAGTATCCGAAGACCGCGAAACCATGGCGACCAAACCCCATCTCTCCGCAAACCGTAACGCCATATCACGGAACTCGGGAATAATGCCTCTTGATATCAGAATCTTAACCCGCCGCGTATGTCAACTTTGCGGAACTTCGGTTGAAGGTCAGCGACATGGAAGACGCTCGCCCTTGAAAGCAGGATTTGCGGACACGCGTTAGCCGCGACGGGATTGAACCGACAGGTTCGAGCCGATAGACCCAGCCAAAGACGCAATGCGCCGATGGAGTGAACCATGACCGCGACGCGCACGGAAACCGACAGTTTTGGTCCGCTTGAAGTCCCCACCGACCGCTACTGGGGAGCGCAGACCCAGCGCAGCCTGATGAACTTTCCGATAGGCTGGGAGAAACAACCCGCAGCCATAGTGAGAGCACTCGGTGTGATCAAACAGGCCTGCGCCGAGGCGAACAGGGACAGCGGCAGGCTGCGGCGGGAACTGGCCGACGCAATCATACAGGCGGCTTCCGAGGTCGCCGCCGGAGACCTTGACGACCATTTTCCGCTGGTCGTCTGGCAGACGGGTTCCGGCACCCAGTCCAATATGAACGCGAATGAGGTCATCGCAAACAGGGCGATCGAGATCATGGGAGGCGTGATCGGATCCAAGGATCCGGTGCATCCTAACGACCATTGCAACATGGGACAGTCATCGAACGATACCTTTCCCACGGCCATGCATATCGCGACGGCGCTCACGGCACGGGATGTGACCTTGCCCGGTCTCGCGAAACTCGCCAGCGCCCTTGAAGGCAAGGTGAATGAGTTCGAAGGCATCATAAAAATCGGCCGTACGCACACTATGGACGCGACGCCGCTCACGCTGGCCCAGGAGTTCTCGGGTTACGCCCACCAGATCCGCAAGGGCATTGAACGCGTCGAGACCGCTCTCGCCGATGTCCACGAACTGGCCCAAGGCGGTACCGCCGTCGGCACCGGACTGAATTCACCTCCAGGCTGGGGCGAAACCGTCGCGGCGGGAATAGCACAGATTACCGACCTGCCTTTCGTGAGCGCGCCGAACAAGTTCGAGGCGCTCGCTGCGCATGACGCAATTGTCGGCATGTCCGGAGCGCTGAAAACGGTGGCCACGGGCCTTTACAAGATCGCCAATGACATTCGCCTGATGGGGTCCGGTCCACGTTGCGGTATAGGAGAATTGCTGCTGCCGGAAAACGAGCCCGGCAGCTCCATCATGCCCGGCAAGGTCAATCCGACCCAAGTAGAGGCGATCACGCAGGTCTGCGCCCATGTGATGGGCAACGACGCCGCCATCGGATTCGCCGGATCCCAGGGGCATTTCGAACTGAACGTGTACAAACCGATGATCGCCTACAACGTATTGCAGTCGATGCAGCTAATTGGCGACGCCACCATAGCGTTTACCGATAACTGTGTTGTGGGTATCCGCGCCAATGAAGAACGTATCGGCGCGCTAATGCGCGAGTCCCTGATGCTAGTGACGGCGCTCGCCCCACGGATCGGTTACGACAACGCCACGGCTGTGGCGAAAGCGGCCCACAGGAACGGCACCACCCTGAAGGAAGAGGCGATCGGGCTCGGCTTCGTCGACGAGCGTGAGTTCGATGACACCGTGAAGCCCGAGAGGATGATCGGACCGAAATGAATAAGCCATGCGCTCCCCGGTCGACGCCCCCGGAACCCGCATACGAAACGGAAAGGCGCGTTCCCCCGCATGTCGGGAATCGGTGAACTCCCGACCCCAAAAACACTCCCTGACTCTGAAAGGGCATCGCACGTCCGTTTCCCTCGAGCCGGAGTTCTGGGCCGAACTTCTTGAAAGTGCGCGGAGAAAATCCATTTCCATCAATTCTCTAGCGGCTGAAATTGATGCGTCACGCGATCCCGGGACCGGTCTCGCGTCGGCAATCAGGCTCTATGTCCTGCGGGAACGTACCGATCGAACCTGAACATCGTATTTCCCGCTGGAAATTGGTCAAAGCTAACCACGCAACGATTCCGTAACCACGCTCCGTTACAGGATCCTAACCACGGTGCCGGCGTCAATCGAATCGCTGGAATCCCAACACCGGACTGCGATAGGAATGGATCGTAAGAAAGGAAGCCGGCAATGATCTATGAAGACCGGTTGGGCTGGCTGGAGGCGCGACAGAAACGGGTGCTGCTATTCGGCATGTCAGGCCTCGGCAAGACCCATGTTTCGGCCATGCTGCGCGCGAACGGCGATTGGTACCATTATTCCGTCGACTATCGCATCGGCACCCATTACATGGGTGAGCATATCGTGGACAACTTCAAGCGGCAGGCCATGCAGGTGCCGTTTCTCAGGGACCTCCTGCTGTCAGACTCGATCTTCATCGGCTCGAACATCACATTCCACAATCTCAGCCCGCTCTCGACATACATGGGCAAGCCCGGCGATGAGGGCAAAGGGGGTCTTCCTTACGGGGAATACCGTCGAAGGCAGGCCCAACATGAGAGAGCCGAGAGAGCCGCGATGTGGGATACGTTTCGTTTCATCGATCGAGCGCGGGACGTTTATGGATATCCGCATTTCGTTTGCGATTCGAGCGGCTCCATCTGCGAGGTGGTCAATCCCGACGATCCGGAAGACCCGCTGCTCAAGGCCCTGGCCGACCGCGTCCTCATGGTTTGGATCAAGGGATCGGAAGCCTATACAGAGGAACTCATCCGCCGCTTTGACGCCGACCCAAAGCCGATGTACTATCAACCCGGGTTTATCGACGGCGCGTGGGCTGGATACCGTTCCGAAACCGGCGTTTCCGAGTCCAACGTCGATCCGGATGACTTCGTGCGTTGGACCTTTGCCCGTGCGCTTGCGCACAGACAGCCTCGCTATGCTTCCATAGCCCGCAACTGGGGCGTGACGGTCACCGCCGACCAGATCGCCGATGTCCGCGATTCCGCGGATTTCCAGGCGCTTGTCGGGTCCGTGCTGCCTTCCCGAGCGACCTGAAATCCGGACCTACGCGGGGAAACATGGCGGCGCGCGCGATGTCAGATGGCTTCCCGACGCAGAAAGGAAAACGGCGTGCTTCTGGCATATCTGCGTCCGTCGCGATATTGCGACGGTTGAGTGATCAGGAAACGCGAGATGCCCATCATTCTGCCGTCCAGCCTTCCAGCCTATAAAGCTCTGCGCGATGAGGGCGTGGCGGTCATGCCCGACACCCGGGCCAGACGTCAGGACATAAGACCCCTGCGGATCGGGCTATTGAACCTGATGCCCTCCAAAGTGAGAAAGCAGACGGAAATCCAGTTCAGCAGGCTGCTCGGCTCCACCCCCCTACAGATTGAACTCCAGCTCATCCGCATGACGGACTTCAGGCCCAAAGATATGGCCCCGGAATATCTGCGGGTCTTTTATCGCCCCTTCTCGGAGGTGCGCGGCGAGAAATTCGACGGCCTGATCATCACCGGCGCTCCCATTGAACACCTCCCGTTCGAGCAGGTCACCTATTGGGAGGAGTTACAGGAGGTCATGAACTGGACCCTAACCAATGTGCATTCGACTTTCGGTGTCTGCTGGGGCGGGATGGCGATGCTCTGGCACTTCCATCGTGTCAGAAAACACCTGCTACCGCATAAGGCGTTCGGATGTTTCCAGCATCGAAACCTAGCACCCGGTTCACCGTATCTGCGGGGCTTCTCCGATGAATGCGTCGTACCGGTCAGCCGATGGACAATGGTGCGGAGGGCCGAAGCGGATGCGAAGGAACTCCAGACCTTACTGACGGGTTCCGAGGAGTTCGGTCCCTGCCTGATACAGGATCGCCGTCATCGTGCCCTGTATGTATTCAATCATTTCGAATATGACCGGGACACGCTCAAGGGGGAATATGACCGCGACATCGCGGCAGGCAGGCCGGTCAACATTCCCGGGAACTACTTTCCGGACGACGATCCGTCGAGAACTCCACGCAACAGCTGGCGCAGCCACGCGTATCTACTCTACGGCAACTGGATCAATGAAATCTATCAGACCACCCCTTACGATACCGATCTCATCGGATCCTGAGATAGAATTTCAGACGGTATCCGATCGGTCGTTGCGGCGATGTCCCTTCAGTCTCACCCTGCGGGCACCTAGACTCGCACGGCCCCCGGTCATTGAGCGGTCAGCGACCGGGTTGGCGGTTCCGGTACGGATCCCGAGGACCGTACACTTCCCGCGCATCGCCGGGTTCGTCCAATTTCCGGCGGCACCGGTCGGACGCGAAGACTCAACCCGGAGCCGTGGCATGGCAGACGCACCAATGTCCGGGTTCGTACACCGGCCATATCAATTGCGGTGATCGATGCCCAAACGCGGTTACCATCACGGCAATCTACGCCAGGCGCTGGTCGATGCGGCGCTTGAACTGATCGGAACCAGGGGACCGACAGGCTTTACGCTTAGCGAGGCGGCCAAACAGGCGGGAGTGACGCCCGCGGCCGTCTACAGACATTTCGAGGGTCGCGAGGATCTGATCGCCGAGGCCGCACGGCAGGGTTATGAGATCTTCGCCGATCTAATGGAATTCGCCTACGAATCCGGACAACCCTCCGCCCTGTCCTCACTCGAAGCTACGGGCCGGGCCTATCTGGCATTCGCCCGCAAATACCCCGGCCATTACGTCGCGATGTTCGAAAGCGGCATCTCGGTGAACCGCACAGCGGAACTGGCAACGGTTTCTTCCCGCGCGAACCGTGTCCTCGAGAGGGCGGCCGCAGGCCTGTGTCAGCAGGGTCCACCGGACAGACGTCCGCCCTCAACAATGTTCTCGGCCCATATCTGGGCGATGAGCCACGGGGTGGTTGAGCTGTTCGCGCGTGGTGCCGCGGGCAGTCGATGCCCTTTTCCTCCAGATGAACTCCTGGAAGCCGGGATAGGAATCTACCTCCGCGGTCTGGGCCTTGTGCCCCCAGACGAATGATGCTGGATTACCGGAAGTAAGCGAAAGGGCGTGTGATCATGCCGAATGGAGCGCGACCGACGGCGCTGGAGGCCTCGTAGGTCCCCAAAAGACCGGAAACCGGCCTAAGGACGGGGATTCCGGGACGTACGGTGTTCCGGATGTCGCCTGACAGCCAGCTTGACGGCGGAGACCGCGTCCATTCTCTCCGCGTCGGCCCAAGCCTCGAGCCCGCCCGTCCCGGTGCCGCGCACCCGCACACGGACCATTTTTTGGGCGGGTGTATCCCGGATATTGATGCATGCTCGTTTTGCACCGTTCTCCCGTTTGGCCGGCAAAAATAGGGGACTTCCGCTCGATTATGGCCAGTGAAAAGCGGCCAGATGAGCCGATTGTCAATAATCCTGGAGGCACTCGCTAAAGGCTCTTCCGGGGCCAACAGCCAATATACGTCACTCCCGCATTTTCCACCAACCCCGCCGCCCCGGCTTGGCTGGATCATGTCGAATGTCGCCCGATCCTGGGTCGGGCAGCGCGACCTGAAGGGCAACCGCGCCCGGATCCTCTCCCGAATCGGGAACACCCGGTGAATTGGTGGGATCTGAATCAATCAAGATTCCAGGCCCGGCCTCCCGTATCGCGACTTCGGACTCAAGCGACTCCCGCGGGCCTGACGGCTCGACCTCCAGCCCAACGAAGGAATCCCGCGTCTCCGTCGGCCCGAGTGCGGTGTCCGGTTCCGAATCGGCCTTGTTAACGTCTTGGGTCTGCCCTCCCGAGTTCCTGCCGGTCTTGCCCGAACGCTTACGCCTGGATCTCCTCGCCTTTTTTTCCCGTTCGGCGACAGGCGCGGAGGCTTCCGACGGGTCCGCCGCGTTCCCCGCACCGGACTTCGCGTCAGCCGACTGTTCCGTCGCCGACTTCGACTTCCTCGGCCGCGAGCGGCGGCGGCCGGTGGACCGCTTCCCTTCCGCGCCACCATCGGCCGGAGTTCCGGCCGACTCGGCATCCGGGGCGCTAACGGCATCATCCTCAGGACCGCGACCGCGTTCAGGGTTGTCGGAGCCTGGAATCATCGATGCCGCGACAGAAACGACGGAATTGCCTCGCAACGACTTCCGGGTCTCGGAACTGAACTTACCCAACGTATACTCCGGTGAGACCATTGCCGCATCGGCCTCGATCTGAACCGAAATACCATAACGGCTCTCGATTCCCGCCAAATGCTCGCGTTTCTTATTGATCAGAAAATTCACGATGCCCACGGGCGCCCTGAGCAATATTTCCCGCTGGCGGCGACGAGCCCCTTCCTCCTCCAGCTGACGCAGAAGGCTAAGCGCGAGACTCTCGTTAGACCTGACACGTCCGGTACCATGACAGGACTCGCATGGCTGGGTTGTGACCTCAATCATACCCAGACGTTGACGCTGGCGCGACATCTCAAGAAGCCCGAAGCCCGAGATTTGCCCGACCTGGATCCGCGCACGATCGGACTTGAGCCCGTCCTTGAAACGCTTTTCGACAGCGGCGTTGTTACGGCGTTCATCCATATCGATGAAATCGATCACGATGAGCCCCGCGAGATCCCGCAGCCGAAGCTGCCGGGCTATCTCTTCCGCCGCCTCTAGGTTTGTCCTCAGCGCCGTCTCCTCGACCGAACCTTCCCTGGTCGCCCTACCCGAGTTCACGTCGATCGCCACCAGCGCTTCGGTTACGCCAATCACGATATAGCCACCCGATTTGAGCTGAACCGTCGGACTGTACATCGAGGAGAGCTGGCTTTCGACTTGATGGCGGACGAAAATCGGCAAAGGATCCTGGTAAGACCTGACGTTCTTCACGTGAGACGGCATAAGCATCTTCATGAAGTCCTTCGCCGTCCTGTACCCGGTATCGCCCTCCACCAGCACCTCGTCGATCTCGCGACCGTAGAGATCACGGATCGACCGCTTGATCAGGTTACCTTCCTCGTAGATCTGCACCGGAGCGATGGAGTTGAGCGTGAGTTCCCGTATCTGTTCCCACAGCCGCTGCAGGAAGTCATAGTCGCGCTTGATCTCGGATTTCGTCCGTTTGGCACCAGCCGTGCGGATGATGAGCCCCGCTCCTTTTGGAACATCAAGTTTCGATGCTATCTCCTTGAGCTTGCTTCTATCCGGAGCGTTTGTGATCTTCCGGCTAATGCCACCGCCACGCGCGGTGTTAGGCATCAGGACGCAGTAACGTCCCGCAAGGCTTATATAGGTTGTCAAGGCCGCGCCCTTGTTTCCCCGCTCTTCTTTGATCACCTGGACAAGCAGGATTTGCCGAACCTTGATCACCTCCTGGATTTTGTAGGGGCGCGGACGGTTTTTGCGTGGCTGCCGGATTTCCTCGGCCTCGTCACCCGATATGGATTCTATCCGGTCATCCCGATCCGTCGGATCCGCGTTGTCGTTCCCGTCCGCTCCAGCCCGGTCCACATCGGTTACGTCACCCGTGGTGATGTGCTCCGTCGTATCGGCGATGACGGTATCGTCCGGTTTCGCGGTCCGGTCATCCGCTCCGTCCGGATTTCCCTCGACATCCTTAGTATCCGCCCCGCCCGATTCCGCGTCGAGGTCAATCACGCCCATTCCAGAGATCTCATCAGGCGCCGCGGTCGAAGTTTTAACGGAATCCCGCGAACTCAACGTCTGGACCCTGGATTTCGAGCGGCGCCGGCGTGAAGGCCTGGCGTTGCCGCCCTCGACGTCTGATTCCGCCGCCTGGATCCGGTCAAGAGCCTCTTCTTCAGCGAGAATCGCCTGTCGGTCAGCCACCGGAATCTGGTAATAGTCCGGATGGATCTCCGAAAACGCCAGAAATCCGTGGCGACTCCCGCCGTAGTCGACAAACGCGGCCTGAAGCGAAGGTTCTACCCGCGTGATCTTTGCCAGATAGATGTTGCCCGCAAGCCGAAGCCTGCTCGCGGTCTCGAAATCGAATTCCTCGACCTTTCTCCCGTCCGCCACCACAACCCGGGTCTCCTCCGGGTGGGTGGCGTCGATAAGCATTTTCTTTGCCATTCAGTTTCTCGGCACCCAACTTCAAGCGCCGTGCCAGGTGGTACGGGTATGATCGTGGGGTGGCTTGTTCGGGCGACTATTCCCGCGCACGCAGATTCGCTCGGAACCCGCGTGGCCCGCCCGGAATGGTAAATCTGCTTTGCGCCTGTCATCGCGATTCGTCTCCGGCGCCGCCCAGCAAAATCCAGTCGGAACGCCTGCTCATGGTCCGGTCAGCATTGTGCTTCGGGACATTGCGCCGTCCCCGTGTCGGGTGCCCGACGGGGCTGGTCCGGATCTCCACCTACGGTGAATCGCGCGCAGCGGAGGGGACGGCCTGAATTTCTTCATGCGGTCCAGATCGCCGCATCTGACGTAAAACATAGAGTGAGCGGTCAGGAATTGCAACAGGGATGATCCACCGCCAGTGTTTCTCGGTAACTTCGCCTCCCGCCGAAAGGCGATTCCGAAGGGCGGACGCGACCGACAGGGACTACGCAGAGGCAATATTCATTCCTGCGGGCGGTCCGTTATTTTGCCCGCGACACAGTCCGCAGGTGTCGGTTCGACATGATCGTCGGTTTCCGGATCGCGAATACCATCAATCGCGTTCGGAAACCGATTCAGGTCTTCCTTGGGCAATAACGAAAACGCCGTCATTTCATAAGGGAACGGCACATGGAGATGATGTGTTCGGGAACCAGGTTCGGTCATGCAGGCTCATGACCCCGCCTCTCGGAGGATACCCTTCCGCTAACCGCCAGTGAGGGAATCGATCGCCCCGAATCCTCCCGGCCATGAATGGCCGGGGTATTGGAAATTTGTCTGAAAGCCGTTTCCCGCATTGTTGCGACGTCACGGATCCAGCGCGAAAATCTTTGCGGATGATTTTTCATGCCCCCGGCGCAAAAGTTCCGGAATGAGAAAATTTCGATCACGGATAACCCCCGTTTGGTCGCTCCCCCGCGTATTTCGCCGCGGGGCCGTCTGACGGCTCCGGATCAAAGATAGTCGGAACGATGAAGCCCGTACTTCGTCATCTTTTCGTTAAGCGTTCTGCGGGGAAGGCTCAGCTCACCCATGACCTTAATGACGCTGCCCCCATATCGCCGAAGCGCGCGGTCAATGAGCGTTCGCTCGAAATCCTCCACGCGGTCCCTCAATGGCCTGCCCGCGGTCGGGCCCGCGGGCCGTTGCGCCTCGTTACCGAACGTCAGCAACGAGGCTATGGTTCCAGATCCATGACGGCCCTGAAGAACCGCGCGCTCCGCGACGTTCCTCAGCTGGCGCACGTTCCCGGGCCAGGGTGCCCGCAGGAGCTCGGCCGCGTCCCGGGCCGAGATCTCGGGCACCTCGCAACCATACTCTTCGGAAAAACGCTCGCAGAAATTACCGAACAGCTGCAGGATGTCCTCACCACGCCGGCGCAGCGGCGGGGGCGTTATCTTCAGCGCGGCCAGACGGAAGTAGAGATCGGGTCGCAGCGCCTCCTCGCAGCTCCCGTCCCGCTCGCCAAGGTTTGAGATCGCGATGATACGCGTCTGCGGCGGCTTGCCCTGTTCGTTGATCCAGCTGAGAAGCCTGGACTGCAGCGCGGGCGGCAGCGCCTCGATATCCTCCAGAACGACCGTTCCGGCTCGCGCGTCCGCAAGCGCCGGCGAACGGCTCCCGACAGCCCTCGGGCCAAAGAGATTTCCCGCAAGCGTCTTCTCGTCATGTGCGGCGCAGGACACGAGAACGAGCTTTCCGCCCGCGTTAGTTCCGGCGGCATGAAGCGCGTGCGCCACCAGCGTCTTGCCGACACCCGTCTCGCCATCGACGAGAATATGGCCGTCGGCCTGGCCCAGATCCACGATTTCACCGCGCAGGTGGTCCATCTCCCGGGACTCTCCGGCCAACTTCCGCATTGCCGTTCCGCCGCCTGAAAGTTCGGTGCGCAGCGCCCTGTTATCCAGGACCAGACGCCGGTAATCCGTCGCCTTCCCCGCAAGCCTGGTCATATGATCGGGATCGAACGGCTTTTCCAGGAAGTCGTAGGCTCCGAGCTTGATCGCTTCCACCGCCATCTGAACGTCACCATGGCCAGTGATCATGATCACCGGAATGCAGTTATCGACCACCATCAGACGCCTTAGAAACTGCATACCGTCCATTCCGGGCATCTTGATATCGGTGACCACCGCACCCGGATAGTCAGGCCCGAGCGTTTCCAGGGCCTGCTCAGCGCCTGGATAGGCCTCGGCATCAAAACCCGATAGCGCCAGCCATTGCCTGATCGACTGACGCATGTCAGTTTCATCATCGATGATTGCGATCTTGGCGGCTTCCGCCATGGATACCTCATTCAGCGGCTTCAGCGCTCCGAACCGACGGAAGACGCACCTCGAAAACCGCGCCGCCGGCGCTGGAGTTGCGCGCCGTCAGCCTTCCGTGAAAGTTCTTTATGATACTGGAGGAAATCGCGAGTCCCAGACCCGTTCCCTCGCCCGGCGCTTTCGTGGTGTAGAACGGCTCGAACAGGGAGTCGAGATTCTCGATGCCGGGACCGTTGTCGCGAACGGAAATGGTTGCGGAATTGCCAACCGAGAGAGTCACGGAAATCTCCGGATGCTCCTCACGCTCGGTCGCGTCGACGGCATTGCGCAGCAGGTTGACCAGAACCTGGTCAAGCCGAACCCGATCGACCATTACCATCACCGGCTCACCGGGAAGGTTGCAGGTTATACTCACGTTCCGCTCTTTCAGCAGCGGATCCATGAGTGAGATGGCTGAAGTCACGCAGTCCCTGGCATCCCTCGGGCCAACGGCGTCGCTGGCGTTGTGGGCATACGATTTGAGATGGCGCGAGATCGTTCCCATCCGGTCGATGAGTTCATCGATTCTCTCAACACTGTCAAGGGCATCCTTCAGGCGCCGTTTCTCAAGCAGCAGCCTGGCGCCCGCCAGATAGGTCTTTATCGCCGCAAGCGGCTGGTTCAGCTCATGGCCGATGCTCGCGGACATTTCGCCCAGGGCGGCCATTTTGGAACTTTGGGCGATGGTCTGTTCGGCCACTTCCAGGTTCTTTTCGGCCCGCTGCCGTTCCCCGATCTCCCGTAGAAGGGACTCGTTCAGCCGACGCAGCTCGGCGGATTCGCGCTGCAGCTCCATCGATCGCGCGATCGCGCGGCGGGTGAAAAAATAGAATCCGCTGGCCATAAGAATCGCGAACAGCATGATCTCGAGAGCCAGGACCGTGTTCACCCGCTCCCTGACGCCGGCATAGGACGTGAAACTCACCATTCGCCAACCCTGGTACGGTATGCGTCTCTCCACCGCAATCAGCGCGCCGTGGCCATAAAAGCCTGCGGCGGGAATCGACGTCCAGCCCGGCGTCGCCTGCGCGGTCTCGGCGATGGACGACCATACCAGTGTCGACAGGTCCGCTTCCGGCACGGATAGGCCATACCAGCGGTGATCGGTCGCGAGAATGATCCGTCCTTCGCTATCGGTCACCAGAGCCGCGTCAAAGACCGCCGACCACGCCTTTTCGAAACGGCGAAGGTTCGACCCGACGACAATGATACCTATCAGATGGCTGCCTGCCTCGATCCGACGTGAATGAATGAATTCCGATACGCCGTTTTCCCCGGTTATCGTACTGAATTCCACGTCATTGGAACGCATTGCCGAGACAAAGTATGGCTCCGAGCGGTGAACGGATCCGATGAGGTTGCGGTCGGTGGCCGCGACGGTCCGGCCGCTTTCATCCAGAAGCATGATAGACGCAACGCCGGTTTCCTCCCTGACCTCCAGGATATGCTGCGAACTTCTCGCGAAGTCGCCGACCTCCAGCGCGCCGATGAGCTTGGGATCCCCGGAAAGCAGCGACGCCACGACCGAAGTTCTCTGAAGTTCGCTCAACAGGTTGCCCACGAAGAGCGCCTGGCGCACCTCGGCACGACTCTTGGTTGACGCGGTGTAGCGTTCGGACAGGAATGTATTTGTGGTCAGGACCACGACAAACGCGAACACCAGAAACAGCCCCAGCAAGGCATGCGCCAGCCAATTGAGTCCGGTTCCGGCTCTTTCCTTGCCTGATGCGATTCGGTCCATCACAGGAGGGGCAAGCTCATCACGGCAGACGCTCAGGCGGCCGACTTCGCCACCGCCGCTTCCGAAAGCAGGCCTGAGAACAGCGCCGCGCCATCAACGCTTGCATGGGCGGGTTCGGCGGCGCGCTCGGGATGGGGCATCAGGCCAAGCACCCGACGGTTGGCGCTCAGTATGCCAGCGATGTCGCCCGCCGACCCGTTGGGATTGTCCACATAGGTAAATGCGATTCTATCCTCACCCTGAAGGCGCTTGATCTGCTCGGGATCCGCGAAGTAATTCCCGTCGCGATGCGCGATGGGAAACACAACCCGCCTGTCTCGGCCGTAAGCGGCCGTGAAAACGCTCTCGAGAGTTACGGCGTTCAGGCGCTCCGATCGGCAGATATATCTCTGTCCGGCGTTTCTAAGCAACGCTCCGGGAAGAACGCCCATTTCGGTCAGGACCTGAAAACCATTGCAGACACCCAGGACGTAACCGCCACGCTCCACATGGACGTTCAGCGCGCAACAGACCGGAGAGCGGGCCGCTATGGCGCCGCAGCGTAGATAGTCGCCGTAGCTGAAGCCACCCGGGACTCCAACGATGTCGGTGCCGGCGGGGAGACTGGTTTTCCGATGCCAAACCATTTCGACCCGTGCCCCGGCGTTCCGGAAGGCAATGGCCATGTCCCGATCGCAGTTTGACCCGGGGAAGACCAGAATGGCCACCCTCACGGGAACGCTCCCTTCGCGGCATGTCCGCCGGGCATATCCGCCGGAAAAGCGGCGCGTGGATGCGGGGACCCTCCGCGAGCGCGTCCCGCGTACATCTCAGGGAAACTCTATCATGTAGCTTTCGATCACTGTATTGGCGAGAAGCCGTATGCACATGGACTCGACGGCATCGCGGGCGCGCCGCGGGTCGCTTTCAGCCAGATCCAGCTCGATTACCTTGCCCTGCCGAACGCCGAGAACTCCATCGAAACCCAGGGATCCCAGCGCCCGCAGCACCGCCTCCGCCTGAGGGTCGAGCACGCCCGTGGCGGGCATTACCGTAACTCTGGCCTTCAATCGCCGTCCCCCTGTTTCCACGACGGATACGGGCCGCCAGCCGAGCCAACGACGCGAATGTCAGTTGATCACATGTGGCTTTACCGCGTGAGTGATATTTGACGGCAGCACACCAAGCCGCCGCGCTATCTCGGTGTAGGCTTCGGCAAGATTGCCGAGGTCGCGCCGGAAGACGTCCTTGTCGAACTTGCGGTTAGAGGTTATGTCCCACAGCCGGCAGGAATCCGGACTGATCTCATCCGCGACGATCAATCGCTGGAAGTCGTTATCCCAGACACGACCGGTCTCGATCTTGAGGTCAACGAGCCGAATTCCGACAGCCAGCATCACTCCGGACAGGAAGTCGTTGACCCTCAGGGCCAGCGCTACCATCTCGTCCAGATCATGCTGGCTGGCCCAGCCGAAGGCGACGGCATGCTCTTCGGTAACCATCGGGTCGTCCAGCTCGTCGTTCTTGAGGTAGAACTCGATCATCGGCCGTGGAAGCGCCGACCCTTCCTCGATCCCGAACCTCTCGGAGAGCGATCCCGCCGCGACGTTTCTGACCACGACCTCCAGCGGAATGATTTCGACCTGCCGGATCAACTGCTCGCGCATGTTGATTCGCTTGATGAAATGGGTCGGCACGCCGATCATGTTGAGACCGTTCATGAAATATTCACTCAGGCGGTTGTTCAAAACCCCCTTGCCGTCAACAACGCTCTTCTTCCTTGAGTTGAAAGCCGTAGCGTCGTCCTTGAAATACTGAACCAAAGTACCGGGCTCGGGGCCCTCGTATAGAATCTTGGCCTTGCCTTCGAATAGTTTCTTTCGCCGCGCCATGGGATCTCCTAATCGGCGGACCGCACGACTGCCCGGCCCCGTCCGTTCCGGGAACCCATTACGCTACGGCGACTTCTCCCGCAAGACCACGCGCACCCCACCCGTCGATACGGAACGCCCGCACTTATACGCGGATATCCCGAAAGCCGGCCTTGCGATCAGGGACGGAAGCGACCATATCCGCATCGATAGGTTTCCAGGCCGGAGGGTTGGACGGATGACGACGTTTGATGACCGCGAAAACGCTTTCGAGGCCAAGTTCGCGCACGATGAGGAAATGAACTTCAAAGCCAACGCACGTCGCAACAAGTTGCTCGGCCTCTGGGCGGCGGAGCTACTCGGAAAATCGGCCGAAGACGCGGACGCCTACGCGAAGGAAGTGATCAGGTCGGATTTCGAGGAAGCCGGCGATGAGGATGTCTTCCGCAAGGTCTCGGGTGACCTGGGTGACGCGGTCGACGAACGTACCATTCGCGCGAAAATGCGGGAATTCCTTGTCGAGGCCAAGGAGCAGTTGCTAAAGGAAACATAATTGATTCCGGGCCTTTCCAAAGCTGTCGGCAGTCCGGACACTTTGACCGTCAGGCTCGCGGTCCCGTCCCGGCGGATGCCCGGATTCGGATCCCCGAGGCAATAACCGATTTAGGGAATCACGCATCGCGCGCAAAGGCCCGTGCCGGACGGTCTGGATCGGTTTCGGTTCTTTCGGTCACGTATTATCGATTTCATAATCATTATCAGAAATATGAATTTGCGTCATAAACGCATCCAACGGCATATGGGATCTGACGGCCCCGCCGGGATCGGTGGGCACAGCGTTCCAAGGATACCTTTTCCATGCATTCCCCGGTTCTCTCAGATATGCTGCGATCGCGTGACTGGATACTTGCGGACGGCGCGACGGGAACCAATCTATTCAACATGGGACTCGCCGCGGGCGAGGCGCCCGAACTCTGGAATGATTCAAGCCCCGAAAGGATCCGCAGGCTTTACCGGGATGCGGTGGATGCTGGCAGCGACCTGTTTCTAACCAACAGTTTCGGGTCAAACGCCGCGCGCCTGAAACTCCACGACGCTCAGTCCCGTGCCCGCGAGCTGAGCCGAATGGCCGCGGAGCTCGGGCGGGAAATCGCCGACGCCGCGGGACGCCGGGTCGTCGTCGCGGGCTCCATGGGTCCAACCGGAGAGATTATGGCCCCGATGGGCGAGCTTACGCATTCCGAGGCGGTGGAAATATTCCATGAACAGGCGGAAGGGCTCAAGGCCGGCGGAGCCGACGTACTCTGGGTGGAAACCATCTCGGCGCCCGAGGAGCTCAAGGCGGCGGCCGAGGCGGCCGCAAAGGTGGAGATGCCCTGGTGCTGTACGATGTCATTCGACACCGCCGGACGTACGATGATGGGCGTCACCCCAGCAGACATGGCCAGACTCGTGGACAGGCTGCCCTATGGTCCGCATGCGTTCGGAGCCAACTGCGGCGTGGGCGCCAGCGACCTCCTGCGTACGATTCTCGGAATCGCGACGCATGATCCATCGCGTCCGCTTATCGCAAAGGGCAATGCGGGAATCCCGAAATACGTCGACGGAAAGATTCACTACGACGGCACACCCGACCTGATGGCCGAATATGCGGTGCTCGCCCGTGACTGCGGGGCGAGTATCATAGGCGGCTGCTGCGGCACGATGCCAGAGCATATATCCAGGATGCGCGCAGCTCTGGAAAACCGGCCGTCCGCCGGCAGCCCGGAACTTGAGAGGATTGCCGAGATCCTCGGTCCCTTCAGCTCACCCGGTGACGGCATGGACACTCCGGCCAGGGAGCGGTCCACCCGGCGCAGGCGTAGAAGGTGAATCCGATGTCAGAACAGCGACATCTGTTTTTCCGAACGCGCCGGAACGCGGAAAAGATCGGTTCTAAGCGGCGCCAGACCGCGCGACAAACGCAGTCGGGACGACGCGAGCCGGAAGCGCCGCGCGAGCATGTCCGCCAGAACTCCTGTCCCCGTCATGCGTTTGCCCCAATCGGGATCGTAGTCGCGACCTCCCCGAGTTTCGCGTACCCGGTTCATGACCCGCTCGGCTCTTTGGGGGAACCTTTCCTCGAGCCATGCGCGAAAGAGACCGGCGACCTCAAGCGGCAAGCGCAGTATGACGTAACCCGCCGCCACGGCACCTGCGTCGCGCGCCGCGGCCATGATCCCCTCCATCTCATGATCGGTGAGGCCCGGGACGACAGGCGACACCATGACGCGAACCGGACATCCGGAATCGGTGAGTCTCTCGATCGTTCGCAGACGTCGCGTCGGCGCGGGCGCTCTTGGCTCCATTTTCCTCGCCACGTCCGGATCCAGCGTCGTGATCGAGATTCCAACCCTGGCGAGCCCCGCCCGTCCCAACTCTCCGAGTATGTCGAGATCCCGTTCAATGAGCGTGCCTTTGGTAACGATCCCGACGGGATGCCTGAACTCCAGCAGCGTCCTGAGAACCCGTCGAGTGACCCCGAATTCCCGTTCGATCGGTTGGTAGGGGTCGGTATTGGTTCCCATCGCGATGACCTTTGGGCGGTAGTTCCGGGCAGACAGTTCCCCGACAAGCAAATCCGGCAGTTCCGGCCGTGCGACAAGCCGTGTCTCGAAGTCCAGTCCCGGCGAAAGTCCAATAAAGGCATGTGTCGGCCGTGCGTAGCAGTAGACGCACCCGTGCTCGCAGCCGCGGTAGGGATTGATCGAACGTTCGAAGCAGATGTCGGGAGAGGAGTTGCGAGTGATGGCCGTGCGCGGAGTCTCCACGCTTACCTCAGTTCGCAGGGGTGGAAGCTCCGCGTCGAAGCTCCATCCGTCGTCCACAACCTCACAATGCGTGGTTTCAAATCTGACCGGAACGTTGCCGGACACGCCACGGCCTTTTCGGCGCTCCGTCCGGACCGGATATATGGCGAGGGTTCCCATCGGATTCGAATCATAGAACATATGAAGAACTTTTCGCAAGCGCTTTGCTGTATTCCGGAGAGGATTGGTCGGTAGCGACGTTCCCAACGTCGCGAGCGATCAAGTCTGTGGCGGTGATTGGACGCATCAAGGGCGAAATTCACCTGGGCGCGCGCATGGTTCGGGAGTGCACATATGGATGATAATGATGAAGACGACATCGTCCTGAGCGAGCTCAGCGACGAGGAACTCGTCCCCCAGATGTTCGACGACCTCTATGATGGCCTTAAGGAGGAGATCGAGGAAGGCGTCCGGATCCTGCTCGACCGCGGATGGGTGCCATACAGGGTCCTGACCGAAGCGCTCGTTGGCGGAATGACGATTGTCGGCAACGATTTCCGCGACGGCATCCTGTTCGTTCCGGAAGTGCTGCTGGCGGCCAACGCGATGAAAGGCGGCATGTCGATTCTCAAGCCCCTGCTGGCCGAGACGGGCGCGCCGCGTATGGGCAAGATGGTGATCGGAACGGTGAAAGGCGACATACACGACATCGGCAAGAACCTCGTGTCGATGATGATGGAGGGCGCCGGTTTCGAGATCGTCGATCTGGGAATCAACAACCCGGTGGAGAATTTCCTGGAGGCGCTTGTGCGGGAGGATGCGGACATTCTGGGGATGTCAGCACTGCTCACAACCACGATGCCCTATATGAAGGTCGTGATCGACTCACTTATCGAAAAGGGCATGCGTGAGGACTATATCGTTCTGGTTGGTGGGGCTCCACTGAACGAAGAGTTCGGTCGGGCGATTGGCGCGGACGCCTATTGCCGCGACGCCGCCGTTGCGGTCGATACAGCGAAGACCTTCATCGAACGAAAGCACAATCTTCTTGCCGCGGTCTAGAGGAACAGCGACGCCGCGGCGGCTGACGTGAGAAACCGACTATGCCATTCAAGCGCATCGCACAGCTCATCGCCCTCGTGGTAACGGTTGCCGGATTCACTGTTTGGCTGGGTGCGCTAGCCATGTCACATCTCGAGTTGGACGCCTTCCCCCGCTCGCCGGCGCTCGCGGCCGTCATGGCGCTGACGGTCGCCGCGCACCTGTTTTCCCGCGGGAAAAGGCCAGGGACCGACGTCCGTAAAGGCCGGTCAGGGCCATGAGGCTCCGCCCATCGCGGATCGGAAGCATATCCGAGGTGGCGGCGCTCCTGCCGGATCCGGTCGGGTGAAAGGATACGCCCGTAACGTTTTGGAATTCACCGCGCCGAGCGGCGCGCGGCATCGGGGAACCCCAAAGGCGGGACCCGGCATGGGATGATTCCGGACGACCATATACTGACGGAAGCCGGAATGGCGCTTGAACCGTCCGGGGGACGGATACTGCTGATCGCATGTGGTGCCCTGGCGAGGGAGATTCTTGCCGTCATCGAGGCAAACGGGTGGAGCCATATGGATCTCACATGCCTGCCCGCGATCCATCATAACCATCCGGAGCGGATCTGCGATGCGGTACGCTCCGCTTTCAGAGCGAACCGAAACGACTACGAGACGATAAATCTCGTGTACGCCGATTGCGGAACCGGCGGGCGCCTGCGGGTCCTATGCGATGAACTGGGCATCGAAATGGTCGAAGGGCCGCACTGCTATTCCTTCTTCCAGGGGAACGGGGACTTTCTGGAACGGGCCGGGGACGAGTTCACCGCATTCTATCTAACGGACTTTCTGGTGCGGCAGTTCGAAACGTTCGTTTGGAAGCCTCTTGGTCTGGACCGGCACCCGGAACTGCGTGATACGTACTTCGGAAATTACGACAGGCTGGTCTACCAGGCACAGACGGAGGATCCGGAACTGAACGCCAGGGCGGCGGACTGCGCACGAAGGCTGGGACTGGCCTATGAAAGACGCTTTACCGGTTACGGTGATCTCGCGAGAACGCTGGAGCGCTGGGCCTAGGCGCACTCCGCGGCTATGCCGCGGATACACTCGACCATTGAGCGGAGACCGTTCGATCTCTGGGACGTGAGGTGATCTTGGAGCTCGAGGCGAGCGAGTTCGGCGCTGGCGTCCACCCTAAGGACCTCGCTGACTTTCAGGCCCGAGTAAAGCGCCCCGAGAACGGCGATGAGACCGCGGACGATCATAGCGTCACTGTCTCCGCGGAAAGAAAAGATCGCGTCAGGCCCCTGCCCTTCGATTTCGGGAATGATCCAGACCTGGCTGGCGCAGCCATTGACCTTTGTCTCCGGCACGCGCATCGAGTCCTCAATCGGCGCCATCGCCTTTCCCATATCTATTACATGGCGGTAACGATCCTCCCAGTCCTCCAGGAAGTCGAACGTCTCTGCCAGTTCCTCAAACTCTCGGCGGGCCATAGGCTGTTCCTGTCATGTCGGAGGTGAGATATTCCGGCCAAGTCGGAAGATCCAGAGGTCGACCGGAAGATCCCCACACTCCGGAGGTCCCGCCCCGTTCCCGCAAACCGTCCATTCGACACCGGTTGGGCAACCCCCAAACAGGGTTTCAGGTTGGAGCGGTCATCGCGGACGGCGGTGGCGGTCCATATTGGGCCGCATCGCGGTGTCCCGCTACCAGCGGCCGCGTGCGTCAGACCGGGTTGCGTCACCTCGTTCCGGCTCCGGAGACCGGCAGTCCGGGCCATCCTGCAGGCTATCCTTTCGTGTGGATCCCCGAAACCGTTTCTGGTACTTTCGGATTACGTGAAGAGCCGGATATTTATGCGGAAAGGCGTCCGCAACCGCGGTCTTGGATCAACCCCGACTTGGGTCAACGTGAGGACGGGCATGAAGGTAAGGATCATTTTGGCGCTGTTGGCGGCAGTTGTGGTCGTAGGCTGTGGAGACGCCAAACGGGAGCGGGCGGCCGAGGCTCCCGAAATCCAGGCCAAGCCAGCGCGCGACCTCGTCGCCCGGGTCAACGACCTGCGGTTCGAGCCGGCCGCTGGGGGAGCGATCATACATGCAATCGGACTGCCCCCGCGACAGGGATACTATGGCGGCAACCTTGTTCCCGCCACCGAAGAAAACGTCCGGGACGGAGCGCTGCACTATGAGTTCAGGGTCACCGCCCCCCGAAAGGAAACCCCGGTCGGCACCCGAAGGTCACGTGAGGTCATGGCGGCGAGATTCATCCCGAAACAGATGTTGGAGGGAGTGGCGCGAATTCGGGTAATTTCCTCGGAGAACGCGTTGTCGGTCCGTCCGTAAGCCCACTCCGCGCAGTAACGTCAAGTACGGTACCTTACGGGAGCCGCCGTCCCGAAAGTTCCGCCTCTGTATCCGAGTTGTCAGATTTCCATTATCCTGATCTCCCGACCGTCCGCCGTCAGGGCCAGGCGTCCGTCGCATAGCTTCAACGCGTTGGATCCAAATACGTCGCGCCGCCACCCCTTGAGCGCAGGTAGATCGCGCTCACCGGCGGCGATAGCGTCTAGATCGGTCGCCGTGGCGATGAGTTTCTGGGCCACACCCGCCGTCTCGGAACTTGCCTTCAACAACACGCGCAGAAGATCGGCCAACGCCGAGTTGACCTGCCCGACTCCACGCCGCGCGTCGATCCTGGGACAGTCGGCCGACGGGACCTCCAGACCCCGCCGTATCGCGGCGAGTATTCCGTCCGCGACAGCCGGCTTCCTCGCCTCGCGCTGAAGCAGACGGGATCTTGACAGGTCACTCATGGTCCGCGGAAGGGATGAAGCCAGCTCAAGAAGCGCGGCATCGCCGAAAATCCGGTTTCTCGGCACATCACGGGACTGCGCGAGGCACTCGCGGTAATGCGCCAGTTCACGCACCACCGCGAGATAGTGACCGGACCCGCCGCGAAGCTTTATGCGCCGCCATGCCTCGTCGGGTTTGACTATGTAGGTCTCGCTGGATGTCAGAACCCGCAGATCCTCCTCAAGCCAGTTCTCTCGACCTGACGTTTCAAGCTTTTTCCTCAAATTCTCGTAAATTGTCCGTAGATGGGTCACGTCAGAGAGCGCGTATTTTTTCTGCGCGTCGGACAGCGGCCGTCTTGACCAATCTGTAAAACGGGACCGCTTGTCGAGAGACTTCCCGACAATTTTCCGGACGAGGGTCTCATAGCCGACCTGGTCACTGAAACCGCAGACCATGGCGGCGACCTGGGTGTCAAACAGCGGATCGGGAATCACGCCACCGTCGGTAAAGAATATCTCGACATCCTGACGCGCCGCGTGGAACACCTTGACGACATCCGTATCGCGAAAGAGCCGGTAGAGCGGGTCCAGCGACAGCCCCTCGGCCAACGGGTCGACAAGAACCGCGGAGTCGCTATCTTTGCCGGGAACGGCAAGCTGGATCAGGCACAGCCGGGAATAGTACGTTCGTTCACGGATGAACTCGGTATCGGCGGTCACGTACGGGCCGGCGGCCGCACGCTCACAGAAAGCTTCAAGTTCCTTGGTGGTTGATATCAAGTTCATCTCGAGGACCATGATGGCGGAATGTTTCCGGTATCCGTCGCGCGTTCGATGTTCAACACACCCGGCAATCGGAATGTGTCCTAAATACCGGCCTCCGGTCACCCCGCGCAAACTGATCGAGTACCGCCGGATAGAGTCCGCGCTCCTGCTCGCGTACGCGTGCCGCGAGACTCTCGGGGGTATCCTCCGGCCTAACGGGGATCCGGGCCTGCCCAAGCACGGGGCCGTCATCAAGTCTTTCGGTTACGAGATGGACGGTACATCCGTGCTCGGCATCACCGACCTCCAATGCCCGCGCATGGGTATCAAGACCTTTATGGCGGGGCAGAAGGGAGGGATGGATGTTCAGGACGCGCCCTTGATAGCGGCCGATAAAGTCAGGGGAGAGAATCCTCATGAAGCCCGCAAGGCATATGATGTCCGGCCGCGCCGCGTCGAGTTCCGCGAGCACCGCCGCCTCGAAGGAAGCGCGGTCACGATAGTCACCATGACACACGACGGAATGGGGAATATTCCGCCTGGCGGCCCGCTCAAGCCCACGGGCGTCCCTTTCGTTCGACAGCACCAGGACCGGCCTCGCCACGTTCCGCTTCACCATACCGTCCGAGAGAGCGGCCATGTTGGTCCCGCCCCCCGAGATCAGGATCGCGACGCGCTTGCTCATGACAGGCTTCCCGAGAACCGCAGACATTGACCGGACTCGACCACTCCGATGCATTGAGCGCGCTGTCCGGCGTTTTCAAGTCCCGCCATAACAACGTCCCGGAATTCCGGCGCGACGGCTATGACCATACCTATTCCGGCGTTGAATGTCCTGAGCAGTTCCGCCTCCGCCAGTCCCCCGGTCTCGCGCAACCATCCGAACACCGGCGGAAGGGACCAGGAGCCCAGATCGATTTTTGCGGCAAGGCCTTTCGGCAGCATCCGTGGTACGTTCTCCACCAATCCGCCGCCAGTGATATGGGCGATCCCGTGAACGCCACCCGACTTGATGGAGGCGGTCACGGGGCCGACGTAAATCCTCGTCGGCGCGAGCAATGCCTCGCCAAGCGAAGTGTCGGCGAAAGGCGCAGGATCTTCCCAGGACAGCCCCGCGCGGCGCACAACAGCCCGCGCTAGCGAGTATCCATTGGAATGCAGGCCATCGGAAGGCAGTCCCAGAAGAACGTCACCGGCGCCCAGGCCCGTGGGCAGTGCCTTGCCGCGCTCCACGGCACCGACGGCGAAGCCGGCGAGATCGAAGTCCGCCCCGCCATACATGCCCGGCATCTCCGCGGTCTCGCCACCGATCAAGGCACATCCGCTGGCTCTGCATCCGGCGGCGATTCCGTTGACGACACGCTCCGTGACCTCCACGTCAAGCGTTCCCGCGGCGAAATAATCCAGGAAAAACAGAGGTTCGGCACCCCGACAGAGCAAGTCGTTAACGCACATGGCGACAAGATCTATGCCGATTGCGTCGACCTGACCGGTATCGATGGCGACGCGAAGCTTTGTGCCGACCCCGTCGGTGGAGGCAACCAGCACCGGATCCGAATAACCCGCCGCCTTTAGATCGAATAGGCCGGCAAATCCCCCCAGACCGTCAATGACGCCCGGTCTGGCAGTGGATCCGGCCACGGGTCCAATCCGCCTGACCAATTCCCCGCCGGCGTCGATATCCACGCCCGCCGCCGCATAGGTCAGTTCAGCGCGCGTTTTCATGAACGGGCGCGGGCCGCCAGCAACTCCAGGCGATCGCGAATTATGGTGTTGGCGCGCAACATATGATCGCCCGGACGATCGTAAGGTCGCTGGAACTCTCCCGAATGGCCATAAAGGCCGGACGGGGCGCGGGCGTTTCGCCAGATCATCATATCGGGTCGCACTCCACCGTATTCGGTCCCGTCGCATCAAACATCATACCCGACGTAACGACAAGAAGCCGTTACGGGCGGCGGCTCATCATGGGAGGAGTCGATCCTCCATCAGTCGCCCCCGAAACAATATCCTACTCGGAAACCGCACTCACTGACTCCTTGATATGAAAGAGCCGTCCGCCGGACGTGAAACCAAGGCCGGCTCGTATTTCGGCGGCCGCACGAACCGGAACGCGTCCTTGCGGACGCGGTTCAGCTCAATGATGACGGTCGGAAACACCTCGACCGCCCGCCGCACTTCCCCGGCACATCGCCCTTTCGTTAACGTGCGAGCACCAGATCGGCCCTCAGCCCCCCCAAAGCCAGACTGCGGTCAAGAGACAATGATCCGCCGTGCCGATGCGCGATGTCGCTTGCGATCGCCAGGCCGAGCCCAACGCCACCGCCCCTGTTCTGGTTGCGGGCGGGGTCAAGACGGACGAAAGCCTTTAACGCCTCCTCCCGTGCGCCCTCGGGTATTCCGGGACCATCGTCCTCAACGGAGATTCTGACCGTTCCGGGCGATACCACAATCCGAACCTCACAGACCGAACCATAGCGCACCGCGTTCCCGATCAGATTCTCCAGCGCCCGCGAGACGGCGGCGGGACGCAGGACCGCCGTGCCTTCGCCGGACACTTCGCGCAGTCTTACCGGCCTTCCCAGCTCCACGAACTTTCCGACGACATTGCGCGCCAGATCGACCGGATCGGTCAATTCGGGATCGTCCAGCGAATCGTCACGGGCGAAGGCCAGGAATTCGTCGAGCAAACGCTCCAGTTCGCCGACATCGCGTTCCATATCCTTGATTTCCTGACCTTCCCCGGCCATCGAGAGTCCCAGCCGGAGTCGGGTAAGAGGAGTGCGCATGTCGTGGCTTACGCCAAGCAGCATCATCGTCCGCTGCTCAATCTGACCGAGTGTCCGCGTCCGCATGTCCAGAAACGCCTGTCCCGCGGCACGGACCTCCGCGGCGCCCGATGGATCGTATCGCTCGATTCGTCCTTTTCCGAACGCCTCCGAAGCGCGGGCAAGCCGCTTGATCGGCCTGAGCTGCTGGCGAAGGAACACGAAAGCGATGAGCGTAAGCAGAATGCCGGTAAATACCATCAGGACAAGAAGCTGGTGCGGATTCGACGCAGACACCCGGCTGCGATGGAACTCCGCGAAAATCGTCCCATGCCGGGTCCCGATCCATGTCCGAACGTGCTTCTCGGCGGAAAGGTCAATAGATCGAACGTCGTGGACCTCCCCGCGAAGCGTATCCATCATGACACGGCCGGAAAAATCGTAGAATGGCCTTATGTCGCCTACGGGCGGTTCGGAGGGCAACTCAAACTTGAATGCCAGCGGTTCAGCGACTGACAAAACGGCGTCGAGCGCGGCCGGACCGCTTGGTGAATCGTCGATCAGTTTCAGCAGGTAGCGCAGTTCCAGCGCGACGTTCCGCGTCATCTGCTCCGTTACCCCTTCGAAATGCCTCTGGATGAACGAAAACGAGACCACGATCTGCAATGTCACCACGGGTACGAGCAGGATTAGCGCGGCCCTTCCATAAAGTGACCGCGGGAAATACCGATTTGCCCGTAACAATTCCATGGATTACGGCAATAGCATTGAACGCGGGGGATGGCGATTCATGGAACCAATGACGTCTTGACAGTGACCGGATCCGCTGACGTGCTGGAGCCGGGCATCCGTCGGATCCTGGCGCCGAATCCCTCGCCCATGACCCAACGGGGTACGAATACCTATATTGTAGGTGAGCGCCGGGTCGCGGTGATTGACCCGGGCCCCGCCCTTCGCTCACATCACGAGGCGATTCTCGGCGCACTGGATCCGGGTGAGTCGATCAGCCATATTTTCGTCACCCATTCCCATCTGGATCACTCGCCTCTGGCCGCGGCGCTGTCGGAGACAACCGGTGCGGCGGTTCATGCCTTCGGTGACGGTTCGGCCGGCCGTTCAGAAATCATGCAGGCGCTCGCCGCGACAGGGTCGGTCGGTGGCGGAGAGGGTCTGGATCCTGGATTTGAGCCGCATGAGCGACTTGCGGACGGCGCCGCGGTCGACGGGGACAATTGGAGGCTCACGGCGATCTGGACGCCGGGACACACCGGCAATCACCTATGTTTCGCCTTTGGTGACGCCATATTTTCCGGAGATCATGTAATGGGCTGGGCGAGCACGATGATCTCTCCGCCTGACGGAGACATGGCCGCATACATGGCCTCAGTCAAGCGCCTGTCGGACCGGGACGACCGCGTGTTCCATCCCGGCCACGGCGATCCGGTCACCGAGCCGAAAGCGCGACTGCGTTGGCTTCTGGATCACCGCCGATCAAGGGAAGCCTCCATACTTGGGCATCTCGACCGGCGGGGCCAATCGATCACCGAGCTGGTGGAGGACGTCTACGGAGACATCCCGGCCGCCCTGATGCCAGCGGCGGCGCGGAATGTTCTGGCACACCTAATCGATCTCTGTGAACGCGGGCTGGCTGTCGCCGATCCACGGCCATCACTTCACGCAAGGTATTTCCGGGGGCACCGGGAACCGTAGATCCCGGCATCTGAAACCGAACCCAGCGCCGGTCGCCGGCTGTCCGCGAGACATCGGAACGTGGCTCCCATGACGCCTGCGGGCGCGGAACGCGAATGGGACATTTCCGGACCGCGACGTTCGAATCATCTGGACAGCCCAATTGCCAGTCTTTAAAACGCCGTGACCTGAGCGGGCCAGCCGCTCACCCATGCCCGGGTAGCTCAGGGGTAGAGCAGTGGACTGAAAATCCTCGTGTCGGTGGTTCGATTCCGCCCCCGGGCACCACCTAAATAAACCAAAACAATAACTTGCAGGTTTTTTTGCCCTATAGCGGCAATCGCAGAATATCATGGATACGCCAGCAAAGCCGCTGACAATCACTATGCCGCGAGCGCCTTGGCCACCAATTGAATCGCCACCGCTCTCATCGACCCTGTCACACCATGTCGTGATGGCGCGGAACTCCCTGCTCCCAGAGAAGAAACTGTCCACCGGATGCGCCATCGGGTCGGGAGATTTCACGATACCTCCGGGTCCGCGATTTGTGGGGATATGAAAGAAAGTCGGTTGGATATATCGGTACCGGGATCACGGACTGAAAAGAGTCTTCTTCGGAATGGGCGGGATATCGCATGATCAGGATCACGAAATGGATGAGGCGGCCGGCCCGCGCTTCCAGCCGGCCATACGGCTCCTGAAAGTCGCACTGTCCCTGGCGGCATCCGCAAAAGGACGTTCGGTCACCGAACTCATGCACGAATTCGGGCTGGGCAAGCGAACGGCGCAGAGGATGGTGGCGACTTTGGACGACCTGTTCCCGGTGGAGCGGATCGACGAGGGTCGATACCGGCGCTACCGAATCAGGGCGGGCCTTTCAGCTTTCCTGCTTGCCCCGACCTCGGAGGAACTGGCCAGCCTCGAACTGGCGGCACAGGCATTTGATGAACAAGGGGACACCGCACGTGCGGTGTCCCTACGTGACCTGGGACGGCGCAATCTGGCGGCACTCAGGGGAAGACGGCGGATACGGTCGGTGCCGTCGGATGTCGAGGCGCTGACGTCGGCGCGGCTTCCGGTAACGGCCCCGGGGCCTCACGTGGCCATCGATCCGGAGATTCTCTCGACCTGCCAGACTGCGTTACTTGTTCAGAGACTGCTTAGCTTTAACTACGCATCGACCTCCGGCAAATCCACAAAGCGCGTCGTCGCGGCGCGAGGTCTATTGATTGGAACCCGTTCCTATCTTGTCGCCGCATCACAGGAAGACGACGATCCAGTCCTTTTCAGGCTCGACCGGATGAGCGGCGTGGAAATCACCGCCTCCGCCGCATGGCACGATCCGGAGTTCGATCTCGAGTCATACCGCGCGAGATCCGTCGGCGTACATCAGGAACGGATGTTTGATACACGATTGATTTTCGACGCGGACGTATCCGATAGCGCGAAATCTTTCCGGTTCCATCCTTTGCAGGAAACCTCCCTGCTGGATGACGGGCGTCTTGTGGTGGAATTCACTTCGGGCGGCCTGCGCGAACTTGCGTGGCACCTGATGACCTGGGGACCAAAAGTGACGATCGACTCACCGCAGAGCCTGAAATCGGAAATGTTCACGCTCCTGAAGGACCTTCTGGCACGCCATAAGCAGGAAAACGGGGCACCCTGAAAAAGTTCCGGCGCGCCCTCTCCGTGTCCATTCCTGACAATTGAGAGATGAATCCCCGATCCATGCCAAGGAAGGTGATCCCCGGCATGGAAGGAATTCGCCGTGAACGGCTTATCCGGCTCCATGTCAGGGATAACCGTCCGTTCAACGGAAGCCGGGAGTGGAAAATGCCATATCTGGGCCGAGATCAGCGCGCCTCGACCACCGACCGCATCATCGAGGCCATACGAGGTGGGTGCGGTGTGGTATCTGAGTTCGCAGCACCGGCCCTTTCCGGCCTCCCTGATGATTGGATGCCAGTGTCATGCGCTCGGGATCCTTCAGGAGGATGTAAGGGGTATCCTCAGCGCGTCCGGCGAGGCGCGGCAAGCGGTGGACTAAATTATCGGGCCGCAAAGGCATAAGCCATTTTCAACAGCGGCCCAAAACGTCGGAAAATGACCGGCACTGGCACCGGTCCCGCCACCCGACGGACCGAACCGGCCTGAAAGCCGCCGGCGCCTGAAAGCGCTCAACGCCTCTGGGGATAGTTGGTCATAACCAGCCCCATGCTGATCAGCGCAAGCGAAACCCACAGAGACTTACCCACGGTCTCACCAAGCAGCAGCCAACCGAAAACCACCCCAAAGACAGGTGCCAAAAAACCGAAGGAAGCGACACCGTTGGCCGGGTAGATCTTCAGAAGCCAGAACCAGAGCAGGAAGCCGAACGCGCCGATCGCGACTATCTGGAACGCCATTCCAAAGCCATGGATCAACCGGAAGTCACGGATGAACGGACCGAAGAACCAGGCGGCCGCCAACAGGAGTACCGACGAAACGCTGAGTTGCCAAAGCATCTGCATTGTCGGGTGGACCCCCGCAAAAGGGGTGGCGCGGGCAACAAGCGCAATTCCCGCCCAGCAGACCGCACCTGAAATAGCCAGTACGTCACCCAAAAAACTGGCTGATCCAGCTTCGTTTCGGTTGAGGAAAAGGATCGCGACCCCTCCGAACGCAAATAGGAGACCGATGCACTTGAGCCCCGTCAACCGCTCGCCGGGAATGGCGAAATGCGCCATCAACGCCAACCAGACCGGCATCGTATAAAACATCATTGAAGTTCGGGCTACCGTTGTGAGATCCAAAGCGACGAACAGCAGAATAAACTCGGTGGAAAATAGCGCGCCCGACAACATACCCCACGGAAGTACCTCTCGCTGGAATTCCGGATCCTGACGCACCAGTCTAAGCCAGATAAGTATAACGACCATCGCGCCGAGAGACCTCAGGCCCGCCGAGAACACCGGCTGCAGCCCCGCGTTGACGATCTTGATGACCACCTGGTTCAGGCCGAACAGTGCCGAGAACGCGACAAGCGCACACGCGCCGAACGCGTCAATTTGATCCTTCCGCCGCATGCCGCGCAACGGACGCGAACGAATTTCCTCTGTCAACCTGATTCGGGAGAGATCCGCCACACCTCCTTACGCACGGAACGGCAGAGCTGGCTCCCGCGCTTCGGGGATTCCGGAAATCGCACGCACCGCTCGGTCAGCAACCCCGACACCGAATTTCCTGCGTCGGATGATCCCATTCATGGGACGGCGATCTGGACAGGACGCCGGAACGCACCTCACGCGAACCCGCCACGGATAGCCGGCGTGCCTGCGAGACAGCATAGTCATGAATCGCCCGGCGAGACTACCAGGACGACGCGGCGGAAGACTTGGCGCAGCCTCCGTTTCAGCACGCCCGCGGCCAGTCGCGAATCCGGAGGAAAATCAGTCCGAAGGAGGTAGCCAATGATATAAGAACCGGATCCAGGCCTACGTCGCTCCTATGGTTATATTGACCGTATCAATTGCCTCTCGGGCGAATGTAACCGGCACTTCCGGAAGTCATGGCCGATAGGGCGGGCGTCGAAAAGGATCAACCGCGTCTGTTGGAGCGCAGCCTCTTCCCGCCCCGCCTCGCAGGTCATTTCGCTTGGTGAGACGAATGTCTATTCTATTCCCCTGACGGGCGGGTATGATCCTGGGTTCGTGATCGGTTCGCTGCCATAGTGTCAGCCATGACCCGAGCGCAAGGATATTAAGGCGCAAATTCAGACCACTGTGAGGAATCCGATTCGATCTGGCATTCACGGGAACCGAGGCATAGGAAATCAATATGAGCGAGTCGATCCTGGAACGATGCGAATCGAAGCAGCTGCGGATGACCGATCAGCGCAGGATCATTGCCGCCGTACTTGATGAGTCCGAAGATCACCCGGACGTCGAGGAGCTCCATGGCCGCGCAAGCGCAAATGACCCCCGGATTTCCATCGCCACAGTCTACAGGACGGTGAAACTGTTCGAGGAGGCGGGAATACTGGAGAAGCACGAGTTCGGTGACGGTCGCGCACGTTACGAGACCGCTGACCGCGATCACCATGATCACCTGATCGATCTTCAGTCGGGCGATGTGATCGAGTTCGTCGACCCTGAAATCGAGGCCCTGCAGGTACGAATCGCCGAAAAACTGGGCTTTCGGCTTAAAGGACATCGACTTGAACTATACGGAGTGCCCCTGAGACAGGGGATGGAGTGAACGCTCCGCGATCCCTACGAGCCATCGGCCTGATGCTGACGTCGATGGCGGCGTTTGCCGCGACGGATATGTTCATCAAACTCGCAACCCAAACCGTTCCCGTCGCGGAGGTAATCCTCATCACGTCGGCGGGAGGAACGATCTTTTTCGCCGTTTTGGTCCGCGCGGCCGGAGAGCGGCTATACTCTCCGCTAATCCATTCCAGAGGCGTCGTACTGAGAAACCTGGCTGAAGTCTTCGGGACGGTCTGTATGGTGTCCGCCCTGGCGCTGGTGCCCCTATCGCTGGTCGTGGCGATAAACCAATCAACCCCCCTTATTGCGACGGCCTGCGCGGCGGCGCTCCTGGGCGAAAGCGTGGGTCCCAGACGTTGGTTCGCCATCGGCGTGGGGTTTTGCGGTGTGATGCTGATTCTTGGACCACAAGATGTCGCCGTAACGGCCGGTGTCCTGTTTTCCGTCGGCGCCGCATTCGGGATGGCGGCGCGGGATGTGTTCACCCGTCTCGTGCCGGACGAGGCGACAACGCTGCAGGTTTCATTGTGGGGCCTCGGTGCGCTTGTCCCGGTCGGCGCGGCGCTCATGGCGGTCACCGAAAGCGCTGTCCTGCCGGACGGGCGCGACGCCGTCTGGCTAGCCGGTGCGACCGTATCGCTTATCGTGGCGTACTACACCATCACCTCGGCGGTTCGGCATGCGGACATCTCTCTTGTCATACCATACCGATATTTCCGTATACTGTTCGCGCTGGCAATCGCTGTCGCCGTGTTTGGTGAGCGACCGGAATTCACCACTCTCGCGGGCGCCGCGATCATCGTGAGCTCTGGCCTGTTCGTATTGCGGCGGGAACGTCAGGTGAAGGCGCTGCCGGATGAAGCGCGGCGGCAATCACCTAGCTGACAACAGGAAGCGCGGAACCCGGTCGAATTGGCCCCCGCGCCCAGGGAATGCGCCCCTTTTTTACACGGCATCGACCCTGACAGGCCCTAACCTGAATTCTTCATCCCTCGAGGAAGCGCATGGCCCCTCGGTCGGTTTGATGGAGAGCCAACCCAGCAATCCGGTCTTGGGGGAAAACCGGAACCGCCCGGACAGTCAGAGGCGAAACATATGTCAGCGAAACCCTGCCCGATTATCCGTGACCGCAATTCTATCTTCCGGGTGGGTCCCGCTTGACGGAATCGCCGGGAAGCTCGGCGCCGCCAGGTTGAACTCCAGCGACAGGCGATACCCTGTCGGACTCGATTCAACCGGTCAACCGGCGACTCCAGCCCGTGATGACCTTGGTCTGGAGTGGATCCACCTGATATAAACTATCCGAATCCCTGAAATGAGGCCTTTTATGAGCACGATCGTCGAAATCAATGCCCGGGAAATCCTGGACAGCCGTGGCAACCCAACCGTCGAAGTCGATGTATTGCTGGAGGACGGCAGCATGGGGCGCGCGGCGGTACCGTCCGGGGCCTCGACGGGCGCGCATGAAGCGGTCGAGAAGCGCGACGGCGACAGCCTGCGATATGGCGGAAAGGGCGTGCTTGAGGCGGTTGCCTCGGTAAATAGCGAAATAGCCGAATTGCTTGTGGGGAGATTTGACGCGACGGACCAGGAAACCATAGATGGCGCACTGGCCGAGCTTGATGGCACTTCCAACAAGGGTCGCCTCGGCGCCAATGCGGTTCTCGGCGTCAGTCTCGCCACGGCCAAGGCCGCCGCCGAGTGCAGTGCGCTGCCTCTCTACCGCTATCTGGGCGGTGAAACCGCAAGGATATTGCCCGTCCCGATGATGAACATAATCAATGGCGGCGAGCACGCGGACAATCCAATCGATATTCAGGAATTCATGATCATGCCGGTCGGAGCGCCTACGCTACGGGATGCCGTAAGGTGGGGAGCGGAAGTGTTCCATGTGCTGAAAAATGAACTTTCCGGGGCCGGGCTCAGCACCGGTGTCGGGGACGAAGGCGGCTTCGCACCGAATATCACTTCCACACGCGAGGCGCTGGACTTCGTTCTCAAGAGCGTCGAAATGGCCGGGTTCTCCCCGGGAAAGGAATTCATGCTGGCGCTGGACTGCGCGTCCACGGAATATTTCCGGGAAGGGCAGTACGAACTTCGGGGCGAGGGTATGTCCCTTTCTCCGGAAGAGAATGTCGCGTATATTGAAAGGCTCTGCTCCGACTATCCCATCCTGTCAGTGGAGGATGGCTGCTCGGAGGATGACTGGGAGGGCTGGAAAGCCCTGACCGACGCGCTGGGAGAGAAAATCCAGCTTGTGGGCGATGATCTGTTCGTCACCAATCCCTCGCGGCTGTCCGAAGGCATTGCCAAGGGCTGCGCCAATTCAATGCTCGTAAAGCCCAACCAGATCGGAACGCTTTCGGAAACGCTCCGGGCGGTCGACATGGCCAGTCAGGCAGGTTTCACCACCGTAATGTCGCACCGCTCAGGGGAAACCGAGGACTCGACAATAGCCGATCTCGCCGTCGCGACGGGATGTGGCCAGATAAAAACCGGATCACTCGCCCGCTCCGACAGGCTCGCGAAATATAACCAGTTGATACGGATTGAGGAAATACTGGGCGAAACGGCCAGGTACGCGGGCCGTTCAGTCCTCAGGTAACATACCGGATGGACGGCTCCATATCCAGGCCGAGCCGTCGAAAAAGCCCGCTTCGCGGGAAAAAACCGCTCGACCGCGGAGTTCTGCAAGAGGCTCAACTATATTAGCGCCTTGACAATACGCTGTAATTCATGAACAATATACCAACTGCAGACACACAAAAGAGGATAGCAAGATGCCAAAGAACACAATGTTCGCTACATTGTCCGTTGTTCTGTTCCTTTTTGGCACCGGTACTGCGTCAGCGGACAGGGTTTCGCTTTGTGAACACTGGTATGGCGACCCTGTCTGGACATGCGGTTTTGCCTTCATCTACAGCGAGGCCAGGAAAAACTGTGAAATGCAGGTTTCAGACGGATTTCCGCGCTGGTCGGATCGTGATTTAAATTCACTCGATCCGGACAACTTGAATGAATCCCAGAGCAACCTCCTGGCCACCATGCAGGAAAATTGGGGACATGCCTGCGAATGCAAAGTCAGGATTCAGTGTACATGGATCGGTGTTTCGTCAAATGGGTGGATTGCGGTTCCGTCCCCTCAAACTTCAAATCATGAATGTTCGGCAACTCCGGATTCACTTCGTGCAATGAGGTTTCATGAAGGCCGAATGACGCCAGATTGCTAGC
>JAPOUP010000003.1 GCA_026708635.1 Rhodobacter sp.
GAACCTTCCCGGCACGGGGAGCCGCGATACCGGGAACCGTTCCCCCGGGATCGGCGTCCGGCGAATTTCCGGTAGGCGTGACTCATTGGTCACGCCCGCGGCACGGCTACGGGCAAGCGGGGGGCCACCGAATTCAGCAAACCGCTTGTCGAGCGCATATACTCCCGGTATTAGGCGTTTCGGGGAAACGCCGGTTTCCCCGCGTGAACGGACCTGGCACGAAGGGCTCAACCGCATGGCGGAGACTATCCGATACCGGAACATCGTCCACAGGCCACCGCCTCGAAACAGCACCGTCACCCGACGTCCCGCCGGACAGCCCGGCACGTGCGGGTTCGCATAAATCCATATGCCCACCGCTCAGAGGAGCGTCAATAGAGCGGTAAGGACGACCCACGGGAAACCACCGTCGGTCCCGGTCGCCTCGCCCGCCACGCGGCTCACCAAGCCGGGTCGGAAATTCGGCCGGTTGGACGGCAACCCGACGGTCACGCGCCAGAGTCCGAACCATCGGGCAGATGCCTGGCGGGAGAATGGTTACCTATGCGGAGGAGTTCCGTTTCACTATCGGGATAGATCTCCGGAGACCCGTTTCTCCGCTGGCGGGCCCGCCGGGAGACCGATTGGAAATGAAGTAAAGAAACTTTTCATTTTGATCTGGATTGCGGTTTTGGCGCCGGGCCCGGTCCTCAGTGACGTTTTCGAGTTCAGTGAATACGGAGGAAGATCCGGCTGGCTTCTTCTTGACGATGACCGCGAAACGGATGTGGGTCCCTATCCATGGGGCATCACCGCGGCCTGCGACGGGAATGGCGGCCGCGAGTTTTCAATCGCGCTGCACGGCTTCGCATCGCCCGAGCCCGGGCCGGTGGAAATGGAATATTCGATAGGGGGCGGAGAGCCGGTCGCAACCAGGGGATTCGCGCTGGACTCGATACTTACGGGCCTTTCCGAATCCCTGGGCGCCGAATTGACGGAGGCCGTCGCTTCCGGTCAGCGCATTGTCCTTAGCGTGTCCCACGACTCCGGACTCCTGACTTCCAGCTTCGAGGAATACGCGCATGATCGCGAAAGGGTTGAATTCGTATCCAACGGCTGCCGGTGAAATCGGTTTGGCGCTACCGCCACAACGATCGCACACCGTTTCCGTCCGATCGTACCTCCGTCCGGGCGTGGCCCGGATTCGCGCGCTCAAACCCGTATTCCCCTTGGCCGCGATTTCCGCTATCATTCCGGAGAAGATTCTCACCGGGATCGGACACATGGCCCAACAACGATGGCGAGACTTGACAGTCTGACCCCTCTGGCGAGGGGTACCTCCCTCGTTCGCCCGCAGTGCCGTTCCGCTACCTGAAAGAAACCCTGAAATCCCATGTCCGAGATCACCTTTGTGACCCAGGGCGGCGTGACTGTGTCGCGCCGCGATACACCCGCCACGTTCGGTCCCGCAAGCGATGAACTGATTGACCGGCTCGACAGCCACCGCGGAGCGATCTTCCAGTCAAACTACGAGTATCCCGGGCGCTACAACCGCTGGGAATTCGGCTTCGCCGAGCCGCCCCTAATGATTGAGGCGCGCGGCCGCGAGATGCGGTTCAGGGCGCTCAATGCGCGGGGGGCGGTTCTGGTGCGCATGATCCGTCCGGCGCTGGAGGGGATCAAGGCGATTGCCGCACTGGAAGAGGCCGAGGATGGCCTGGCCCTGCGCGTCCGGGAGCCCAGTCGCGTCTATGACGAAGAGGAACGCTCGCGGGTGCCATCGGTCTTTTCGGTGCTGCGGGCCGTGTCGGAACTTTTCCAGTCCGACCAGGACGGCCACCTAGGACTATACGGTGCCTTCGGCTATGATCTGGCTTTCCAGTTCGAGCCGATCGAGCTGAAACTGCCCCGGCCCGGACACCAGCGCGACCTGGTGCTGTTCCTGGTCGATGAGCTTCTGATCAGTGACCTTTACACCACGCGCGCGCACAGGCTGTCCTATGAATTCGAGAGGAACGGCGAAACCACGCGTGGCCTCGCCGGCGGCGGTGCCAACGCGCCTTTCCGCCGCGGTCCCGAAAGCGTGCCACGCGGCGATCACGTTCCCGGCGAATACGCCAAGCTGGTGCGGGCCGCCAAGGAACGGTTTCGCTGCGGCGATCTGTTCGAAGTGGTGCCGGGTCAGGTTTTTTACGAACCCTGCCGCGACACGCCCTCGCAGATCTTCCGCCGCCTGAAACTGGCCAACCCGGCACCTTTCGGCTTTTTCATGAATCTCGGGGAGGCCGAGTATCTTGTCGGCGCCTCGCCGGAGATTTTCGTCCGCGTCACCGGCCGGAGGGTCGAGACCTGCCCGATCTCCGGCACGATCAGGCGTGGCGCGGACGCCATCGAGGACAGTGAGCAGATCCTGAAGCTGCTGCAGTCGAAGAAGGACGAAAGTGAGCTGACCATGTGCTCGGACGTTGACCGCAACGACAAGAGCCGGGTGTGCGAGCCGGGCTCGGTCCGGGTCATCGGGCGGCGGCAGATCGAGATGTATTCGCGCCTCATCCACACCGTCGATCATATTGAGGGGCGGCTGCGCGAGGGGATGGATGCCTATGACGCGTTCCTGAGCCACACATGGGCGGTCACGGTGACCGGTGCGCCCAAGCTCTGGGCGATGCGGTTCATCGAGGCGCATGAGAAATCGACGCGCCTATGGTATGGCGGAGCGATAGGCGCGGTGCTCTTCAACGGCGATATGAACACCGGCCTGACGCTGCGCACGATCCGCATCAAGGATGGGGTGGCCGAAGTGCGGGCCGGGGCGACGCTTCTGAACGACAGCGATCCCGATGAGGAAGAGGCGGAAACCGAGCTCAAGGCCTCCGCGATGCGGGCCGCCGTGCGCGGCGAGACGCGCGGCAACGAGGCCGGCGCCCGGGGCTGGCGTCTGCCGGTGGGGCGGGGTCGTCGGGTGCTGCTGGTCGATCACGAAGACAGCTTCGTGCATACGCTGGCCAACTATATCCGACAGACCGGGGCGAAGGTGACGACCACGCGCAGCCCGGTCGACTCTTCGATCTTCGACCGGGTTGCGCCCGACCTCGTGGTGCTCTCCCCGGGGCCCGGCAGACCGTCCGATTTCGACTGCCTCGCCACGATAGACGAGGTGCTGCGGCGCCGTCTGCCGCTTTTCGGCGTGTGCCTCGGCCTGCAGGCCATCGCGGAGTATCACGGGGCCGAGCTGGCCCAGCTGGAAGAGCCGATGCATGGCAAGATCTCCCGCATCGGGGTGGCGCGGCCCGGCACCGTGTTTGCCGGGCTCCCCGAGGTGGTGACCATCGGCCGGTACCATTCGCTGCATGTTCGCGCCGACAGCCTGCCCGAGGCGCTGGAGGTAACGGCCCGCGGCAATGACGGCGTGGTCATGGCCCTCGAACATCGTGACCTGCCGATCGCGGCGGTGCAGTTTCACCCCGAATCCATCATGTCGCTGGGTCAGGATACCGGTATCCGCATGATCGAGAACGTGATCACCCGACTGGTCGACCGGGCGGCGTCCCGGCCGGAGACTGTCTGAGACCGGAACCTTGAGTTTGGCGTCCCGCGTCACGGGACGCTTCCAGACACCCTTCGCAATTCCGGTGGGCAAGGCCGTTACGTTGCGAGTGGAGCGCCGTTATCGACCCTGTCAGGCCTCAGGGCGCTGACGACGATACGTCGCAATCGGCCTCGACCCGGGGCATCAGTCGCGCCAGTTCAGAAGCCGTTTCTCCGCGGTGCCGATCAGCCAGTTCACGATCAGCCCCAGGATCGACAGCATCGCCACACCCGCTATCAGCTGATCGGTCGCCATCAAGTTACCCGCAAGAAGCACGTAAGCGCCGATCCCGAACTCCGCACCGATCATTTCGGCGGCGACCAGAAGGATGATGGCGATGGAGGCCGAGATGCGCATCCCCGAGAGGATCGCCGGCAGGGCCGCGGGCAGGATGATCTTCCGGATGATGTCCCAGCGCGGCATGTTGAAGCTCTGCCCCATTCGGATCAGCGCGCGGTCCACGTTGTCGATGCCGCCATATGTGGCGATGACCGTGGGGAAAAAGCAGCCGAAGAAGATGGTGGCGACCTTGGAGCCTTCGCCGATCCCGAACCAGATGATGAAAAGCGGCAGGAGCGCTATCTTCGGGATCGGAAAGATCGCGGCGACAAGCGGAGAGAGACCCGCGCGCGTGTAAGAGTTGAGCCCGATGGCCGCGCCGACGACCAGCCCTGCGGTGAAGCCCAGTGAAAACCCGAAGACCAACCGCTGCAGCGAGGCGGAGACATGTTTCTGTAAGTTACCCGAAAGGGCGAGATCCATGAACGCATCGAGAGCCTGGGAAGGCGCGGGCAGAACCAGAGCCGAAATCAGCCCCGTGCGCGATCCCGCCTCCCACAGCAGAATCAGCACCGCAAAGACGAACAGCCCGACGAAACGGCGCGGGGCGGTGCGAAACCCGCCACCGCGGAAGCGCACCGGGCGCAACTGCGCTCGGGGTTCGCGAGCCTGGGACGTTGTATCGGCCATCGGGGATCCCTCAGCTGTCGGCCAGTTCCATATCGGCGGTCTGCGCCTCTTCCCGCACCATCTGCCATAGATCCTTCTGGATCTGTCCCAGCCGTAGGTCCGACACGACGCGTTCCGCCAACTCCATGTCGATCTCGACGATCTCACGGATCACACCCGGGCGGCGTGAAAGCACGACGACCTTATGGCCCAGCCGCACCGCCTCGGCGAGGTTATGCGTGATGTAGCAGGACGTGAAGCGTTCCCGCTGCCACAGGTCGATCAGATCATACATCAGCAGTTCGCTCGTCTGGCTGTCGAGGGCCGAGAGCGGCTCATCCATCAGCAGGACCGCCGGGTTCACCGCTAGCGCCCGCGCGATGGCCACCCGCTGTTTCATCCCGCCCGAAAGCTGCTTGGGCACAGCCTGCCGAAAATCCGAAAGGCGGGTACGTGCCAGAACGTCGGCGACGCGCGCCTCGATCTCATCCGCGCCCAGTCCGTGATGCTCAAGCGCGAGCGACACATTGCCCTCAACCGTGCGCCAGGGCAGGAGCGCGAAGTCCTGAAAGACATAGGTAAGTGAGTTGAGGGAGCCGACAGGCTGCCCCCCAACTTGCATAACCCGGCCGTCGCTCGGCTGTTCCAGTCCGCCCAGAAGGCGCAGAAGCGTGGATTTTCCGCAACCCGACGGGCCGATCACGCAGACAATCTCGCCTTCGTGGATCGTCAGGTCAATGTCGCGCAGCACGTCGAGGTCACCGTAACGATGCGACAGCCCCTCGACGGCCAGATCCATGACTCAGTAGGTCTCCACGAAGCTCGAATCGACCAGTTGATCGACGGTGATCGCGCTGTTGACCAAGCCTTCGTCCTTAAACCACTGCATGTGTTCGGCAACGCCGGTCCTGTTCAGCGCCGCGCCTTCGTTGAGATTCATCGCACCCGCCTGAATCGGGCCCTTAGCCTTTTCATAGGGCCGGTCGACGTAGACATATTTATGGATGAGCCGAGTCATCTCCTCCAGTTCCGCCGGATCGGGATTGTCGGCCAGCATCACGCGGTTGAAATCGGCGATGCCTCTCGAATAGGCCCGGATGAACCGTTCGACCATGTCGCGGTTGTTTTCGATATTGTCGACCGAGGTAAAGAGCGTGGAGATCTGGTATTCGGCATAGTCGTTGAGCCAGCCGATCTCCTTGGCCTCCCCGGCGTTCACCAGCGCCTTGGCGATATGCGGCACCATGATCATCGAATCGACCTGCCCTGATTTCAGCGCGCCGATCATCGAGCCAACCTTCTGCAGCGGCACCAGCCGCATGCTGTCCAGATCAAACCCTTCCTCGGCGGCCACGAACTGCACCATGTAGTGGAAGGACGAGCCGACCTGCGTCATCGCCATCGATCGGCCCGCCATGTCGGCGGGTGTCTTCAGCCCGTCCTCATAGGCCTGGTTCGAGGCCATTATCATCATGCCATCGACGCCCTTCCTTTCGTGCAGCACGCCCGCGACGATGCGGATCGCATTTTTTTCGGCCAGGTTCATCAATCCGCCGGTAACCCCGGCGATGCCGAAATCGACATCCCCTCCGGCGGTTGCCACCGCGATGGGTTGCGCTGCCTGGAAGAACTCGAACTCCACGTCGAGACCCTCCTCGGCGAAGTAGCCTTTCTCGTAGGCGATGAAGCCGGCGGAGTGGCTGGTGAAGCGCAGCGCACCCAGCGTTACCTTGTCGTTGGCATGCGCCACCGATGCGACGCCGGAGGTGATCATACCCAGCGTCAGTGCGCAAATCCCACCCAGAGCCTGTCGGCGCGTTTCAGTCCAATTCATCTTGGTCTCCCTCCAAATTGTTGTTTGCCAATGTGCGGAACGGCATGATCGGGACCGCCCGCGGGTGTAAAATGAGCCTAAATTCCGCGTTTGTCCATTGTTCAACGTCCGTTTTCAATGGCATGGCAGGCGGTAGGGCTGGACCGCATCGCGCGGCGCGGAGAATGTGTGGCCGGGGAGGAATCAGGATGACCCAGCTCACGACGGATCAGCGTGCATTGGCTGCTTCAGCGGTGGCGGCGGGAACGCCGCTGGCGCTCTGGCGGGTCGCGGGCGCAGCCGGGTTTGACGCGCTGGTGGCCACATCCGCGCCGCGGCAGGTCCCGGTTTTCGGCGCGGCACCGGACCCCGGCTTTGTCATCGCGCCGTTCCGGACCGAGAATGGCAACGCGGCCCTGCTGTTCCAGGCGGATATCCTGATCGGGGTCGGAACACGCAGGTTCCGGATGGGCAACGGTTGGTCGGACCGCCCGGTGACGGATGCCCAGGCGCGATTGCTCTCCCCGGCGCCTCCCGGCCCGGTTCAGGCAACCGAAGGCGCCGACCCCGTAGCCGGGACACCCAGAGCCGACTACATAGCCCGCGTGGCGCGCACGGTCGCCGCGGTCCGCGAAGGGCCCTGCGACAAGATCGTGGTCTCACGGGTGGAGACCCGGGCGCTGCCCGAGAGCTACGACCTTTGCGATCTGGTGGAAGCGCTGGCCGCTGCCCATCCCCACGCATTCGTTGCGCTTGCGACCTCGGCCATTACCGGCACCTGGCTTGTCGCCACGCCGGAGGTGCTGCTGCAGCTAGACGGCGGTACCGCATATACCATGGCGCTGGCGGGCACCGTCTGGCCCGAAGCCGATGTGGATATCGACAGTCTCGACTGGCCCGACAAAATCGTCGAGGAGCAGGCGCTGGTCTCCGCCTATATCCGCGAGGCCTTCGCCGCAGAGGGCCTCACCCAAGCGGAGGAAACTCCCGCGCGGTCGGTGCGCGCGGCCAATCTCTGCCACCTGCGGTCCGAGTTTCGCTGCGCCTTTGCCGATGGCCGGGCATTGGCCGGGCTTCTGAACCGGCTGCATCCCACCTCCGCCGTTTGCGGCATGCCCCGGACGCCGGCGCGGGAATTCATTCTGCGGGAAGAGGGGGACACGCGGGGTTTCTATACCGGCTATCTCGGGCCCAGGGACATCGATGGCGCAACGCGGCTTTTCGTCAACCTGCGCTCCGCCCGGGTGTCGGGGCGGCGGATATCGCTCCATGTGGGCGGCGGGATCGTAGCCGCCTCGGATCCCGAGCTGGAATGGCAGGAAACGGTGGAGAAGACCAAGACCATCGGGCGGGTCCTGCCCGAGGTCTAGAGCGGCGAGTCCGGAATTTGAAATCGGCGGCGTTCAGCTTGCCGTCGATGACCTCGCGCACGTCAAGCGCAGGCACGTCACTGGCCCGATAGCCTCCAAACGGCGGAAAAGTCGTTACATTGAAGAACAGGCAGTAACTATCGCGCTTCGGAGTGGCGCCGGGGTATTGATTACGTATGCTTGCGGGATTCTTTCCCCCGTTCCACAGTGAGGTGCAACACCCGATGTGGGTGAATCCCGGCTGAGGCAACGCATGATGCTGCGAATCGGCCGGATGGCGGCGACAGTCCCGGTGTTCAGACTGGGAGACTGTCATGCCGAAGGGCCAGCGCCACCTGACCCACCCCGGGAGATGCCGGATCCACGCGATGGGGAAAAGCGGGATCCCCGACGCGGCGGTCGCCCGCCGGCCGGGGCGCGACCGGACGACGGTCTGGCGCGAGATGCGCCGGAACCCGGGAGAGCGCGGCTACCGTCACGGGCAGGCGCAGCGGAGGGCCGAGGCGCGGCGGAGAGCGGCCCCGTCGGTCCCCGGGAAGATGACGCCGGAGCTGTGGCGCATGGTGGAGGAGCGGCTGGCCGAGGGCTGGAGCCCGGAGCGGGTCTCGGGAAGGCTGCGCCTGGAGGGCCATCCGATGGCGGGGCGTCAGTGGATCCAGCGGCACGTCCGCGCCGACCGCAGGGCCGGGGGCCGGCTCTGGCGGCATCCGCGCCGCCGGGGAAAGAGGCCGAACCGGAAGGGCGGGGCCCACGCGGGCCGGGGC
>JAPOUP010000252.1 GCA_026708635.1 Rhodobacter sp.
GACGGCGGGTCTTGGGGGCACGGACACGGACATGCGCGCGCGGTCGCCCGGGAGCACCCCATGCGGGATGGAAACGCCGTTCCCGCGGCAGACCTGGCGGCAGATGGCGCGCACCCGGAGACGCAGGTCACCGACCAGAACCCTGTGGCGGTACTTCGTCGACCAGACGATACGGTACCGGTGGCAATGGACGCAATGCGCGGAGCGATCATATCGCATGGCCATGTCCTTCCGGAAATGAGCCTTTGCCCTGAACGGGCGGCTCATTTCCGGAAGGACATGGCCATAACACGATTCGTTTCCGCTGAAGCAATATCCGACTGGAAGTCGGAGGCTTCGAACCAACGAGTGGAAAGGGAACGTGCCGGATGTAAACGAAAATCGACCGAAATCTGGGAGGGAGACCCGTGCATCTTTGGGTTTTGGGGTTTTCTTCTTGACATTCAATGTGGGCTTTGCGATATTTTTTGCATTCAATCTGGACTGTACGGTGTTCTTTGGCATGGTGTGTGCGATATCCGATAACGTATTAAATCGGGCCCGCAATTCTAGCGGGGGAGACAGAGCGGGCAAGCGAAAGACCGGTTTGGGCCATGAATGTATAGAATGTATAGAATGATCGGACGCCGTGCCTTGCAGTCGGAAGAGGCGCAACCTGCCGCTACCCGACAGGTGAAGCTGAAAGGCTTTGACGACTTCGCTTTAAGTCTCGGTGACGTCATGCGCGCCGAGCGCGCGACAATGGGAAAGTCGCTTCTCGACGTTCAGGCGGCGCTGAAGATAAAGATTTCGCATATTACCGCGATTGAGAACGTTGACCCGCACGCTTTCGATGTCCCTGCGTTCATTCCCGGTTATATACGTTCCTACGCCCGCTATCTCGGGCTTGATCCGGAATGGGCTCTTACGAAATTCTGCGAGGAAGGGAACCATCGCTTCGAGCACTGTCCCGGGGCACCGGGAGAACTCTCGCGGAAGCGGGAACTGATCAAGCGGGGAAACAGGAAAAGCGATCCGTTCAAATCTCCCAGCACACCGTTTGTCCCCGAATCGGAAAGCTACCTCTCAAAGCTCGACCCACCCGCTTTATTCTCTTCGGTTGTGCTTGGCACCCTGATTCTCGCAATTGGTTATGGTGGCTGGACCATCCTGCAGGAATTACAGCGTGTACAGTTCATCCGGGAGGATCAGGTGGCCGACGTGTCCGTTGCCGTCGAACCGCTCGCGTTTTCCCAATCTCTGGATTCGCCCGGAACGAATGATGTCGCGGCCTCCGGACCGCGAGGTGAGGAACTGGACCGACTATATCGACCTCCGCCAGCTCTCGAGGTGCCAGTCGTGATTCCGCGGGATCCAGCGATCGTCACTCTGGATCCGGAGCAGGCAGGAACCTTTGCCGAGTTCAAAGTCCCGGGAGGCGGTGTGCCAGATAGTCCGTCGCTGGAGAATAATGAGGTCATCCAACCGTCTCCGCCCGCTCATGTGACCGTGCGGGACGTTGAGGAAAAGGTCAGGGATCTCGTCTTATTGGCCGTACGACCTTCTTGGGTAAGGATCAGGTCCGATGACGGTTCGGTGTTGCTGGAGAAAATCCTGGATGGAGGAGAACGCTACATTGTGCCACGAACCGAACAGCCTCCGATTCTAAGGACCGGAAACGCCGGTTCGGTGTATTTCCTTGTCGATGAGGAGATTTACGGTCCGCTTGGTGAAGGCCCCACGGTCGTCGATGATATAATCATGGGGCCGGATGAGGTTGTCTCGAGCTTCCCGGTTGCCAATCCTGCCGGAGACAGCCAGCTTGCGGAATTCGCCGTCCTGGCGTCGGTACTTGAGACCTCGCCGGATGCTTCTCATTAGGATAACCAAACATCGCCCCGAATTGGTTTTGGAGTCGACTTGACTTCTCAACGCAAGTAAGTGGTTGCGCCAATGTCACTGAACAGCATTCGCCCTTGGCGAAACATCGAGCGCCGTAAGTCGCGTAGGATTCATGTAGGCAGTGTACCTGTTGGCGATGGAGCGCCAATCTCGGTGCAGACCATGACAAATACCGATACCAAGGACGTGGCGGCAACGGTCGCCCAGATACAGGCCTGTGCGGAGGCCGGCGCGGACATTGTCCGTGTTTCGACCCCAGATGAGGCGTCGACGTCTGCCCTCCGGGAGATTGTAAGGGAAAGCCCTGTGCCGATCGTCGCGGATATCCATTTCCATTACCGTCGAGCCATCGAGGCAGCGGAAGCCGGAGCGTCGTGCCTGCGCGTCAATCCCGGCAATATCGGCGGTTCGGAACGTGTCCGCGAAGTCATCGCCGCCGCGCGTGATAACGGTTGTTCGATGCGTATCGGGGTCAACGCCGGTAGCCTCGAAAAAAGGCTATTGGATAAGTATGGTGAGCCCTGCCCCGAAGCCATGATAGAAAGTGGCATGGACCACATTCGGCTTCTCGAGGAAAATGACTTTTATGAATTCAAGATCAGCGTCAAGGCGTCCGATATCTTCATGGCGGCGGCTGCCTACCAAGGAATAGCCGAAACCACGGACGCGCCGATCCATCTGGGAATCACGGAGGCGGGAAGCCTCAATTCGGGAACGGTCAAATCCGCGATCGGTCTGGGCAATCTTCTCTGGATGGGAATCGGAGATACAGTGAGGGTCTCTTTATCTGCAGACCCCGTGGAAGAGGTGCGTGTCGGTTACGAAATCCTGAAATCGCTCGGGCAGAGGTACCGGGGTGTAAACATAATTTCCTGTCCCTCATGTGCCCGGCAGGGATTCGACGTGATTGGCACGGTCCAGACCTTAGAGGAGCGGCTGGCGCATGTCAGGACGCCGATAACGCTTTCCATCATTGGTTGCGTAGTGAACGGACCCGGCGAGGCGCTCATGACTGATGTCGGGTTCGCGGGCGGGGGTGCGGGTCATGGGATGGTTTATCTGGGAGGACAGCAGAGCCACAAGCTTTCCAATGAAGAAATGATTGACCATGTCGTGGCGCAGGTCGAGGCTAAGGCGGCGGAGATCGACGCTGAACGCCAACGGGCGGAACAGGTGGAATGATGTCTTCACACGGTCACGTTTCAGGCAAAGCATAACCGCGCCTAGCGGTGTTTTCGAGCCTATCCTTCCCGGAGCTCCGCTACAATGCCGCGCATCTGTTCGAGCGGAATATAGCCACGGACCATCCGGTCCCCAAACACGAAGCCGGGAGTGCCATTGATCCCAAGCCGCTGGGCAAGCGCGTGATTTTCGCTGATGGCGCGCTCGACGGCTTCGTCGTCCATTGCCCCGAAGACCACCTCTGTTTCATAGCCAAGCTGTCTTGACAGTTCGGCAAGACTAACGTCGCTGACATCGCCCCGCATCGTCATCAGGGCATCGTGGGTTTCGGCATAGGCGTCGTCGCCATGGATGTGTTTCACCGCGAGCGCGAACCTGCTGGCGATAAGCGACTGCTCTCCAAGGACCGGCAATTCCTTGATGATATGGCGGATGTCACTATCGGAAGCGATCAATTCGCCGACTTCAGGATGGGCGCGCCGGCAGAATCCGCAGCGATAGTCAATGAATTCGACCACGGTGACGTCACCGTCAGGGTTTCCGCCTATCCAGCTGTGGCCGTCATTGAATAGCTGATCGGCATTCATCTGGACCAGTTCCATGTCGGCGCGGGCACGTTCATTCTGTTCGCGTTCCTCAAGTACGGCGAAGGCGTCAAGAAGAACCTGTGGCTCATCGAGGAGAAAGGAGCGGATCTCCGCACGAAGCTCCTCCCGCTCCTGAACCGTCATGGCTCCTATGTCATGGGCGGCGGCTGGTACGCCAGCAATAGAAAGAGCCATCGCGGCCGTCGCGAGTTGTTTCAGCATATCCCTTCCTTTCTATCCGGCGGACCTGGCCGCGCTAAGCACATCCTGCGCCCGATTCCAGCCGGGAGATCCTTTCGGCAGCAGTTCCAGCGCACGCGTTGCATGGATAGCTGCGCTCCCTAATTCGCCGACTAGGGCGAAACGCTCCGCTGTCGCGACGGACGCCATCCCTTTCTGGCCGTTACGCGCATAGGCAATCGCGAGATCACGCATCAGGCGTGGATCCTGACCATCACGTGAATAGGCCCGCTCCAGAAGTTTCAATGCTTGCGCGAGACTGTCACGCGTGTCAAGCGCCAGAAGCGCCCTGCCATGCCCGGCGAGGATCAACGCGTTGTCCGGCTTTAGGCTGGCAGCACGGGCATAAGCCCGGACAGCCGCCTCCGTTTCTCCAGCTTCAAGCAGAAGCTGCCCACGAAGTTCCTGAATATATGGGTCATCGGACGACCTTTCCGCCAGCGTCCGGACCTCGGCGAGTGCCTTGCTGCGATCCGGGAGCCGGTGATACGCGATGGCCCGCCGCATCACCGCGAGGTCCGAATTGTCGTCTCCGGCTACAGCACGCAGCGTATCGCTTGGAGCGTGGATGAACGCGCCAAGTTTCGCCTGCGCCCGCGCGAACCATCGATTCGCCTGCGTAGGTGCGGTGTTTACCCCACCGTAGGCGGCAACATAGCCATTTACGGCACGAATCCGTTCCCGGGTCGGAGGATGGGTGCGGACATAGGGATCCTGATGTGCGGCTGAAAGCGCTTCCTGTCCAAGAAAACGCTGGAGCAGGGTTGCCATGGCATTCGGGTCCACGCCCGCCTGCGATAGATAGCGCAGGGCCGCCTGGTCCGCCGACGCCTCTTCGGCACGCGTGTGACCGAAAAAAACGCGCTGGGCGCTGCTGGCGGATCCGGCAGCGACTCCTGCGGCCGCTTCCGCATTGCCAGTGGCGGCACCGATGGCGAGAGCCATGAGAAAACCGATTCGGGTGGCTCCGCCGGCAGAGCGCAGGTTGGACAGGCGACGCGGGATATGACCATTCGCGATGTGGGCGAGTTCATGGGCGACGACCGCCTGCAACTCGCGGGCGCTTTTCATCTTGAGAATGAGTCCTGAGTGTATGAACACATGTGCGGAGTCGAATACGAACGCGTTAAGCGAGCTATCACGGACAACTAGCAGAGTGATCTGATCCTGACTAAGTCCCGCGGCTCTGATCAGTGGTAGTGAGAGCTGTTTGAGAGCGTTCTCGATGTCAGGATCGCGCAGGATCGTGATTGCGTGGGCAGGCGCGGCCAGTGACACGAACGCGGACACCAACAGCGAACTAATGAAACCTGTCCATCCGATAGCCATTGACATCCGCCTTTACGAATGCAGTTCAACATGCGGATATGATATGGATTACGCCATGCGGAACTCAAGGCGAAGTGAGGTCGATCCCTTCATTGTGATGGATGTGATGGATGCGGCCCGCCGGGCCGAAGCCGCGGGCCGAAAAATCATCCATATGGAGGTGGGACAACCCGGAACTCCCGCACCTGCGGAAGCGCGCGCGGCCGCGGTGCGTGAAATGGATCGGCAGGCTCTCGGGTATACGGTGGCACTTGGCTTGCCGGAACTCCGTCTGCGCATCGCGAAACTTTATCACGACCGCCATGGCCTTGACCTCGACCCGGACAGAGTCATCGTGACATCCGGTTCATCCGGGGCGTTTGTTCTGGCGTTCACCGCTCTGTTCGATAGCGGCGACCGTATATGCCTCGGCGCGCCGGGATATCCGTCCTACCGGCAGATCCTCAGGGCACTTGGACTTGTTCCGGTCATTGTCAACACTGCCGCCGGGAATCGTTTTCAGCCCACGCCCGAAAACTTGACGGACGGATTGTCAGGCCTGTTGATCGCGTCCCCGGCCAATCCAACCGGTACCATGCTAGACCGGGAAGCGATGGCTTCAATGATCTTCGCGGCCCGGGAACGTGGCATGTCGGTCATCTCCGATGAGATCTATCATGGTATTGAATATGACCGTAAGGCGATCAGTGCGCTGGAGATCAGTGACGATGTCTATGTGATCAATTCGTTCTCCAAATATTTCAGCATGACCGGCTGGAGGATAGGTTGGATGGTGGTTCCCAGCTCCCATATCCGCACTCTGGAGCGTCTGGCACAGAACATGTTCATTTGCGCGCCGCATATCAGCCAAGTCGCCGCTAGGGCAGCCATGGAGTGTGAGGACGAACTGCAGGCAAATCTTTCCGTATACATCGAAAACCGCCGACTGATGCTTGAGGGGTTGCCGCTTGCCGGCTTCCATAACCTCGCGCCACCCGATGGCGCCTTCTATGTCTATGCGGCAGTGGACAGTCTTACGGACGACAGTCGGAAGTTCGCTGCGGAGATCCTCGAGCACGCCGGCGTGGCGGTCACCCCCGGCCTGGACTTCGACGAGGCGCGGGGTGGGAGAACCATTCGATTTTCCTACGCACGCTCCTCTGAGGATATCCAGGAGGGGCTTGAGCGGTTGCGGGACTTCATGGGCAGGAACTGACCGAACGTGGCTGGCAGGAGATCGATGTCGGAAGCCTCTCGCCTCGTCACGCCTTTCGCCCGGCCGGGCGGGAGGGCGAACGGAGTACGCCTTATAAGCCTGGACACTGCCAACACCATGACACCTTCGGGCCCGACAAGGGACACCATCTCGTTCCTCCCAAGCAATAATTCGGGGCACCACTTGACACTCCACCCGACACCCTCGATCCGCCGGCCCATTCGCGGCGCGACCGTCACCGGTGGGAATTCCGCGGCATTGAGACGATGTCCCGCGGAACTGCCGTAACCGCACGACCGACCGCCTGGTGTCGTGACCGCACATCCCTTGGGAGAAAAGGGAATTCGCCACTGGAGCCGGCCCGAATTGCCGGAAAGTGGCGGTGGGTGTGCAAAAATCCGTTGTCGGGGTCGGGTGGTTCGACTAGCTTGGCGACCGCGGCTAACGCAATGAGGGAAAAATCCACCCCCTCTGGTGGGTTAAATTTCACTCATTATCGTTCATGGAGGGAACTATGGTCAGAACGGACCCGGTCACGACAGACGTAAAGAGGCCTATACGGGTTGTCCTTCCACAGCCACGCGGTTTTTGTGCGGGTGTTGTCCGGGCCATAGATATCGTTGAGAAGGCGTTGGATGTCTATGGTGCTCCCGTCTATGTCCGCCATGAAATCGTTCACAACAAGCACGTCGTCGACAGTCTTCGCCAAAAGGGAGCGCTGTTCGTCGAAGAGGTTGATGACATTCCGATAGGCGCGGTTGCCGTATTCAGTGCACACGGCGTCTCTCGGCGTGTGGAGGACGATGCGAAATTCAGGGATTTGCATGTCATCGACGCGACATGCCCTTTAGTGATCAAGGTTCATAACGAAGCGAGAAGGTATTCCGAACAAGGATGCCAGATCATTCTCATCGGCCATGAGGGCCATCCTGAGGTCGAGGGTACTATGGGACGCGTTGAAGGGAACGTGCTGCTGATCTCGACTGTGGAGGAAGTTGACGCACTGTCGCCAGCCGATCCCAAAAAACTCGCCTATGTAACGCAGACAACGCTTAGCGTCGATGACACCAGAGAGGTCGTCGCGGCACTCAAAAGGCGCTTCCCGGACATAGTCGGTCCTAGCGCCGAGGATATTTGCTATGCGACCCAAAACCGACAGGACGCGGTGAAGAAGCTGATAGAGCAATGTGACCTTGTCCTAGTGATCGGGGCACAGAACAGTTCCAATTCGAACAGGCTCCGTGAAATCTGCGAGTCGGGCGGCACAAGGAGTTTCCTCATCCCCGACGCGGATGCAATCAAGCTCGAATGGTTTGACGGCGTTAACACCGTCGGAGTAACGGCCGGCGCGTCGGCACCGGAGATTCTGGTTCAGGGTCTCGTGAAACGCCTTGATCAGTTGTTTGACATGACAGTCGTGAATCTGGATGGCGTGGAGGAAAATGTGACTTTCAGACTTCCGCGCGAGTTTCGGCAGGTGCGCACGGACGGGCGTATGGATGGTGATCGCGGCCGAACCAAAAATTAGTGCCGGGATTGCGGAGGCTTCCCTGCATCTGTCTCTGGCTAGACGCAACATCGAGTTTATGGAACGCGCCCGGAACATTGTCCCGATATCCGGTCGCTGACCCGGAAATGGCAACGTTTCACGCTCTTCGCCGGGATAAAGATACCGCCCCCTAAGGTTGGGGTACGCGACGTCGGTAGTACCAGCGCCCGCCACACTTGAGCGAAAATCGGTCGGGATCTCGCGTGTTTGCCACGCATACTTATATCCCAGTTCTTGGGACATGCTCGGAATGCACGTCATTCTCACGTTCAAGTTCTTGACTTTTCAGGAGAATAAAATTAGATGGCGCGGTTGACGGGACTCGAACCCGCGACCCCCGGCGTGACAGGCCGGTACTCTAACCAACTGAGCTACAACCGCTTGCGCTATAGCAATACGCTAGGCGATTACCGCCGTCAAGCGGGACCCGGAAGTTCGGAAGTTGGGTGTATCCCAGATTAGTTGGCGGCTGCGCTTCGCTTCCGCTACGCTTGCCCTG
>JAPOUP010000147.1 GCA_026708635.1 Rhodobacter sp.
CGGAGCTGGCATGAACGATATCAATGCGTTATGCAGAAAAATGTCTGAACTCAAGGGCTCGATGGCGACCCCCGGGCAAGCTGGAAGCGCGGGAGGAGCGTGTGAAGGCGCGGATGGATCGCCATCATGCTAGGGCGCGGGTACGAGAATTCATCCGGAGTGGATCCCGGCCGGAGCCACGATCGGAGTATCCCGGCGTAAGCCTGCATGGGAGATCAAGGGGGTTACGGGACATTTCCTCACATGGCCCCCCGTGTTCGGCGTTAGGCCGCGCCAAGCCGTAAGGAAGGTCCACGGGGCTAAAGTCCGTGACCCTCGCGCGGCGAAATGAAAATGAACGGCCCGAAAGGCGGCGGGAACTGTTTGCCAGCCTGCGCAAAACCTGTTCAATGGCGTATGGGTCGATAATTGGCCAATCACGCGGGACTTCCATAAGGCAACCGGAGCCCGCCCGTCCGGGAGCCCTTTCCCGGCGCATCGGAGGAAGTGCGGTATGGCAACCGGATCCAATATCCAGACCTATTTTCAGGGAACCTGGCACCAAGGCGACATGATGGTGCTGCGCGCGGCGGACCACGGAGCGTGGCTCGGATCGTCCGTCTTTGACGGCGCCCGCTATTCACAGGGAGTGGCTCCGGATCTGGAAGCGCATTGCGCCCGGATAAACAGGTCGGCCGAGGCGCTCATGATCAAACCGACCGTCAGCCCCGCGAAGATGGTGGAACTCATCCGGGAAGGGTTGAAGCGCTATGATAGAAACGCCTCGGTCTACATCCGGCCAATGTATTGGGCGCTTGAGGGTACGGACCTGGCCGTGGTGCCAAAATACGGTTCGACGGGATTCTGCGTCTGCCTGGAGGAGATACCCATGGCGCCGCCCAACGCCACGGCCAGACTGACAACCACAAGGTTCCGGCGGCCGGTCCTTGAGGACGCGGTCGTCAACGCGAAAGCCGGGTGCCTCTATCCGAACAACGCGCGAATGCTGGCCGAAGCGCGGTCAAAGGGATATGACAACGCCCTTGTCGCCGATGCGATGGGCAATGTGGCCGAAACCGCGACGGCCAACGTGTTCATGGTGAAGGACGGAGATGTCTATACCCCTATCGCGAACGGAACCTTTCTCGCCGGCATCACCCGCTCAAGGCATATCTCGAATCTCAGGCTGGACGGCCTGACCGTGCATGAGACCGTGCTCACCTTCGACGACTTCCGGGACGCCGACGAGATTTTCATGTCGGGCAATATGATGAAAGTGACGCCGGTCACGGAATTCGACGGAACAGGTTATCAGACCGGTCCGGTGACGAAACGGGTCCGCGAGCTGTACTGGGACTGGGCCCTGTCCGGAAACTGACCGCGATATAGCCGGAAGCGCGAACGTTGGTCCGATCGGATAGCCTGGGATCGACCCATGCGGTGACACGGCCGCTGCCAGCGGTCTGGCCATGGACCCGCGCCCGGGAGGAGTCGGATGCGTAAGTTCCTTGTCGTGCTTGATGACAGCCGGGAATGCCTGAACGCCATGAGGTTCGCCGCGATGGCGGCTTCCCGCAGTGGACGCGGCGTCCAGATCCTTTCGGTCATTCCGCCGGAAGAGTTCCAGCATTGGATCGGCGTCGGCGAAATCATGCGGGAAGAGGCGCGTGAGCGTATCAAGGCACATTTCGAAGTGTTCGCGAAATGGATGCGGGACAGGAGGAACGTCCATCCGGAGCTGGTGATCCGGGAAGGTGAAGCCGTTTCGGAGATTCTCGCGCAGATAGACGAGGATCCTGGAATAGATGTCCTTGTGCTCGGTGCCGGATCCGACACAGCCGGTCCGGGCCCCTTGGTCACGAAGCTCAGCCGCTCGTCGGGTTCCTTTCCGGTTCCGATCACCATCGTGCCCGGCAATCTGCCTAAGGAAAAGCTTGACACCGTCACCTGACCCGGGATCGCGTCAATCAGTCTATCGACGTCTTTGACCGGCCCCTCGCGCCACCAGAGCGAGATATAGGCCCTTCGGAAATCCATACGAGGGCGCTTGTGAATGGATCCGGTCCGGATATAACGAAACGATCGACCGGAGGCTGTGGTGGCCGGGCATGAACCGGGTCTGGATGGCGCCCTTGGCTGGACGGGGCGCGGCCCGTGTGACGCATATCCGGAACGAAGCCTGTGTCGCGTGCGGGACCGGAGACGGCTGAAATGCGGATTGCGCTGACGGGAGGGGCGACCGGAATCGGTGCCGAGGTCGCGTTGCGGCTTAAGCGCGACGGCCATGATGTGACGGCGATCGACATATCCGAACCCGGTGGGCATGTGGATAGATGGATCAGGGCCGACCTCGGCGACCCCGATTCGGTCAGTGAGGCCATCGGCGCAGCGAACGGCCCGTACGACGGACTGATCAACAATGCGGGGATGCCCCCGAGGGACGGTCAGGAGGAACCGATCCTCAAAGTGAACTTCTTTGCCCTCAGATCCATTGTCCATGGCCTACTGGACAAACTCACGCCAGGAGCCGCCATTGTGAACACGGCGTCCCGCGCCGGGGCGAAGTGGCGTGACAATATTGACGAGGTCAGGGCGTTGATGGCGCTTGATCCGGTGAATCTGGGCGGCTTCATCGCCAACCGCGGAATTGACGCGACACGGGCTTACTGTCTTTCCAAGGAAGCCGTGATCGCGTTAACCGTCGCCGAAACCCAACGTCTGGCCTCGCGGGGGCTGCGGATGAACAGTGTCAGCCCGGCAGCCGTAAATACCGGCATCCTGCCGGACTTCGCCAAGGCTTTCGGCGACAGGATGGCCAGGAATCTCAAACGCGCGGGACGGGCCGGAACTCCCGCCGAGGTCGCGGACACAATCCTGTTTCTGGCCTCACCGGAAAGCGGATGGATCAGGGGTCAGGACATTGTCGTGGATGGGGGAATGGATGCGATGGGGGAAAGCGAGTCACTTGGACTGTGAAGCCGAAACGGCCGCCGGAATCGGTCGACCGGAGGCGCCGGCTTCAGCCATCCCCGCCAAATGGGGTGGAGAACGCCGGCTCCTGACGGGCTGCCCGCCCGTCCCCGGCGACGGGCCCCGTTAATGAAATCCCCGCCGCCGCCGCGTCCCGGCACCTCATCGACACGGCATATGACCGAGGAAATGAGCGAAATTACCGCCATTGACGCATCTGAAAGCGCTGGGGCGGCCGGGATCGCAATGGCTGGGGTCCGCCGATCGTCCGACGGTTCCGTTGGCCGGACCAGCCTTACCCGCAGCCACATTCCGGGTGCGGGCGTTTTTCCGGAAGGTCACGAAACGCGGGTTTCCGCGGGTGCAGGTTTCGTGTTCAGTCAGGCGCGACGGGACGACGGCGCCATCGCGTCCAACGCGGCGCCGGGAGTAATCGCCGAAGGTATCGAGGCGCAAGCGGAGGGGCTTCCGGACGGTGTCGAACCCGCCATCCCTGAACCTGCCCTGGGGAATTCGGTAGGCTGAGGTTGCCGGAGGGTATGCAATGAGCCGGGAGGTCCCCGAACTTCGCGTGGGAAACGTGGCCGCCTTCCTGTTCACGCTCACGATCTTGGTCTACGCGGCGTCAGGCCCCATGAGTGAATTCGTCCGCTGGTTCATCGAGGCGACGACCCAGGGATTTGAGGATCTGTCACGTCGGGACCAGAGGCGGATCCTCAGATCACACTGGCTCGGCGCCGGATACCGCGAACTGGAGCGATCCGTCCTTCTGCCCACCGGGATGATCCTCGGCTTGCCCCTGCTCCTGTCCTTCGCGGTCACGTTTCTGTTTCTGCCAATGCGCTGGCGCTGGCTGAACTGGTCCCTGGCGACGCTCTCATCCGCGGTGCTTCTGGTCTGGATCGTCAAGCTCTTCGCCGTGGATGGCGGCGCACTGCCGAGAGCCGACGCGTCGGACCATTTCCTCTTCGCCATAGCCACGGCCCTGACGCTATATCTGACCTGGCGCCATTTCGGGGGGTTCATCGTCGGTTTCTGCCTGTTCTGGCTGATCTATTTCTTTGTCCGCGGCCAGCTGCCCCAATGGACCGGGATATTCGCCGGGTCGGAAAGCACGGTGGCCCAGTCGATGAATTCCATGGTGCTGAATTTCTGGGCCCAGACAGGCGGGATGTTCGGTCAGCCCCTGCAGGTGGTATCGGGAAACGTTCTGATATTCATCGTGTTCGGCGCGGTCCTCATGGCCAGTGGCGCGGGCGACCTGCTGATGAAGATCGCGAACCGTCTGACGGGGCGTTTCACCGGTGGCGCGGCGCATGCCGCGGTGGCTTCATCCGCGCTGTTCGGGACACTGTCGGGCGCGGCGATCTCGAACGTCGTGTCAACCGGCGTAATGACCATTCCGGTTATCAAGAAATCAGGCTTCAGGCCCAGCTTCGCCGCGGCGGTTGAGGCGGCCGCGTCGACGGGCGGGCAGGTGATGCCTCCCGTTCTCGGCGTCGTGGCTTTTTTCGTCGCGGGGCAAATCGGTCTCGAGTACCGCTATATCGTCGTCGCGGCGATCGTCCCCGCGGCTTTCTATTATCTCGGTACCTTCATGACGGTCTATTTCGAGGCGCGCCGTCAGGGAATCGGCCCGCTGCCCGCGGAGGCCCGTCCCGGCCTCAACGGACGTGAAATGATCCAATGCCTTGTCTTCATCCTTCCCCTGGGCACCTTGAGCTATTTCCTGTTCGCGCAGCCGTCGGTGCCGAAAGCTGGATTCTATGGATTCGTCGCCGCCTTCGCCTGCTCGTTGATCCTGTTTCCGGACTTTCGGTCCTGGAACGGGATATACCGCGCTTTCGTCGACGCGGGCCGGATCGCCACGGGTATTGTGGTAATTGTGGCCGCGATCGGATTGATCGTCGGGCTGATCCAGGTGTCCGGCTTTTCCGGAAGACTGTCGCTGCTGCTGACGCAGCTGGCGAACGGCCCGCTGCCCGTCGCGTTGATCGTGGTGGCGTTGGGCGCCATCATACTGGGAATGGGCCTCCCGCCGGGCGCCACCTATTTCATCATCGTCATCGCGCTGTCATCCGGGATAGAGGCCGTCGGACTGGCCCCGCTCACGCTACATATGTTCGTTGTCTTCTTCGCCGTCATTTCGACCGTGACGCCGCCGGTGGCGCTCGCCGCGTTCGCCGCGGCCCCGATCGCGGGGGCGAACCCCGTGCAAACCGGGTTACAGGCGGCCAGGCTCTCGCTGGCGGGCTTCATCATCCCGTTTGTCTTCGTCTACCATCCAGCGGTGCTTTACAAGCTGCAGGAGCTGTTCGTCTGGTTCGGTGACGAACTGCCCAGGTCAAGCGCGATGATCGACGTCACGACGGTATCATGGGGTGATCTGGGATGGATCGTTCTCGCGTTCACGATATCCATGTCACTATTGACCTCGGCTCTCGCGGGACACGCGAGGAACCGGCTGGGCGTCCCCGAGAGGGTGGCCCGAACCGTCACTGGCCTTGCCGTTCTGCTTCCGAACATGACCATTGCCGTTCCCGCGCTGCTCGCCGCGGTTGTCCTCACGCTGGGACACAGGTTTAATTCCGGATTCCCGTCGCGTATCGGTCGGATGACCAGATAGAACGTACGGATCAAAGGAGGAAGAACATGCGCGAACTTACGCTGGCGGCCCTGGCCGCCGTTTCACTGGGCGGCGCGGCCGCGGCCGAAGACCGGATCCTGCGAATGGCGACAATCGCCCCCAGCCTGGGTCAGGCAATCACCATGGCGACATTCGCGAATGTCGTCACGGACAACCTTGACGGATTGTCAATCGAGGTGTCCGGCGGTGGCGCCGCAACCCTGCATATGATGGAAGTGGCCCGCGGCAACCTTGACCTTTCGATGACCAGTCCGGTCGTCTACAATCTGATGGCGGGCGGCAAGGCCATGTACGCCGGAGAGCCCGAGGCTCCGGAACTCGCCAAAAACCTCCAGCTGCTGATGTGGTTTCCCTACGGACAGTATCACTTCACGGTTCGCGCCGACAGTGACATCCAGACGCTTGACGACCTGGAGGGCACGACGGTGTTCCTCGGGCCACAGGGCGGAGGGGCCTATAACGCGGCCAAAGGCTGGGTGGAAGCGACCACGGGGCTGGTCGCCAACGAGGACTACGACGCGATCAAGGCGAACTGGCAGACCGGCTTCCAGGCGTTTCTGGACGGGAAGATAGACGTTTACGTCAACGGGTGTCTCGACCCCTGCGGACAGTTCATACAGTTTACCGAAACAGAGGAACTGCGCTTTCTCGGTCCGGAAAGCCATGAGGGCGAATCAGTGGAGAAGTTTCTCGGCCAGTGGCGTTACCGCGCCGAGGTTCCCGCCGACATGTACCAGGGACAGGCCAACGACGGCCCGGTGATGTCGTTCGATACGGCGGTCGGCATCGCCGTTCGGGCGGATCTCGACGAAGACACGGTCTATGCGTTGACCAAGGCATTCTGGGACAATATCGAACAGATCACGTCCGAGGCCCCCTGGGCGGAAGCCCTGGATGTCAGCTTTGCCGCCTCAAAGAGAGGGCTGATGGAGCTTCATCCCGGCGCTGCCGCCTACTACCGTGAAGCGGGCGTAATCGAATAGAGGCGCGGAACCCCTGCCCGGATCCCGGCGTCCCGGCCGGCCGTCGCGACGTTCGGGCTGGCGGTTCCGGCCGCCGCCGGTCCCCGCGTTCGAAAGCGACCGCGCGCCCGCCTGGAAATCCGCGCGGCGCGGGTCACGGTACCTCAGCCGAGCCAGGCGCGCGGGGCGGCTATCCACGTTCGCTGTCTCTCCCACCCGAACCGGAGCCGACGGCGTCGACGGACCGCTGCGGTGCCCTCCCTTGACCGTCGAGCGACCGGCGGGGGGCGAAGCGGACGCCGTGCATGCGGGGGCCGCCGAGCGGGAGTTCCGGTCTCCGGGAGGGTTGGGGAACGGCCGCCCATGCGGCCCTGAGCGTCCATCGATCAGACCTATCCCCCGCGAGCGCGATCCCGGAGGCCTGGGTTCGGGGTGTTATGTCGGCATACGGCGCCCGCTATCGACGCAATCATGAAATTCCCCGTCTTGCGGGCGTGGTTTCCGGAGCCTCGCGGGTGCCGTCGCGCGGTATCCCAAAACCCCATGGAACATTGACGGCGTCCCCGGGGAAGCCGTCATGAAAAATCGCGGGGCGGCAGTTTAGAATGATTCCAGAACTCCTTGACACCGGGGCGCCAAGCAAGAATATCAATAGACCAGCAAGGGAACCTGACGATGTTTATCCAGACCGAATCCACTCCAAATCCAGCTACCCTGAAATTCCTGCCCGGCAAAACGGTCCTTGACGCCGGCACGGCTGACTTCACCTCGGTGGAGGCGGCGGGAGATTCGCCGCTGGCGGGGCGGATCTTCGCCGTGGACGGCGTGACGGGCGTATTTCTCGCCAATGACTTCGTGACGGTGACCAAGGCGGAGAGCGTCGCCTGGGAGCATCTCAAACCCTCCGTCCTCGGCGCGATCATGGAACACTACCAGTCAGGCCTGCCCGCGATCACCGGCGAAACCGCCTCCGGGCACGCCTCGCACGAGGGACCTGATTCCGAAATCGTGGGCCAGATAAAGGAACTTCTCGACACCAGGGTGCGCCCGGCGGTCGCCCAGGACGGCGGTGACATCACCTTCCACGGCTTCGAGCGCGGGGTGGTGTACCTGCACATGCAGGGCGCCTGCGCCGGCTGCCCGTCGTCAACGCTGACCCTCAAGATGGGAATCGAGAACCTCCTTCGACACTACATTCCGGAAGTCACCGAAGTGCGCCCGGTTGCCTGAGCCGCTGGTTCTTGGATTCGATACGTCGGGGCCGTATTGCGGGGCCGCGCTGCTCGCGGGTGAACGGTGTCTGGCGGAGCGGCACGAGAGCATGGCCCGAGGCCAGGCCGAACGGCTCCTGCCGATGCTAACGGAGTTACTCGAGGGAGCGGGCGTCGCCTGGCGCGATCTTGACGCCGTCGGCGTCGGAGTGGGGCCGGGAAGCTTCACAGGAGTCCGAATCTCGGTGTCCGCGGCCCGGGGACTGGCCCTGGGGCTTGGCGTTCCGGCGCTCGGCGTCACGCTTCTTGAGGCCGTCGCGCACGGCGTGGAGCGACCGGTTCTCGCGTGCCTGGACGCGCATCGGGGAATGGGCTATTTCCAGAGGCATGGGTTCGGGGATCCGGCGCCATTCATCGCGTCACCCGAGAATATTGACGGAATTCCCGGATCGGGTATCCGATGCGTCGGAAGCCTTGCGGAAAAAACGGCGAGCCGATTGGGCGCCGGATGCGCTTCGGCGCGATTTGCGCCCGCCCGCGCGATTTCACTGATCGCGGCCGGGCGCCAAAAGGCCGGCTCGCCCATCGAACGTCCGGCACCGCTCTATCTTCGTGCCCCGGACGCCAGGCCCGCCACAAAAGACGCCCCCATGATACCTGCGTGACGTCCGGAACCCGGTTTCCCATG